>JADLEU010000133.1 GCA_020845955.1 Anaerolineales bacterium
GTGCGCGGCAGGTCCGCGGTGATGACCAATCGAGCCGGAATGGCATAGGCTGGCAGCCGCTGCGCGAGGTGCTCGAACAACTGGGCCGTGCTGACGCCCGGTTGCGGCTTGGGAACCACGGCGGCCTCGATCTGGTTGCTGCCCATGCCATCTGGCACGGCGAAGACAGCCGCCTCTTCGACGGCCACGTGCGCCAACAGCGCCACCTCGATCTCGTCCAGCTCGACCCGATAACCGCGCGTCTTGACCTGGCGATCCTTGCGTCCCAGGTATCTGAGATTGCCATCCGGTAACTGCTGCACCAGGTCGCCGGTGCGGTAGAAGGTGTCTTCCAGGTACTCGAGCGCCGGGCGCCTATAGAAGCCGCGCGCGGTCTTGTCAGGCTGGCCCCAGTAGCCGCGCATGACGACGCCGCCACGGATGAGCAGTTCCCCGACCTCCCCCGGCAGCATAGGCCGGTCGTCGCCGTCCACCACCAGCGCCTCGATGTTGGCGCACGGCCGGCCAATCGGCACCGGCTCGTCATTCTCGGGCTCGAGGGCCGGCACGTGATAGTAGGTGCAGACGTTCGTCTCGGTCGGCCCGTACAGATTGCTGAAGCGTGCCTGCGGCAGCTGGGCCATCAGCTCCCGCAGGTGTTTCGTCGGGAACGGCTCGCCGGCGAAGAGCACCCAGCGCAGCGCGCCCAGGTCGCGCGCCGCCAGATTGCCACGCTGGAGCAACTGGATGAGGGCAAACGGAACCGAGTACCACACGCTCAGCCGTTCCTGAGCCATCAGCCGGGACAACGACGGCGGCAGCTTGGTGACTGCCTCGGGAACGATCACGGTCGTGGCGCCGGCAAGGGCCCCGGCGAAATAGTCAAAGGTCGACAGGTCAAAGTGCAGCGGCGCGTGGTTGCTCAGCCGGTCGGAAGCCGTAAGCCCATACGTCTGGGCCGCCCACTCGGCAAAGCTCAGGCCGCTGCGGTGCGTGTGCATGATGCCCTTAGGCGTGCCGGTCGAGCCAGAGGTGTACAAGATGTAGGCCAGGTCTTGCTCGACAATCGCCAGGTCGAGCGGGTCGCCCGGCAGAGCGTTGACCGCCTCCCACGGAACCGCCCGCGCCGCCAGCTCGCCAGGCCCCAGGCCAAGCACACACTCCAGCGGCGAGCTCGCTGCGATGATCTGGCTCAGTGGGTCTCGCTTGGCCTCGGCGCTGACCACGTGCCGGATGCCGCAGTCCTGGATTACGAAGCCCACCCGAGCCACCGGCGCGAGCGGGTCCAAGGGGACATAGGCGGCGCCGGCAGCCAGGATCCCGTAGATGGCGACTGTGGAGTCCAGTCCTTTGTTCAGATAGATACCGACCCGGTCACCGCGGCGGACGCCCTGGGCCCGCAGCATGCGCGCCAGCCGGTTCGAGCGCTCGAACAGCGCTTGGTAGCTCAGACTCTCGGCGCCGCAGCGGACGGCCTCGTGCTCCGGGGCCTGCTCGGCCGCGTGGGCCACGGCCTGGTGCAATAGATAGCGGCTGCGCATGGTGTCTCTCCTGGCCGGTTCCTACAGGCCCAACAGCCGGGCGACGATGTTGCGCTGGATGTCAGACGTGCCCGAATAGAGGGTCCCACCGACGGCGTCCCGCAGGTCGCGCTCCACGCCCTGCTCGGTCATATAGCCATAGCCGCCGTGAACCCGGATGGCGTCCAGGCTCGACTGTACGAAGCTCTCGCTCAAATAGAGCTTGGCCAGGGCCGCCTCCATGGCAGCCGGCCGGCCGGACTTCTTGAGCCAGGCCACGCGGTATAACAGCAGCCGGGCCGTCTCGAGCCGAACTTTCATATCCACGATGCGGTTGGCGACAGACTGGAACTTGCCGATTGGCTGACCGAATTGCTCACGCCCGCGCGCATATTGTACGCAGGTCTCCAATTGATGTTCCATCGCGCCGATGTGGCTCGCCAGGATGCAGCTGCGCTCCCACTCCATTGAGTGGTTGAAGATCTTCAGACCGGCGCCCTCCGGTCCCAGGCGGTGTTCGTCGGGCGCGAAACAATCTTCGAAGATCAGCTCGCCCATTGGCGAAGTTCGCAGCCCCATCTTGTCCATCGTGCCGCTGACGCGAAAACCTGGCGTGCCTTTTTCCACCACAAAGGCCGTCACGCCCCACATGCCTTTAGCCGGGTCGACGGTCGCAAACACCACGGCCAGGTCGGCCACCGGCGCGTTGGTGACGAACATCTTCGTGCCGTTGAGCACGTAACCGCCCTCACGGCGCTCGGCGCGCATGCGCAGGCTGTAGGCATCCGAGCCTGAGCCCGGCTCCGACATGCCGTGCGCGCCGATCAGTGCGCCGCTGATCAGCCCCGGCAGGTACTTCCGCTTCTGCGCTTCTGTGCCGAAGGACAAGATCGGCATCTGCACGCTCCACATTTGAGCGTTGATGCCGAAGATCAGCCCATTGTCGCGGCAGCCATAGCCCAGCCCCTCCATGGTCAGCATGGTGGTCAGGATGTCGGCCTCCGCGCCGCCGTAGGCCTCCGGAAACGACAGGCCCTGGATGCCGAACTCGGCGCACTTGTTCCACTTCTCGCGCGAAAAGCAACTCTCGCGATCGCCCTCGATGACCGCCCCGTTCAGGCTCCCTTGCGCGAACTCCACCACGGCCTTGCGAAAGGCCACTTGTTCATCGCTCCACGAGAAATCCATCGCCTTCCTTTCCAGCTACCGAAAGCGGCGTGACCCCGGCGCGGCTTGACCTGTCCCGGCCGGGCCAGGCAGGCACGGTCTTGAGAATTCACGCGGCCAGCGGCGCTCGCGTCGAACGACCGTCGGTGGGCTCAGCTGCCGCCCGGCCCTGCTACTGAGGCGGCGCTCAGCATCCGCTGGCGCCGATGCCAGATAAACCGGAACAACGGTGTCGTCATCAGCGTGGTCACCAGCGCCATGGCCACCATGATGGCAAACAGCGCCGGAGCAATCACGCCGCGCTCGAGGCCGATGTTGAGGATGATCAACTCGGTCAGCCCGCGGGCATTCATCAGCGTGCCGATTGCCAGCGCGCGGTGTTTGGGTTCGCCGCGCCAGAAAGCCGCCAGGCCGCAAGCCACGCCCTTGCCCACGATCGCCACCAGCAGCACCACAAGCAGAATGGCCCACAGGCTGGGCTTGAGCGCGACCAGCCCCAGCTGGGTGTTCAAGCCGGAGTACACAAAGAAGAGCGGCAGCAGGAAGGTCCGCACCAGGGAGCTGAGCCGCCGTTCCAGCTCACGCGTCACAATGCCCCGCGGCATCGCCACACCCAGCACAAAAGCCCCAAAGACGGCATGAATGCCGATACGATCGGTGAAGTAGGCGCCCAGCATTAAGAGCATGATCAGAAGCGTCATGGCCAGGGCGCCCAGGTCGTTGTTGCGCTTGGCGCGGCGCTCGACCCAGCGCAGCGCCGGCCGCAGGACCCCCAGCACCACCAGCACATACACCAGGGCGCCGGCAAAGGCCCACAGCGCCACTCGGGTGTCGCCACTGAAGCTAGCCAACACAATCGCCAACAGGCACCAGGCAACAACATCGTTGACCGCGGCAGCGCCGAGCGTCACGGTCCCGAGCGGCGTTTTGTCGATCCCCAGTTCCTGGAGGATGCGCGCCAGCACCGGGAAGGCCGTAATAGAGATGGCCGCGCCCATGAACAGCATCGCCTCCCAGCGGCCGACGCTGGCCGGAAAAAGGCTGAGGTCGTCCAAGAGCAGCAGCGCCAGGCCGCCGCCCAGTACAAATGGAGCCAGGATGCCGGCCAGCGACACCGCGGCCGCGCGCCCCATGCGATCGCCAATCAGGCCAATCTGGAACTCGACGCCGACCAGGAACATGTAAAGCACCAGGCCGACCTGGCTGATGACGTACACCACGCCAATGGTTGCCTGCGGAAACAGGCGTGCCTGCGTTTCGGGGAACAGCCAGCCGAGCACTGACGGGCCCAAAACGATCCCGGCCACCATCTCGCCAATGACAACCGGCTGTCCTAGCTTTTGCGCCAGCCGCCCCATGGCGCCCACAGCCACGAGGATGACGGCCGCCTGGAGGAAGAAATACTGCGAGAACTCGGCATTCGACACGGTCAACTCATGGAGCCGAATGGCGTCTCGACCGCTGAGCGCCGGCGCAGCCCCATCTTCGCCTGCAGTGCCAGCCGGCACACGGCGGGGCTGGCCGCATAGAGGCGCGCTACCATACGCGCCCGCCAATCTCGGGGATCCAACGCTTGCGCTTCGGCCAGCCAGCGCCGGATGCTTTCGGCTCGGCCGCCGTGATACACCGCCTGGCTGGCCATTAAGCGGAACAGGCGGGCGCGCTCCTGCGCCGGCAAGGCGCGAAACTCCGGCCAGCGGGAGATGGCCTCCTGCCGCTCCGGATCCCCAGTCAACAGATCAACCAGCAGGTCATAGAAGACATAGACGCGCGTCGCCAGCGAACAGCGGCTGAAGCCTGCCAGTTTGATGGCGTTTTCGCGGCAGCGCGCCAGAGAGAGCCGGCGGCGCGTCGCGCCGGCGGTCAGCGTGATGTTGGTCTGGTGCACTCGGTACAGACACGTCGGCTGATCGATGTAGCCGAAGCTGGCCCGCTCCGCGACGCGCGTGGTGAACTCCCAGTCGGGACCGATGACAATTCCGGTGTCGAAGCCCAGTTTCGCTTCAGTCACCACCTGCCGGCACAGCACAATGCAGATCGGCGGCCCGAAGACGTCGGACGCCCGGATGAGGGCCTCGAGCAGATCGCCCTCAAAGGGGCCGCGGCGATGCGCGGAGAGCTTTGCCAACCGCTGGCCGCTGCCCTCGACGTAGTAGCCATCGGTATACACCCCCGAGCGCT
The DNA here is from genome assembly GCA_020845955.1 of Anaerolineales bacterium. Lineage (GTDB taxonomy): Bacteria > Chloroflexota > Anaerolineae > Anaerolineales > UBA6663 > JADLEU01. Next base: position 4,848 of record JADLEU010000133.1, read on the forward strand.
CGGGATGCCCACTCAGATAGGCGCGGGTCAGATGCAGATGATCGGGTAGCCACTGGTCGTCGGCGTCCAGAAACGCCAGGAATTCGCCGCGCATGCAGCGCAGAGCCGCGTTCCGGGCTGCTGCTTCGCCCAGGTTTGGCTGGGTGTGCAGCCGAATTCGCTCATCTTGGTAGCCCGCGGCCACTTCGGCTGTGCCGTCCGTCGACCCGTCGTTGACGATGATCAACTCCCAGTCAAGATAGCTTTGAGCCAGAATGCTCTCAATGGCCGCTCCGATAAAGCGCTCGGCGTTGTAGGCCGGCATCATGATGCTGACCAGGCCGGGTTGGAATTGCTCGCTGGGCGGCATCGGGCCATTCATAGGCTGCGGCCATCCGGCTGGAAACCGCCCGTTACCCGCGCGAACACCTGCTCCAATTGCCGGGCGGTATGGTCCCAGCCATGACATTGCTCGGCTTCCAGCCGCGCCGCCTGGCCTAACCGCTGCCTAAGCCCCGCATCCTGCGCCAGCCGCACCAGCGCGTCCGCCAGGGCGTTTTCATCGCACGGTGGCACAATCAGGGCCGTCCGCTCGTGACTGAGCGTCGCGGGCTTGCCATCCTGGCCGGAGGCGATAATGGCCAGCCCGGCTGCTTTATAGTCGAAGAGTTTCAAGCCCGAGAATTCCTTCCAGCCGCAATAGGGCGCTACACCGACGTCCGCCTGGGCCAGTTGGGCCGCAAAATCAGAGGCCGCCAGTTGGCCGAGCAAGGCCACCTGCGCCTCCAGCTGGCTCTCGGCAATTTGCTGCCGGGCCTCGGCCTCGCCAACGCCCGAGCCAATCAACACCAGCCGCAGCGCCGGGACCGCCCGCAACGCGCGCACGAAGGCCTTGAGCAAAATGCTCACCCCATGCCAGGGGTAGAAACCGCCCAGATAAACAATGGTGACCGGCCCCCGCTCGGGGCAGCCCGTTTGAAATGGCCGCAGCTGCTCACGGCGCAGCAGGCGCACCACGGCCGTGCCGTTCTCGACAACCGTGACTCTGGCAGGACTGGCCTGCCATTGCTGGATGAAATGGTCGCGCCAGCCATCGCCGGTGGCGATGACGTGCGTGGCTCGGCGGGCAATGGCGCGCATAATGGCGACCGAGATCTGCCGCTGCACCCCGGTGGGCGCAATCCCTTTGGCTTCCAGGTCATGTAGGTGATCGCCGTTATATTCGCTGACCAGCGGCCGCCGCAGCCACGCGGCGGCCAGGCTGCCACCATAACCCATCCAACTCATGCGCTCGAAAAACACGTCGCACTCCCGCAGCTCCTGGCAGCAGGCCAGCGCGAAGCGCCAGCTGTCAAACAGCGCCGCGTAGGGCAGCCTCAGCTCAGACTGCACCCGCCGCACGACCCGTTCGAACAGCCGCAGTGGCCCGGCATCCAGCCACTTCGGCGCTACCCGGTCAAACCGCGCCAGGTCGTCGCTGCGCCAGATCGCGCCCTCAAGGCCCGCGACCACCCGCACCTGGTGGCTGCGGCCGGCCAGTTCCGACAGGACTTCACGAACGTGGTTGGCTGGTCCATCGTATGGCGGGCGGCGGATTTCCACGCCCTGCTGCATAATGAAGCCGATCCTCATGCCGCCACTTGTTCGATGGTCTCGCGGATCTGGACCTTGATGCGGTCAACGTTGAAGTCCTCGGCAACCTTGGCGCGCAGCGCCTCCCGCCGCGCTCGCCGCTCGGCCTCGCCCGCCTGGCAGTATTCCAACACCTTCTCAACCAGCTCCCGCTCGGTGTAGTACAGGCTGGCTTCCGGCAGAAGCTCATCGGCGCCGTCCCATTGGTGCGCCAGGCAATAAGCGCCGGCGGCTATGGCCTCCATGGGCGAGACCTGCAAGCCCTCGGAATAACTGTTCGAAATGAAGATGTCAATTTGGCTGTACCACTCTTCGGGCCGCGTGACCCGGCCATAGAACGTGACCTGGTCCTGCAGGCCGAGCTTGCTGACCAGGCTCTGCAAGGCGTGCGGATAGTCTGGAAAGAGCGGATGCTCTCCGCCGCCGATGTGGAGGTGCAGACCGGGCTCTCGGCGGTTCAGCTCGTAAAAGGCCAGGATGAGTTCGTAGACCCGTTTCCGCGGCGCCAAATTACATAGGATGCCCAGGTGTCCGCCAAACGCCCGCGGGTGCGGTTGGAAGCGCTCGAGCGAAACCGCTTCCGGGATCACAATGGCCTTCGCTGCCTGCTGGGGATACCGAGCCATGAACTCGCGTTGCTTGGCCCGGCTGACCAGGATAACTTTGTCGACAGCCTCCCAGTTAATCCCATCGGCCCAGCGGTACAGTTCGTAGCGGTGCAGCCGGGTCACGATGCCGCAGACCTTGGGTAACTGGCTGGCAGCGCCCAGCAGCTCGCTCGCCCATTCAAAGAAGACGACGTCGCTCGAGCTCAGGAACCGGCGCAAATCCCGCTCACCCAGCGCCCGATTGAACCGCTCCTGGAAGAAAGGCAGGCTGGTTTGCCGGGGGTGAAACAGACGCGTCCGGTGATGGCGGGCGAGCTCGTCGTAGACCTCCTCAAAAAAGGCCCACGTCTCGGTAATGACGATGCCCAGGTTCATCGCCGCGGCGCTCACGCTTGGGCCACGAACTCCAGGCACTGGCCCGTCAGCAGCACGTCGACGATCCGCTCGGCGGCCCGGCCATCCCCATAGGGGTTGGTGGCCCGGGCCATGCGCTCATACACAGGTGGGTTGTCCAGCAAGCCGTTCACTTCGGCCACCACGTGCCCTGGCTCGGTCCCGACCAGTTTTACGGCGCCGGCCTCCACGGCCTCCGGCCGCTCGGTCGTTCGGCGTAGCACCAGCACCGGCACGCCCAGGCTGGGCGCCTCCTCCTGGATGCCGCCCGAATCGGTCAGGATCAGTTTGCTGTGTCTCATCAGGTGTACCAGGCTGAGGTAATCGACCGGCGGCGTGAGCGTGATCCCCGGCACGCCGCCCAGCAGCGCGTGGACCGGCTCCCAGATGTTGGGGTTGCGGTGCACAGGGTAGACGATCTGGTATTCCGGCCGGGTGCGGGCCAATTCGCTCAGCGCCCGGCAGATCTGTTCAATGGGCTGCCCATGATTTTCGCGCCGGTGTGCCGTCACCAGGATCAATGCGCGGCCATGCCCGTTGAGTCTGTCAAGCAAGTTGAAATCCGTCAGGGTCTGTTCTGCGTCCCGATCCAGCGGGGCGGTGGCGGCCCACTGCAGGGCGTCAATCACTGTGTTGCCCGTGACGTGCACGTTCTGGGGATCGATCCCCTCGCGCAGCAGGTTGCCTCGGGCGATGGGCGTCGGGGCAAAATGCAGGTCGCACACATGGTCGGCCACCACCCTGTTCATCTCTTCCGGAAACGGGTTGGCGCGATCGTAAGTGCGCAGCCCGGCCTCGACGTGCGCCGCGCGCACCTGGCGGTGATGCGCGGCAATCGTGGCGGCCATCACGGTCGTTGTGTCGCCCTGCACCAGCAGCCAATCAGGCTGCCGGGCGGCCAGCAGCTCGTCCATTGCCAGGAGCACCCCGGCCGCAACCTGGCTGGGCGTCTGATTGGCACGCATCAGGTCAAGGTCATGATCCGGCACAATCTGGAACAGGCGCAAAACCTGGTCTAGCATTTGACGATGTTGGCCGGTTACGCACACGGTCACCTCGGCCTGCTCAGGATAGCGCTGAAGCTGCCGAATGACCGGCGCCATCTTGATAGCCTCGGGTCGTGTGCCGATCACAATCAACGCTTTCATGGTTGTCTGTCCAGCGCGCGCTCATAGGCGGCCAGCGTTGCCTCGCCGGCTCGTTTCCACGTATACCGTTCCAACACCCGCTCGCGCAGGCCGTTCGTGGCCTGCGCCTGGAGCGCGGCTTCCACGGACCTCCGGATCGAGGCCTGGTCATCGGGCCAGCAGTACCAGGCCAGATCTTCAAAATAATCGCGCGTCGAGCCAATCGCGGTCGTGACCACCCGGCAGCCCGCTGCCGCCGCCTCCAGGCTGACCAACCCCGGCGTCTCGCGCCAACTCGGCAGCGCATGGACCGAGGCCAGCGCGAAGATCCCCGGCAGCTCCTCGTGCGGCAGGTGGTCGACGAAGGTAACGTTGCCGCGCGCGGCGGCCCGCGCTCGCAGGCGGCTGCCATAGTCGCCAGCGGCCGCCATGGCCTGGCCGATGATGACGATGGGCACAGGCAGGTCTCGCAGCGCCTCGACCAATCCGAGCTGATTCTTCACCGGGTTGAGCGTGCCCACCTGCAGCACAAAATCCCTGACACGGTACTGATCCACAAAGGCCTGACTGCGCTGCGGGAGCTGGGCATAGTGCGTCGGGTCAATGCCGTTTGGCACAACGTCGCTCTTCTCCTCCAGGCGGCCACCGAGGGCGAACATCCGCTGCAGCAGGCGCGTCTCGGAGCGCGAGTTCGGCAGCAGGCGCGCCGCCGCCTGCAGCAAGCGCCGTTGCGCGCGCCAGCGCCGGTTGAGCGGCCCCTTCAGGTACTGCCAGGACACGTAGGCGCGCCGCGCCCGGCGCTTGCCCCACGCGCGCGCCAGCGCGCGCCAACGCGGCCGCTCGACCACGGCGGCCTCAAACCAGTAGGGATACATCGTCCAGAAGATCGGCGAGAGCACGACCGGCAGCCCTTTGCGCTGCAGCGCCTGGCAGACCGCCCAGGCCGGCTCGGCTTCCTGGATGTTGAAGACATGCGCGAGATCGCAGGCCGGCAAACGGTCCAGATCGTCGGGCGCCCGAGTTTCGACCATAACCCCCAGGCACTGCAGTGCTTCCAACGTTTTGCGTGCCTGCACGGTGTCCCCGCCGGGCAGTTGCGCTGCATCGGGCCGGCTGTTGACAAACAAAACACGCATCTGAGTTCTATGTCTGGAAGCCGTGAAAAAAGAGCGCGCCGCGTGCTGCCGGGACGCCCAAGGTCGTCAGCGCCGCGCCTCGGCCGCGGCCAGACCGGCCGGCGCCCCCAGGCGCTGGCGTTCGTCCATCAGCAGGCTGTCCGCGAAGAACTTAGCGGCCCAGTTCAATAGCCGGTATGGCTCATATTCGCCGTATATCGGCTGCGATCCCCCAACCCCCCCTCGCAGGCCCGGTCGGGACGAGCGCGTGTTCTGCGCCTGCATCACGTGGCGGTTGGCCGTTCGAGCGGCCTGTTGGTAGCGCGCCTCACTGGTCAAGGCGTACAGCTCCAGCCAGATCTGAGCCATCTGCGCCGTGCCCGTCAGGCAGCTCCATTCCACGCTCGCGCGCCACCCGTTTCCATAGCGGCCGCGAAGGCAGCCGTCGGCTGTCTGCCGCGCCATGGCCGCGTCGGCCGCCCGGCGCGCGGCGCCAATCAGCGCCTCGTCGCCCAATAGCAGGCCGGCCTGGAGCACACCCTCAATCGTGTAGGCAATGGTGTGGGTCAGCGGGTCTTCCTCGGGCGTGAACCCGGCGTTGGCAAACCAGCCATCGGGCATCTGCTGTGCCAGCACCCAGCGCAGGCCGCGTTGCGCGGCGGCCTGATGGCCGGGATCGCCGGCAGCCTGGTGGAGCTGCAGCAGCGCCCAGGCCGTGCGCGCGTTATAGGTGTTGCCGTGGCCCAGCGGCGTGAACTGGCGCCAGCAGCCGTCTTTATCCTGGACGGCGGCCAGCCAGTCGCCGGCGCGCCGGGCAGCCGCCAGGTACTCCGCCCGGCCGGTTTCCGCGTGGGCGCGCACCAACCCTTGGATGATCTGACCCGTGTCGAACACCAATGGCGATCGTTCCCAATCGGGCCAGAGCGGCCCGATGGGGAAAGCCCCACCCTCCAACTGCACCGTCAACAGCCAGTCGGCCATCCGCAGCGCGCGCTCGCGAAACTCCGCCTTCCCGGAGAAGTCGGCAAAGTCCAGGAACGTCGGGATTATGTAGCCGGTGGTCTCCGGATAGAGCGGTCCCCACTCGCCGGTGCGCATGTCGTAGAAACTGGCAACACCCAGGTTGCCGGCTGCCTCCTGGGCGGCGCACAGCCACGCCAGACTGGCCCGCAGGTGATCGGCCGGGGCGCCGGCGGCGTGCGGCAGATTCCACTTGCCGCGCGCGACACCGGCCAGCACGGCCGCATCCCCACGGGTGCGCAGCGCCCAGACCGCATCCCGCCAGTGCCGGTCGACTCGCCGGCGCACAAGCTGCTTGAGCAGCATCATGCTGGCGACAGCTCCCTGGCCGCGCGCCGGCTGCCCGTGCGCACGCCGTCGACAAACTGCCGGTGCCACAGCTCGACCGACAGCAGCGCCCCCAGGCGCACGGCATGATCATCGCCAGACATGTGCGCCTGCACGAGCTGGCGCACATATTCGGCACTAAAATAGCCGCGCTCGAGGCAGCGCTGGCTGAGCAGCACGTCAGTCACCCAGGCGCGCAGTTCGGTCCGGAACCAGAGGTTGTAGTCCTTATAGGGCCGCTGTTCGGGGCCGGCCAGCCGGCCCAGGCCAACCCGGCGCAGGTGCCACCGGACCAGGCTTGCCGCCCGCAGGGCCACCTCGCGCGCGCAGGCCGTTTGCGGCAGATTGGTGGGCGTAACCGGCACCTGGGCGAACGCGGGAAACGCCTGCAGGAAGGCCTGCTTGACTAACTCCCGGCCATAGTGAAACCCCGGCGGAATGCGCAGGCTGAACTCAACCAGGTCGTTATCCGCAAATGGCAGCCGCACCACGGCCCGAGGACGCACCATTTCGACGCCGTTGAGCGTCATGCGCGGCACGCGATTAGTCAGGTCGATATACAGCCGCTGAACCGCCAGCTGCGTCACGCCGCTTTCACGGATGGCGGCCTCATAGGCGCCCAGTGCCTCGTCCCCAATCGCCTGCTGGAACGCCGGAGTGAACAGGCGCGGGTGCTCGGGCAGGTCGAAGTCCAGCACGTCGTAGTCACGATAGGCTTCCAGATGGGTGCAGAGCCGGTCTTCGTCGGCGTAGTCGGCCCAATGGCGCGGCCGCAGCCCAAACCCGAACATGGCGTCGCCCATGAAACCTTTGAAGATGATCTGGGCGTGCTGGGCCTCGGCCTCCAGCGCGGCGGCCGCGTGCAGGTTGACGACGTTGCCCATGCCATCGCTCTGCCCGACGACGCGCTCGGCCTTGTCGAGCAGCCAGCTCGGCTTGAGTTCAAAGAAATAATGGCGGGCGCCAGCCACCCGCGCGCACTCGGCCGCGTAGCGCACGTCGTCGGCGCCCGGGATACCCCAGGTAAACGTGGTCACGGGCTGTCCATTGCTGGCCTCCGCCATCAGGCCCAACAGCAGCCGTGAATCCAGCCCCCCGCTCAGCATCAGGCCCGCCGGGGCTGGCGTGTGGATCTGGCGCCGCACGGCCCGGCGCAGATGATGCAGCAATTCCTCCCGGAACTCGCCCTGGCTGCGGTGCGGATAGCGCTCGGGATAGCGCAGCGCATAGTAGCGCTTCAAGCGCACTTGTCCCTGGTGGTACGTCAGCACCGACCCTTGCGGCAGCAGCTGCACTGCCCTCATGAAGGTGCGCTGGCCCAGCACATGATCAAAGGTCAGGAACTGAGCGATGGCGACTCGGTCCACGTCGCGCGGGACGTCAGGATCGGCCAGCACGGCCCGCACACCCGCTCCAAACACAAACCCATTGGGCAGGTGCGCGTAGTAGAGCGGATGCAAGCCCAGCCGGTCGCTGATCAACAGCAGCTTGCGCGCGCGGCGGTCCCAGATCACGGCTGAAAAAGCCCCGTTCAGCGGCGCGGCGAAATCGTCGCCGTATTCCAGGTACCGGTTCAGCAGAAACTCGGCCTGGCTGGCGTTGGCCGAGCCGCCCAGGGCCTGCCGCTGCGCCTCGAAGTCGTACAGCTCGCCGTCCATCACCAGCCCCAGGCTGCGGCCGTCGTTCCAGGCCGGTTGCGCTGCTGCGTTCACAATCCCGAGGCTAACCCGGCCGAAGCCGAACTCGGCCTCGTGGTGCAGCTCGCGCCGGAAACGGGCCTCGGGTTCAAGCTGCTGGGCCATGTCGGCCAGCAGCGCGCCCACGCCCTCGCCGTCCGTTTGTTTGAACAACCCGATCAGTCCTGGCATGGCTCCTCCCGCGGCTCAGGCGGCCTGTGGCACAAGCACCTCGTCAAACATGGCCGCATAGGGCGTGCCAGCATAGCGGCCGCGCAGCGCCTCGAAATTCAAAATGACCTCGCGTAGATCGTCGCTGGTGTGCTTCAGCGTCTTGCCCTCCACCGGCAGCCGATGGATGCCCAGAAAGTCAAACACCCCGCTGAGAGTTGCGTCGCGCCGCGTCAGCAGGTCCTCGTAGACCAGCTTGTGTTTAGGCAACTGCAGCCGGCTGACGTATGCCTCCAGCGTCTCGTCGGCCTGTTCGCGCTCCTGCAGGTATTGGTCGAATTGCGCCGGATCGACTTCTAATGGCGGCATGCGATCAGACTCTTTGTACAGGTTCCAGTTGCCCGAGGCGTCGTGCAGCCGCTTTGCGTTGATGCGTGAGACGACAGCCTTCACCCGGTTGCCCCGCTGCATCTGGATGACCCGGCAGCCCGTTTCGTGCAGCAGGCGCGCAAAGCCCTCCTTGTCGAGCACATCCACCAGCTTGGTCTTGAATCCCACGGCAGCAGCCCGGCCAACGAGCGGCGGCGTGAGGAACTCTCGCGCCCAGGCCAGCTGCTGCTCGGCGGTTTGACCCTCCTGCCTGAGCACGGCAAAGCGCTCGTAAATCGCCTGCACATCGGGGTGGTTTTCCAGCAGGCTCGTCAGGTACGTGCTGCCGTCACGCTCGATAAACAAGAGGACGTAGGACGTGACTTGATTTCGCAGAAAATAGCGAGGTAGACCAGCCATGATGAATGCTCCATCCTTTTCTCGGCAGCTTACCGGCCGGCCAGATACGATTTGACCAGAATGGCGAGCGCACCTCGATTAGCCAGCCAGGCTGGCTGCCGGCGCAGCGCATGCCAAACCGCCGCGCGCGCCTGCGCCAGCCGCCCTTGTCCATAGTTTCTATAGGCCAGTCTCATGGCTGCCTGGGCGATCTCCTGCCGGCCTCGACCCCGCAGCCCGCCAAACTCGGCCGGCAGGTGGTGATAGACGTTTTCCAAGAAACTGACCGGGTCACCAGTCTTGGGTAGCTCAATCCAGGCAGCAAAGTGCTGGGCCAGCAGCCGCCCCTGGTCGCTCAAAAGCGCTGGATGCAGCCGCGCTGCCTCGCGCAGGTGGGTCTGCCCCTGAGCGTACTGGTCAGCTAGGTAGCTTTGGGCAGCCGCGCGCAAGTGCGCCCGGCTGTAGGCCTGGTCGCGCCAGCGGCCCCAGGCGGCCGGCAAGTCCGCGCGGGCGAACAACTTGTCCAGGACGGCAAAGGTAGCCGCCGTCATCTGGGTGCCGTGCCGCGTCATCTGCGCCGTGTGAAAGCGATAGCGCGAGACAGGCTGTTCGATGCAGGCCATTGGGCATCCGGCCACGGCCAGCCGCAGCCACATGTCCCAATCCTCGTAGGACCGCAGGTCCTCGTCGAAGTAGCCCACCTTCGCTTGCCAGTCCCGGCGCAGCAGCACGCTGCCCACGTGCAGCGGGTTGCCCAACACCAGTTCCGCCGGGTCGGCCGGCAGCCGCGAGGCAAACGGCTGCCCGGTCGGCTGGCCGGTCTCGTCGATCAGGACCGCCGGGCCGGCTGCCAGGCCCAGATCGGGCCGCTGGTCAAAGACGGCCGCCAGCCGGCTCAACTTCGCAGGCAGAAACTCGTCGTCCGAGTCAAGGAACGTCACAAGCGGGCCAGTCGAATTGCGCAAGCCGGTGTTGCGCGCCGCCGACAGGCCGCGATTGGGCTGGAACACGTACCGCACACGCGGATCCGCACAGCCCTGCGCCACCCGGGCCGTATCGTCGGTCGAGCCGTCGTCCACCACCACGACCTCGAAATCGGGGTAGGTCTGGTCAAGGGCGCTTTGGATCGCCAACCCGAGGTAGCGCGCCTGGTTGTAGGCCGGGATGATGACGCTGATTTGTGGCATGGCGCCTATCGGCAGTGTCTCAGCGGAGAGCCGGCTTGGGCGTGCCCGTGTCCAGGAACCGGCGGCCGCGTCAGGGTTTCAGCGGGCGTCGCCGTGCGCGGTGCGGACCCAGGTGACGCCTCGGCGGCCGTAGCGCGCGCTCAGGGCCAGCCAGGTCCGCCAGACGACGAAGACCGGGCCGGTCAACATGACCAGGTAGGCGCTGGCAGGCGCCCGCTCCAGGGCCAGCCCGGCCAGCGGATAAATGAAGAGCACGCCCAGGACGCCTCCCCAGGCCCAGACCAGGCCGGGAGGAAACACGGGGCCAAAGTAACCGTTGATCAAGAGCTGTGCCAGGAACAGAGCCGCGCTGATGACCGTCACCGTCGAGAAAGACGGCAGGTAAGCCTGCAGCGCGCCGTCGATCAAGGCCAGGTCGCGCCGCTTAAGGCCATCCAGCAGCAGGCGGCGCGCCAGGGGCCGGCTGGCCTCGCGCGTGCCCCGCAGCCAGCGCGCGCGCTGGGCCCGCGCCTGCAGCCACGAGCGGGGCGCCTCACCGTAGCCCCGGGCTGCTGGCTCGTAGATGATCTTGGTGCCCTCCATCAGAAGGAGCTGCCGCATTTGGTAATCCTCAGTCAGGCCCTTGCCCCAACCTAGCTTCTGCAGCACTTCGGCGCGGAAGCAGATCGAATCGCCCATGTTCTTGGCCGACCACCCCAGGTTCGTGCGCCCGAGATTCTGAAAGCGGTTGTCGACCAGGAACATGGCCCGCGTTAAGGCCGGGAACCAGCCATCTTCGGGGTTGCTGATGATGTGCTGGCCTTGGATCACCTGCGCCCCGGCCTCCAGGCGGGCGTTCATGACCCGCAGGAAGCTGCCCTCGACGCGCGTATCCGAATCGAAGACCATCACGGCGTCGCACGAGCCGTCCAGAACCCGGCGTAACAGCCAGGCCAGCGCATCGCCTTTGCCCGTGCGCGGCCCTTCGTTGCGCTCGTGGGCGACCGCGCCCGCCTGCTGGGCCAACAGCGCCGTGTTGTCGGAGCAGTGATCGGCCACCACGTGGATGGCCAACAACTCCGGCGGGTAATCCTGTTGGCGCAAGTGCTCGACGGTGGCCGCAATCACCGACGCTTCGTCGTGTGCCGGAATGACGATTACGAAGCGGGTCGCGGGCGCGCGGTCAGCGCTGGCGGGCGCCGGCCGCGGCCTCACGGCAGCCACGGCCAGGAGCACGAGATAACCCACCGGCAACAGCACCAACCCCAGCGCGATTGCGGAAACAATGCCCATATTTGTGCCTAATCGGCCACCATGCCGCCAGCCCGGCCGCGCCTAGCCCGCGAAGCGCAGCGCCTCGCCGCCGCGCTCCACCTGGCGCAGCGCGAGCAGCGCATCGAGGAAGAACTTGGCGGCCCAGTTCGGATACTTGAGCCGCTCGTACCGCCCGTAGAGCGGGCTGGATCCGGCGATGGCGCCGCGGATGCCGGCGTTGCCGCTGGTGAGGTTCTGCCGGGCCGCGACAAAAGCAATGGCCCGCCGGGCGCCCCGCAGATAGCGTTCCGACCCGTCACGCTGAAAGAAGACCAGCCACAGCCGCGCCAGCTGGCAATTCCCGGTGAGGCAGCTAGAGCGGCTCTGCGCACGCCAGCCAGGACCGAACGTGCCGGCCAGCCGGCCATCCGGTTTCTGCCGGTCGAGCAGCGCGTCGACCGTCCGCTGCGCCGCGGCCACGTAGCGCCGCTCACCCAGCAAACGTCCGCTCTCCAGTAGGCCCTCGGCGACATAAGCCAGTGTGTGCGTGAAGGGCGCCTCACGGGGCCTGAAGGCACACTGCTGGAACCAGCCGTCCGGCGTTTGCTCGCCCAGCGCCCACTCGAGATTAGCAACAGCCGCATCGCGATGAGCAGCCAGGCCCGTGCGCCGCCAAAGCTCCAGCAGCGCCCAGGCCACACGCGTGTCGATGACCTTGGTCACACCGAGATACTGGTGCGCTTTCCAGGCCCCTGAACCATCTTGAACGGAGGCCAGCCAATCGCCGGCGAGAGCGGCCATGCTCAAGTACCGCGGGTCCTGGCGGGCCTCGTGCGCCGCCAGCCAGCCGAAGATGACCTGGCCAGTGTCGAAGACGATGGGGGCGGCGCGCTGGTTCACCCAGTGGCCGACCGCGGCCTCAGGGCTCGCGGCAGCCACGAGGTCATCTGCCAGGCCAAGGGCCAGTGTTTCCAGGTCGGGCAGGCCAACAACCGAGGCGGCATTCAGCAGCGTGGGGATTGTGTACCCGGTCGTCTCGGGGTACCAGGGCGCCCAACGGCGGCGCACCAGGTCGTATCCCTTGGAGATGCCGGTTCCGCCCGCCGCGCGGTGGGCGCTGCGTATCCACTCGATCGCCGCCAGCAGGTGCGTTCGGTATCGCTCTGGATCAAAGGCCGAATCGTGCGCGCCGTTCGCGTGCACCGCGGCACGCGGGCGGGGTGTCTCTACCATGCAGCCTCTCGTCTTCGTGCGTGTTGAGCAGCCAGGTCGCCAGCACAGGCCGGGCGCTGGCGCGCGGCTGCCAGTCTACGGCCTTGAGGCGAGCGCGTAAAGGGTACCGTCGGCGGTCCGCGCCGTTACCTGCAGCGCCAGCGTCTCGACCAGCTCGGCCTCGCTCGGGCCGGAGCTGCTGCGCACGCCGGCAAAATAGACGACGAACCCGCCTTCGCCGAGCCTGCGTCGCATCTCGGCCAACTCCGCCGCATAGTCGCCATTCATCGTTTGGCTGACGGGGCTGAACTGCCGCGGTATCTGATAGGCGCCGCGACCAGTGTGCAGGTAGATCGCCTCGGGCGCATTAGAATACAGCACGCTGCCCTCCGGCAACGCTTGGACTTTCATTAAGCTTGGCGATGCCTGCCAGGCCCGGCGATTGAAGCCGATCCCCTGCTCGTAGCCCGCGGCCAGCCAGCCCGCGCTGCGCACGGCCGACAGCGCCACAAAGGCCGCTGCCAGCGCCAGCAGGCCGGCCGCTGGCCAGCGGGCGCGCCTAGCGCTCGGCCAGGCGGCGCCGGCCAGCCACGCTGCCACGACCGCGCCGGCCGGGTACAGCGGGGACAGAATACGGTCGTCAAGCGGCGTGTTCGCATCAACCAACGAGATTGAGCCGGCAAGGAAAATCACGTAGACCACGCTGAAGAGTATCAGCTGCCAGATAAGGGCCGGCCAGGCGGCCAGCGCCGCACCCGGCCAGTTGCCGCGCACAGCGGCCCCCGCCTGGCGCCGATGCCAGGCCGCAATGGCCGCAATTCCCCCAACCAGCGCCAGTGGCACCCCCAGTTTAGCCGCCGTGCTGGCCTCCAGCGGGAGCAGCAGCCAGCCCGCCAGCGTATCCAGCGCCTGGCGCGCATGGCCCAGCCCGATCGGATGAAAGACGAGTTGGCGGCTGGTGGCCGACCCCGCCAGCGCCAGGTTGCGCGCCGACCAGGCCAGCAGTGGGGCCATGCTGACCGCGCCCAGCACCAGCCCCGCGGCCAACCGCGCCCGCCGCGGCCGGCCGGGCAGCGCCACCAGCGCCAAAACCCCCGCGGCCACGAAGGCCACGCCCGCGTAGCGCGTCAGTGTAACCAGGCCCAGGAGCGCCCCCGCGGCCAGCAGCGCCGGCCAGCGCCCTTGTTCCTGATAGACGGCCAGCAGCAGCAGCCCCGAGAAGCCCAGAAGCAAAAACAGGGGCTCGCTCCAGGCCATGCTGTGCAGGCTGACCATTGTTGGCGCGACCAGCAGCAGCCCCGCCCCGGCCAGCGGCGCCCAGCCGGCTGTCGAGCGGGTATTGGCAACCATCACCGCCGCCAGCAACACATTCGCGCCAAATAGGACCGCGGCCAGCCAGCGCGCCGCCGCGGCCGGACCGCCTACCGATTGGCCCAAACCGGCCAACAAGATCGGATACAGAGGCGGAAAGTGCGTCAGCGGGCCGTCCAACTGGCCGCCAAAGGGCACCGTCAGGCCCCGGCCCGACAGCAGGTTCTGGGCCGCGCCGATGTAGACCGCCGAATCGGGCGAAGCGCCGACGCCCCACCGGGTGCCTACCAAGAGCACCGCAGCACCTAGCAGTGCCACCAGACATACCAGCACCCAATGGGGCTGCCCAGCTAGGGTTCTTGATCCCGAGAACTGCCCGCGCGTCAAGGTGAGTTTATCAGCCAAGGTCCGCAGGACCTTTCGGTGTCTGGCTCGCGGTCAGCACTGAGCCACTACGCCTGGACGCTCGGCACGCTTGTCGGAATGGGCCATACTTCGCGCTTGCGTCGATGGCGCGGAAACCATCCTGCCAGCCGATCTCGGCCACCGTAGGCGGCACACTACACGTCACCGACACGTTGAGTTGTCCAATCCAGCAGCGGCCGCACAGCGCCTTGCTCTCGGCTATAACGAAAACCAGGCCGGGCGCCCGAATTGAGCACATCGAACGTCAGGGCTTCATCCAGTCGGAAGATAACCTGGCCCGCGTTGCGCACAACCAAAAGTGTTAAGTGGTGTAAGCCTTCGTTGAGCAGGTTTGACGGCACGTAGCATACGCTTCGGTACAGTCCCGGCGGCAGCGGTTGGCTGTCGTTTTCCAGGCTCAGTTCGCTGGAGGCGGTTGTGAAGGCCACGGCTTGCTGCTCGGTCACGAAGCGCCAGCGAATGCCCAGATGCGCGTCCGCCGACAGGCTCCAGTACTCCACTTCCACCGCCAGCGGCGTCTCCATCGTGATTGGATCGGCCGGCGTCCCGCCGCGCGGCCGGACGCTCAGCCGATGCAGCCGCACCTTGTCGTTCCCGGGCGCGGCCGATGGCTCGGGCCACATCTGCGCGGTGTTCGCGTGGCGCGCGGCCGACAAATACTCCGACACCAGCTGGGCCGTTTCGCCGCAGCCAGCCATTCGCCCGTTGTGCAGCCAGATCGCCCTCTGGCATAGGCCCTGCACCGCCACCAGGTTGTGGCTCACAAAGACCACCGTCCGTCCCTGCGTGGCCACATTGCCCATCTTGCCCAGGCACTTCTGCTGGAAAGCAGCGTCCCCCACCGCCAGCACCTCGTCCACCAGCAGGACTTCCGGCTCCAGGTGAGCGGCCACGGCAAAGGCCAGCCGCACGTACATCCCGCTCGAATAGCGCTTCACGGGCGTGTCCAGAAACTTCTCCGTCTCCGCAAAGGCCACAATCTCATCGAACTTGCGCGCAATCTCTGTCCGCCGCATGCCCAGGACCGCCCCGCTCAGGTAGATGTTCTCGCGCCCCGTCAACTCCGGGTGAAAGCCCGTGCCGACCTCAAGCAGCGAGCCAACCCGCCCCGCAATGATCGCCCGGCCGCTGGTCGGCTCGGTGATGCGCGACAGGATCTTGAGCAGGGTGCTCTTGCCGGCCCCATTGCGGCCGATGACGCCAATGACCTCGCCTGGCCGCACCTCAAACGAAACACCCCGCAGCGCCCACAGGATCTCGTCCTCGGCTGGCGGTCGAAAAGTGCTGGCCAGGTAGCGAAAGGGCGCGGCCAGGCGGCCCAGCACCGCCTGGCCGCCGTTCGCGCTTTTTGGCGGAGCGCCAATCCGGTAGCGCTTGCTGAGGTCTTCGACGCGCAGGGCAAACCCGCTCATATAATATCCACCACCGTGCGCTCTGTGCGGCGGAACACGTACGCGCCCGACACGATGCCCACCAGCACGAGGCCCGCCGCCAGCGCGAACGCCGCGCCCGGGGCCTCGCCGCTGCCCAGTAGGGCCCAGCGGAAACCCTGGATCACGCCGCTCATGGGGTTGAGGGCGTACACGAAACTCAGCGATGGGGGCACAATACTGGCCGAGTAGATGACGGGCGACATATACATGAGGGCCTGCAGCAGGAAGTTCACCGCAAACGTCACGTCGCGGTACTTCACCGACAGGGTGGCCAGCCACAGCCCCGCCGCCAGCGCAAAGCCCAGGGCCACCAGCATGAACAGTGGCAGCCAGAGCATCTCCCAGCGCAGCGGCATGCGGTACAGCAGCAGCGTCGTAAAGAACACCACGAACGCCGCTGCCAGGTCGACCAGTCCCGAGGCCGCGCCGGCCAGCGGGATCACCAGCCGCGGAAAGTACACCTTGGAGATCAGGTGCATATTGTCAACCAGACTGCGCGATCCGCGCAGCACCGCGTTGGAAAAGAAGCCCCACGGCAGCAGGGCCGCCAGCGAGAACAGGGGGTAAGGGACGTCGTCGGACTTTACGCCCACCAGCCGCCCAAATACGAAAGTCAGCAGCAGCATATTCAGGACCGGGCGCAGAAACAGCCAGGAGAGGCCCAACGCCGTCTGGCGGTAAACGCCTTGAGTTTCGCGGGCCACCAGGTACACCAACAGCTCGCGGTATTCCCAGACATCCTTCAAGCCTAGGGAAGCCCAACCGCGCGACGGCTCGATGACCACCTGGTTGGCAGGCGCCGAGCTCACTGATACTCCTTTAGTGGTGATGCTGGTCATTCAAAATACCGTGCCTTACTCATTCAAATGCCTATTTCCGCTTGGGCGTGCCAGCAAGGTAGGGCCGGCCGCTCTCATCCCGGCTGCGACGCAGCTGTTGGACGGCGAGCACGGCCAGGATGATTATAACGACTGGCACGACCGCCAGGTATACGTTGGTTCCTGGATTGGCTGCCTTGCCCGTCGTGCTGCCGCCGTTCACTTCTCCCACAACGCGCGTTGGCGCCGGGCTCGCCATGATCGCGGTGGGAGTGGCGGTTGCCAGGGCTGGCCATGCGGTGGGCTGCGCCAACGGCACCACCGGCAGCTCGGGAGCATCCAGATGCAGATAGGCGTACCAGGCGCCGGTTAGATATTCGTTGTTGACGTTGTGCGCCCAGGTGGCCAGCAGCACGTTTCCCTGGCTCACGACCGCCCGCGGACAGCAGGGTCCGAAATCTGGCCTGCCAGGTCCTGAGATGATAGGCTCGAGAGGTGTCCAGACACCGTCGACCAGCTTGCTGTACCACATGCCATAGGTCTCCGGGCTCGGAAGGCGGTTACCGAGCACCATGTGGACCACGTTGCTGCTGTCCTTGACCAGGGCCGTGTATTCGTAGCCGCCCACATAAGGGAACGGGCGCACTGGCTCGCTCCAGGTCTCGCCGCCGTCGGCCGACTGCCGCACCCAGCGCGTGGCCGGATAGCTGTCCTGGTAGGCCACAATCAAGCGATCGTCGACCGAGATGATCGATCCCCAGCCCATGTTCTCCAGATCGGTTTCGCGCCCCGCCAGCAAGATCGGCTGGCTCCAGGCTGCCAGATCCGCGCTCAAACGCGCGTACAGGATCTCTTCTCCCTGGCCTCCCTCGTTCGCCACGTGCCAGACCGCGTGTACGCGCCCTTGCGTATCGCCCGTTAGCCAAAACGCAACCGGGGTGAGCCCGGGCGTGTCGGCCAGATCAACGGTGACCGGCCTCGACCAGGTCTGCCCACTGTCGGCCGAGTGGACTGCATACACACCCACGCCTTGGCCAAGGCCGGTGTACACGGCGACCAGCCGGCCAGGCCCAGCCGCGACCAGGGCGCCGGCGACGAGCGGCCCGGCGCTAGGCGCAATCTGCGCTGGCTCAGACCAGGCCGCCGCGCTGCCGGCGTTCGCCGCATACGCCCAGGTGTAGTAGATATTGCCTTGCGTTTCCTCGCCGCTGTAGAAGATCATGTGAAAGCGCCCGCTGTCATCGAGCTGCACCCCCATCATGCCGGCCAGCCCTTCCCCAAAGAGCAGAATGTCAACGGGCGCCGACCAATCCCCGCTCACTGCTGACCAGCGGCGATAGACGATCACGTTCCCCCCGGCCGCCTTCTCCGCGTCAAAGGCGTGCACGGTGTGATTTTGGTCAGCCACCAGCGTGGGCGCTTTCAACAAGTTATAGTAGGCCGGAATGCGTCTGGGGCTCGACCAGGTCGTCGCCCCCTGCGCGCGGGCCAGGGGGCCGGGGATGACCAGAGCGGGCAAACTCAACACAAGTATCAGCCATAATCGCGTAATCCCGGTTCGCATGGCGCCAATCCTACGCTCAAGTACGGTAACTGTGCGCTATAATGCCCGCAGCCGCCAGTTGGGACGTTGAAGGATGCTGGGTTGTGGTGGAGGCCTGACACATGCGCAGCCGGTTTCTCTGGATAGTGGTCCTGTCGCTTGTGCTGGCAGCGTGTGGTGGCACGACCAGATCGAGCCCGCCAGCCCAAACCTCACAATCGCCCACCGCGCTTGCCTCCAGCCCAACACCGGCCTCGCCGCCCTCGCCAACTGGCGCCCGGCCCTCGCCCACCCGGCCGAGCGCCACCACCCCGCCTCCGACTCGCACCAACCTTCCGCCGTCCGCCACCGCCGTCGACACTGCCACACCCCGACCAGAGGCCAGCGACGCCATTATCATCGATCAAGCGGCCGTGGCGGCCTTCGACCAATTGCCTGATGAGTGGATTGCGGCAGCAGCCCAGATCCGCTATTTGCACCGCGCCTCGTCGATCGGCTTCATCATCAACCAGATGCTCGATTGCCTGCAGGGCGACACGGGCGCCCGGCGCCCCAACTACTGCGGCGAAGTGGTAGACACGAAATACGACCGGAGCAACTGGGATTTCCAGGAACGTCCCAATCCAGGCTGGATCGCAAAAGTCGAAGACTTCATCGACCAGACCAATCTGCAGCACGACAGCTTCGACGCCTTCGGTTTCCTGGTTGATTACGTCGATGGCCAGGATGGCATAGGCTACCCCGTCATCTCAGACCCCGACAACTTTCGGACCCGTTACGTCGAGCCGCTGGAGGCGCTGGAAGCCGCCTACCCCGACAAGACCTTTGTGTGGTGGACCATGTCGCTGGCCCGCACGGGCTTTGAGAATGAGCAGGAGTTCAACGAAATCCTGCGCGCGTATGCCCGGTCGCATGGCAAGATCCTGTTTGATATTGCCGCGATCGAGTCGCACAGCCCTGAGGGGGTCAAAACGGTCGATGCCAACGGTCGTGAGGTGATGTACCCCAGATACACCGACGAGGACGTCGCCGGCCATCCGAACACTGAAGGCAGCCAGCGGCTGGCCAAGGCCGTGTGGGTCTTAATGGCCACGCTCGCCGGCTGGCCCGGGGCAGCCCCGTAGCCCTGCTAGCTGTTGGGCTGCCGCGACAGCCGTTCTCGCGCAACCGCCGAGAAGCGGCGCAGCATCGAGTACAGACCACCTGATTCTACCGGCTTGACGCTGGCGGGTGGCTGCGCCGGCGCCGCGCGGGGAGTAGCCTCGATCACCTCGGCCCAGCCCCTTAGCAGCTCTTGCGCCCGCCTCACCTCGGCTTCGATCTGGCGCAGATCAGCTGGCACTTGTCCGGTCACAGCTGCCTCCACCAGCAAGCCGTACGTCTCGGTGACATAGGGCAGCGCATACCCGTTTGAGCTCTCGTGATGGCGCAGCTCAGGACGCACATGCTGCGCCAGGCGATTGTGCAAGTCGACGTCATCCTCCGGCCAGGGCAGACCCAAGGCGTGCACGACGGCCCGGCTTTGTCCTTCTAGGTCCGTGAACCAGCGGTCGAATTCAACCACGCCCCTAAGGACGGCGCCGGTGTCCCGTAGCACGTCGAGGTTGTGCACCAGCCACAACAGCTGCGCCCGCGCGGGCGACAGCGCGTCCCGCTTCACGATCGAAGCCGCGACCGCTTGCGGCCCCCGCACCGCCAAGAGGTAAAGCGGCTTCACACCTAGCTCACGGAAAATATCGTCCCAAAGGGGCAAGAAGCGCGAGGTCCGCGGATCCTTGAAGCCCCACAGGCCGCGAGCCTGTCTAAGCTCCTCCGCCACAATGCGGGTCAGTTGAGCCTGGATCGCCTTGGTCTCAGGTTTTTGCAGCCAGTCGGCCGGCAGCGGCAAGCTGCCCTTTGGTCCCGTCCAGCGCCGGTCCAGCTCGTCCAGTAGCTTCTGGTGCAATCGCACGATGCCGGCATGCTCAAAGTAGCCGGCTGTATTGTGGCTGTCGCCCGCGATAAGCTCGGTTCCCAAATTCACGCCGAGCTCGTGGAGCACGCTGCCCAGCAGCGAAGTGCCGCTGCGGTGCATACCAAGCACGACCACAACCTCGGAAACTCCTGAGCTTACCGACATAATCTAGCTCCTAATTATCTCTTGTGATCAACGTCGACGCATCGATGGCTGCCGCTGGGAAGCTCCACTCGGCCTAGACCCGGCCAAACTGAGCGAAAAGTTGTAAATCAGTTATGAGATAAGACATTGGTACGATTGTGTTTCGCCGCACATGGTGTTAGAAGGGGGACGCACGAACTGGTTGTATTCAGCTTACCCGCCGCCTCGGTGCCAGCCTCGTATCAGGTAGAATAGGCGAACGCCGGGCCGCAGGGCTACTTACGGGATGTGCTATGACCCTTCGCAAAGCGCTGGCTATTATCACCCTGTCGATCGTCGTCTTCGGCCTCGCGCTCCTGTCCGGGATTGAACCTTCCCCGACCCGAGTATTGGCCGCCCCCCAGGATACCCCTCAAAGCCTGTTCCTACCGCTGGCCTTCCGCCCGGCCGGCGCCACGCCGTCTCCCACGGCCACCACCGCGGCCAATCCTACGGCCACGCACACGCAGGTCACCCCGGGTGACAACATCTACGTCGATCGCCACTCGGTTGCGCTCTTCGAGCAGATCCCCGAGCAGTACATCCAGGCGGCCGCCGCGCTGACGATGATGTTCTCCGACCGCTCGGTGGGCGGCAACATCAGCGAAGGCCTGAACTGCCTGAGCTACGACACCGACGAGGCCGCGCCCAGCCACTGCGATTGGGGACCACACCCTAACCCCGCCTTCACGGTCGATCCGAGCGAGGTGAACTGGGACCGGCCGGGCGGTTACCCGCGCGACAATTGGGTCTACGTGTATCGTCAGGGCATGTGGCAAGATCTGACGGCTGGGTTCGTGCAGGACCTGGTGCCCGGCTTCGCGCCCACGACCACCGTGCTGACCTACCAGTTCAGCTATTTGAACGTCGACGCCGGCTCAGACATCGCCGATCCGCAGCGCGGCTATTTCGTCCCCCAGCCAACGCGCTGGGACGTCACCGACGTCGACGCGCTGGCCGCGCAGTACCCAAACAAGGTCTTCTTCTATTGGACCACCAGTCTGGCTCGGGGCATTGGCACTGCCGAGAGCGACGCCTTCAACGACCAGATGCGGGCCTACGCGATCGCCAACGACAAGATCCTCTTCGATGTGGCCGACATCCTATCCCACGACCCGGACGGCAACCCGTGCTACGACAGCGACGGCGGCGGCCATCTGGCGATCTGCCAGCACTACACGACCGAGGCTAATGGCGGTCACCTGGGCTCTGTCTCCGCCGGAAAAATCCGTGTGGCCAAGGCCTTCTGGGTCCTGATGGCCCAGATCGCCGGTTGGAACCCCTGATCGAACCGAATCTCAGCCTGCTGAGCGCCGTACGATGCATGTCCGAGGGCGGACCGTGAGGTTGTGCTTGGTCACGAGCCGCAGCAAAGAAAAGGCTAGAAAATGGTTAAGTTATTGATCGCCAAAATCGCGCGGCTGCTATTGTTAGGTCTGGCGCTGGTGGGTTGTTTCGTCCAGCCTGCTACGGCCTCGGCGGTGCCGGGGATCACACCGGTGTCCGTGCCTGTCCTCACCCCAACGGTGGCGGGCAACAACCCGACCCGCGCCAGCGCAACGGCGTCAACCGCCCCCATCCCCCCGCCGACTGACTACCCTACCCTTACGGCTGATGCCACCACCGTCTTTCTCCCCGTGCTCACCCTGGCGCCAGAGCCTCCGCCGGCCTTGGACAGCTGGCCGACCGTGGCGGCCAATCCCCAGCGCACCTCCTGGACGCCCGAGGAAGTCAGCGGCAACCTGAACGTGGAGTGGTATCGCCCGATTGAGGCCTATATCCCGCAGAATGTGCAGCTCATCGCCAGCGACGGCCTCATCTTTGTCTCCACGGCCCGCGGGCTGTACGCGCTCGACGCGGCCACCGGCGCCGTGGCCTGGCGCTTCGACACCGAGCTCCCACTCGGCAACTCTCCCACGGTCAGCGACGGTGTTGTCTACGTCGGAGGCTACGATCGCAAGCTCCACGCCCTGCGCGCCGCCGATGGCGCGCATTTGTGGTCTTTCGACGGCGCTCGGGCCGGCTACAGCACCAATCCCCTCGTCGTCGACGGCCGCGTGTTCGTTGGCAACCGCGACGGCTGGATGTATGCCATTGGCGCGCACGGCACGCCTCAGCAAGGCCAGCTCCTATGGCAGTATCAAACCGACGGCCTGATCAGCCTGGCCGCGGCGTATCAAGACGGCGTGGTCTATTTCGCTTCCAACGACAATCACGCCTACGCCCTCGCTGCCAGCAGCGGCGCGCTGGTGTGGCGCTCAGAGTTGCTGCCGGGCGACGGCTACGAGTCTTACTGGCCGGTTGTGTACCGCGACAAGGTCATCTTCGCCGCGGCTTCCGGCTATCGTCACTCCGGCATCCCGGGCGGTAGCGGCCTCACCGACGAAGACGGCGACCCCTACGGCTCGGTTTTCCACGCCCAGCGTGAGAACTTGTTCTATGGCCAACCCGACGGCGCCATCATCGGGCCGCAGGTGGCCGACCAGCCTTGGGCTCACGGCAAACCCATCCTCGACGGCAGCCGCATCACCGAATACCTAGAAGCCAACCCCAACCCCGACTTCAACCTGCACAAGCCCTACCGCCGCGTCATGATCGTGCTTAACCGCGGTGACGGCAGAGAGTACACCTTCGACAGCGATGGCGATGGCAACGCCGAGTACATGCCGGCCGGCTTGTGGGCCACCCGCTCGGGCAACCGCTACCCTGCCATCGTCGGGCCCGACGACACGCTCTACTTCAGCAACGTCTGGCAGCGGTTCTTCATCCTGCAGGGCAAGGTCATGGGCTGGCTCATGGGCACGCCCTTCTTGAGCGTCGTCGGCGGTCAGGGCGCGGTTGACGAGCCCAACGCCATTTCGGCCGGGGGTAATCTCATCTACCGCACGATTTGTTGTGACCGCGTCGGCGACTGGTTCGCCATCGATTCCAACCGCCACGGAGAATTGTGGCACTACGGAGAGCGCCTGACCGCGCTGGCGCCTGGCTATGACGTTATGTGGTACGGTGTCGAGCCCGACTTCATGGCCCGCCTGCGCGGTAACTACGGCACCCAGAACGGCATCTATCACAGCCACGGGGATCAGAACCCTATCATCCCCTATAACGGGCGGCTGTACGTGCACCGCAGCAATGCCGTCATCGCCTTCGGCCCCGGCAGCGGGCCCGGCCACTTGCCCCTGTTGGCCAGCGCGCCAGCCGCGAGCAGTTCTGCCCCGGTCTCAACCGCGACGCTCCAGAGCTGGCTGGAAGCGGCGGTCACCCGCATGCTCCAGGCCGGGCACCTCCGCCCCGGTTATTACAACGCCGGCCAGTTCTTCTTTGAGGGCCTGGTGAACTACTTCGAGAACCCAGGTGACACCCTGTACACCTTGACCAGGGCGTACCCGCACCTGTCGCCTCAGGCGCAGCAGCAAACCCAGGCCTACCTGCGCGCCGAGTTCCAGGCGTACTTCGATCCCACCATGTATGCCCGGATTGGCTGGCAGGACGGCGCTGCCCGTGAGGCCATGCCGCTTCCGCCAGAAATCGACGCGGCCCGGGCCAAATACGCCAAAGCACTGCAGGCGGGCTCCGACTTCTCCTGGAGCTACCCGCCGCACAACTTCTACGCCATGTGGAAGTACGCCGAGATCTTCCCAGCCGATGCCGGCCAGGTCTACAATCTGGCCAAGAGCAAGCTGGTCGTGCCGGTGCCCTCGATGGCCACCGATCCTTATCTCATCCAGCGACCGTTCGAGGCCAACGCCTACATCGCCGGCTATCTGGGCTTCCTGAACCTGCAGGCCCTGGCCGGCCAGGCCGCGACTGACGCCGCCCTGCGCGCAACCGTCACTGCCGAGTACGACCGTCTGCTCACGCTGCGGGCCACGACCTTCAGCAAGGACACGCCCTACGTCGGCGACTACAGCGTTCCTCCCGGCTACCATCCGCGCGTGTTGAATATCTCGCGGAACTTCATCTTCCTGGTGCCCGAGCTCGGCGCCTATCTCGCCCAGAACGCGCTCGGCCCAGTCACGGCCGCCCTGGCCGAGTACAACAGCACCGCGCCTTACTGGTTCGTGGCCCGCTACAATGCCGCCGTCAACGAGGGCGCCCGCCAGAACCTGTATGACTACCCGGCCATCTTTCAGGCCAAAGCCTTCATCCTGCATGAAAGCCGGGCTGAGCTGACTAAGTACCTCGACGTGCCTGCCTTCCAGCGCGGCGACCTGTTCTACATTCAGAACCTGGTTGCCGCGCTCGAAGCGCCCTGATTCGCCGGATCGGCCACACCCGGCCTCCCGCGTGAGCCTGGCTGTGCCCACCGGCAGCCAGGCTCGCCTGGTTAATGCCGCGGGCTATCCAAATACGTAGCGGTGCGCTGCCGGGTTCGGCAAACGGCCGACGGCCGTCATCAGCAGTTGCGGCAAGCTCAATGTAACGAAGAACAGGCCCAGTGCCAGCAGCGACAACTGTGCGAAGGCCCAGGGCGCCAGTGCGTGCAGCCCGGCCAGGGCCAGGTTGAGCACGATCAGGTTCATCAAATACAGCGCATACGCCTTCTTGCCCAGTTGTTCCAGCCAATCGGCCCACGGAATCGCCTTGCGCTGGATCACTGGGAAGAGCAGAATCGCCGCCACCGGGCACAGGATGTCCGCCAGCGGCGCGCTCCACAGCGACAGGTCCTGCCCGACCGCCAGCACAAACAGCGCCACGGCCGCCAGCGCCAGCACCGGCCACAGTCTGCGCAGCCAGGGGGTCAAGCTGCGCCCGTGGAGCATGTACACCACCCCCAGTGGAAAGAAGAGGCCCCAGATTGCCAGGCTCACCCGCAGCGCCGGCAACGTCAGGTGCCAGGCCCACTGCGGAAACGCAACACCGAGCGCGCCCGGCTTGAGCACGTTGGCCACAAACAGCTGGTAAGCCCCGATCCCGGCCAGCAGCAGCCACGGGTGGCCCCTCCCGACGCGCACCAGCGCCGGCGCCAGGATATAGAAGAAGACCAGCAGCGGCACGAAATCGAAGGGATAGCCCACCGCCAGGTTCTTGAAATACCCGAATGGGCTGTAGCGCTCGCCCTCCAGGAAATAGACCATAACGTAGAAAACGGCCGACCAGATCACGTAGGGCCAGACGACGTGTTTCAGACCATTCCAGATGACCTTATAAGCCACCCGCCAGGGCTTGCCCTGCACCGCGTAGACGATGAAACAGCCCGAAAGAAACAGGAAAGTCGGCACCGCGATCAGCCCAACCTGCTTGAGCGCCACCAGCAACTGGCGTTCGAGCGCGGGCGCCGGGCTATAGCCGTACTTGCGCAGGGCCAGTAGGGCCAGGGTGATCGAGTGGTTCAACACAACCAACAAGATGGCCAGACCACGTAAGGCAGGAAATTGCCGATTCATCTAGCTCTTATCCCCACAAGGGCTTCCGGCTTAGCTGCTGGCGAATTGCCCATCGTTGCCGGCCAGGAACTTGTCGCGGTTGGCGGCGCGCGCCACCTTTCCGCTGCTGGTCTTGAGCACCCAACGGGGACCGACCATCTGGACCGCGCGCACGACCACATCGGAGCCACGGTTGATGTGCTGCCGGATGTTGCCTGCGATCGCGGCGCGTTCGGCTTCGTCCTCGCTGTCGGCTTCAGCCACCACCACCACGTCTTCGGTCCCTAACTCGGCGTTGAACACCCCAAAGACCACCACCCGCCCAGGATGCACCCCCGGCACTTCGCTGGCCAGCATTTCCAGATCCTGGGGATAGACGTTCTTGCCCCCGACAATGATCAGATCCTTCATCCGTCCGGTGACGTACACCTCCCCGTCCGCCACATAGCCCAGATCGCCGGTCAAGTACCAGCCCTCGTGAAAGGCCTGCGCCGTCAGATCCGGCCGGTGGTAGTAGCCGGTCAGCAGGCAGTCGCTCTGCAGCGCTAACTCGCCAATCTGGCGTTCGGGCAGGTCGCGGCGCTGCGGGTCCAGCACGCGGATGCGCACGTTGGGCAGCGGCCGCCCGGCCGAGAGCAGGTGGACCACCTCGGGTTGGCTGCCGTTGGGCGCGGCCGCCGGCCGAGCGACCTGCTCGGAAATCAAGGCGCGCCGGTCGACCGGGTCCACCGCCACGGCCGCCTCGATGCCGCCCTGGGTCACCGCAAAGACGTTCTCCGCCATGGCGTAGCAGGTGGCCAGGGCCTCGGGGCGCAGGCCGAAGGGCGCAAACCGTTCGGCAAAGGCCTGGTGGCTCTCGAAGCGCATCGGCTCGGAGCAATTGATCACCGCCCGCCACGAGCTCAGATCCACTCCCTGCAAATCGCGATCGCGCGTCTTCCGCGCGCAGAAGTTGTAGGCGAAGTTCGGCAGCCAGGACAGCGTGCCACGGTAGCGCGAGACCGCCTGCAGCAGCCGGTAGGGTGCCCGCACCCAATCGAAGGGCGACATGAGTGCCAGTGGCACACGCTCCAACAGGGGCATGACGAAACCCGCGATCAGGCCCATGTCGTGGTAGAGCGGGAGCCAGCTGACGACCACGTCATCGGCCGACAGACGGATCGCCCGCGCATAGCTGGCCAACTGGTTGAGCACCGCCCGGTGTGACAAGGCCACCCCCTTCTGCAGCCCGGTGGTGCCGGATGAGTGCTGCAGCAGCACGAGATCATCGGGCGCGCCGGCCAATCCAGGCAGAGCCGCGAGGTCGGGCTGCGGCTGCGGGGCAATCGCGCTGGCCAGCAGGATCGCCCGCACCGGCGTGCCCGGCTCCAGCGCCGCGCGCGCCTCCGGCTCGAACGCGGGGTAGGTGACCAGGGCAGCCGGGCGCGTGATGGCGATCAGGGCGGCCAGTTCCTGCCGATACTTCTCCGGCGCTAGCTTCTCGGTCAGGAACGGCATGATCGCTGGGATCGCGCCGGCCAGCACCGCGCCCCAGAAGGCCGCCACCAGCGCCTCACCGTGCTGGAGGATGAGCACCACCACCTCGCCCGGCGCCAGCTCGGCCTGGGCATAGGCGCGGGCAAAGCCAGCCGCGCGGTCGAGCAGGTCGCGGTAGGTGAGCGTCTGGTCGGGCTGCTTGGGATGCAGCAGGTGCAGCGCGGGGCGCTCGGGGGCCTCGGCCAGGTGGGCGGCCAAAACGTGCGCGAGCGTTGGTGCGGCGGTGTCGGCGAGCATCGGGCGGCGGGCGGGCGCGGCGGCCTAGCCCCGGCGCTGCACGTTCAGCACCGGCAGTCGTAGGTAATTCGTCGTCCGCTGCTTGCGGCCGATGTCGTCGCAGATGCGCTCCACCTGCTCCACCGTCAGCCCGGCCGCGGCCGCGATCTCAGCCGGCGGCGCCTGGCATTCGTGACCGGCCCACACCAGGTCCAGGATCGCGAACGGAAGTCGGAAGAAGAACTCCTCCTGTGTGCTGCCCGCGCTGTAGGTGTCTGACGTCGGCGTCCGCGCCTGGATGGCGGCGGGGATGTCCAGCACCCGCGCCAGCTGATACACCTGGCTCTTGAACAGGTGTAGGAGCGGGCTGAGGTCCACGCCGCCGTCGCCGTACTTTACAAAGAACCCCAGGTCGTGCTCGTTCTTGTTGGCCGTGCCTACCACCGCATAGTTGCGCAGCTCGGCGTGATAATACAGCATCGCCATGCGCGTGCGCTGCTTGAAGTTAGACGCGGCCACAATCTGGAAGAACTCGCGCGGCGGGATGCGCTGGCGGTGCTCCTGCCCATCCGGGCTGACCACCGTCAGGTAAAAGACGTTCAGCGTCTCCTGGTCCAGCAGGCTGCCGGGCAGCGTGATCTTCGACTTCCATCCCGGGCCGAACTCGGGGAAGATGCGCCGCACCGCCTCGTCGCGCCGCCGGTAGCAGCCCGCCCCCTCCAGCGCCGCGCTGATGTCTTCCACCACCGTCTCCACGCCCAGTTGCCCCGCCAGTTGCTGCGCCAATCCGACGCTCTCCGGGCCCGATTCGCGCTCAGGCAGCAGCACGGCCAACACCCGCTGCGGCCCCAAGGCCCGCACGCACAGCGCCAGCACCACCGACGAGTCGATCCCGCCGCTGCAACCCACCACGGCGCCGCGCCGGTGCAGCTCGCGCAGAATGCCCTGCCCTAGCCAATCACTCAACGCCTGGGCCGTCGCGGCCGCGTCCAGGTCCAGCGCCTGGGCGTCGAATACTCGGTTGCCGTTTCCGCTCACGTCCACTCCGCTCATCCTCATTACGCCGGCCTCAGCCCGCCAACCCCACGCGCTGGCTCTGGCTCAGCAGGTCAACCAGCTTGCACTCCACCAGCTCGGCCGGCCCGCTGGCGCGGCCCTGGCCGCGCACGTACAAGTGATCCACCAGCTGAGTGGAAAGGATGCCTACTAGCGCCATCTCTTCCACCTCGCTCAGCGCCGCGCCGCCGGCCGCCTTCTTGCTCAGCTTCGCCACCGCCGCCGGGTTGAAGTATTCGGCCCGTCCCACCGCCTCGGGCGCCAGCAACTCGGCCACATACTCGAAATCGGCGCCCTGCTCGGCCGGGAAGAAGCTGCGCTGGATCGGCGCCCGGTACGGCCGCTTGGTGCGCTGCCAGATCTCGCTGGGGATCAGCTTGCGTCCCAATTGCTTCAGCAGCCACTTCTCCTTCAGCCCGCGCAGCTTCAGCCGCGCCGGCAGCCGGTTGCAGAACTCGACCACCCGGTAATCCAGGAACGGGTAGCGCCCTTCCACCGAATGCGCCATCGCCACCCGGTCGCCCTGCGACGACAGCAGATAGGGCGAGAGGAAACTGGTGATCTCGAGATACTGCGCCTGGGCCAGCGCCGACCAGCCGGCGAAAGCGGCCGGCAGCGGCAGCAGCGCGGCCGGGTCGCCGCTGCGGGTCTGGCCGTTGCCGCCCCCGTTCTCGGCGGCCAAGAAGCGCCGCGTGCGCGCCGTGTTGGACCAGCGAATGTGATGCGAGTAGTACGGCGCCGCGGTCGCCTCCAGGTCCTGCCGGAAGAAGGCCGTCAAGAAAGCCCTGTTCTGGCTCAGCCGCGGGATGTCGGGGTAGAGCTTGCCAAACAGCAGCGGCCGCAGCTGCGACTCGGGCTGGCGCGCCCAAAAGCGCCGCACCTGCATCTCCTTGAAGATGTCGTACCCGGCCAGCATCTCGTCCGCGCCCTCGCCGGTCAGCACCACCTTGTACTGGTACGAGTGCACCAGCCCCGACA
>JADLEU010000134.1 GCA_020845955.1 Anaerolineales bacterium
ATTCTGAATGTAGTCCTCGAGGTCAACAATCGCATTGCGCGCCGCTAAGTCAGGGTGCTGCCAACGGCCAAGAAATGAGACTGATGGGGGTGAGCCGGCAGCCAGTGCCGCCATGGTCTTGGTATTGCTGTCATACTCGCCAAGCTGCCATTCGGCTGTGACGCCGACGTCAGCTGCGTTGAATTCATCTTGAATGAATTGTCCCCACTCCTCGACAGGAATCCAGAAGGCAATCACTTCGCCTTCCGTCGCCGGCGCGTCGGACGCTGCCGGTGCAGCTGCAGGGGCGACACAGGCTGCAAGTCCCAGCGTAGTCAGTCCCAGCCCAGCAATGTGCAGAAATTGTCTTCGACTCACTTGACTGTGCATACTCTCCTCCTCAGAAACTCCGGATATAGGGTTCACGATAAGTTGGAATGGTCTCAAGCAGGGTCTATCAAATAAGGGAAATGATGCAGACAGTGCCGGGCTGAACTGTCAGTGCCTATGGGTTGAGCAGAGGTTCGACTGGGCAAAGGATTTATAGAACAGGTAGTCCAGAACGTTGGGCGCGTGACAGACCCGAGAAAACAAGCCTGTTTGTCGCCCGCGCACCACGCTGCTAAGATACTTCTCACCGTGGTGCAAGTAGAGCATGGCCCGGAAGGCTGTCCTTTTTGCAGAATAGCCGATTCAAGTTTGCGGTTCAAGCCAAGATTGGTCACGTGGAGGACGCCAAGCGGACATGACAGAGATCGGAAGTGTGACCGTGGAAAACCCCACTAGCATTGATGTGGACCAAATGACACGCCGTTTGGGTGAAAGCTGGGCAGTTGACCGCAGCGAATCTGCCAAATGGCTGTCATTGGGGCTGGTTGGCCTCGCCTTGCTCTTGATTTGGCTGGGCGACGGTGAGGCGAGAGCTGCAGCGCGCATTCCTTTTTTCTTGACTGGGCTCTTCATCTTTCCTTGTGCCGCGGCGGTGTGGCTACTTTCTGAATGGCGACCCACCTTGGCATTGCCACTCAGTGGTGTGGCGTTGGCCCTGTTAATGAGCTTTGGGGCATTGTGGCTACAGACGCCAGGACTTATGCTCCTGGCAGGTTTGCCCGTTGCTTATCTCACGCTGGCTGGGCAAGGCAGAGTGGCTGCGATTATTGGTGTGGCCTCGAGCTTTGTACTCTGGGTGGATGATAGCGCATTGCTGCCAGTGGATAAGGCGCTTGTAATCACTGGCGTTGTGGCGTTGTGGCTGATTGCCGCCAGAGCGCGTTATTCGATGACGAGCCGGGTTGTCTGGGCATTTCAACACTACCACTTGGCCCAACAGAAGCTTGAGGAGGCGCGTGACCGCAACCAGGAACTCGATAGCGTGTTGGAATATCAAGTGCATACCAATCGCCAACTAGACCTGCTGAACGAGCGCCTGGCCGCATTGCGTGCCAGAGCAGAAGAAAGCCAGCGCATCAAGACGAATTTCGTCGCCAAGGTCAGCCATGAGTTTCGCACTCCCCTCAACATGATCATCGGCCTAATTGATCTCCTGACCGAGACGCCGCATATCTATGGGCAAGAACTACCTCCCCCACTCCTGGCGGATCTGAAAATCGTGCATCGGAATTGTGAACATCTCTCGGCCATGATTAACGACGTGCTTGACCTAAGCCAGACTGAGGCCGGACGGCTAAATTTGCGCCGCGAGTTGGGTGATCTGTGTGAAGATATTCATCATGCTGTGGAAATTGTGCGTCCGTTGGTCGAAAAGAAAGGCATTACCCTCTGCCTGGAAGTGACCGAGCATCCCTGCCCGTATGTGCGCGACCAAACGCGTCTGCGCCAAGTTTTGCTCAACCTCCTGAGCAATGCCGCCCGTTATACTGCTCACGGCATGATAACTGTGCGCCTGGTGCGCGTTGGACGTTCGATCCGTATTGAGGTCGCGGATACCGGCCCTGGTATTCATCCCGATGATTTGGAGCGCATCTTCGAGCCTTTCTTTCAAAGCAGCCTTGTCCAAGGGCTTTCGCAAAAGGGGACAGGGTTGGGGCTGAGTATCAGCAAGCAATTTATTGAGTTACATGGTGGACAACTAGGGGTGGAGAGCCAGGTGGGCAAAGGCAGCACTTTTTGGATCTCACTGCCTGCTGTCTTGCCGGGAGAACCCATCCCCAGGGCCGATCGGTGGATCCACGAGGAATGGCTTTGGCGAGAACGCCAAGCACGGATCGAACTGCCTGTACACCCTCGCCAGCCGCGGCTGATTTTACTGGATGTCAATGACGGCATCCATCCTCTTTTGGATGAGCCGCCCCCAGACCTGGAGCTACTCAACAAGATGACGGTGGCAGAGGTTGTGCAATCGGCCACCGAAACTCCAGCCCATGCGGTGATCGTCAATGGCGCTAGCGCCGAGCAAGTTGTCCCGTTTATGCAGGAACTCTGCCGCGCGGTTCCAGACACGCCCATATTGGGTTGGGCAATGCCCTCACCGAACAACCAAGCCCAACGTCTGGGCGCGTTGGACTATCTTGTGAAGCCCATTACGCGCGGCGATCTAGTGCAGGTGCTTGCGCGGGTGCCAACGCCCGTCGAGCGTGTCTTGGTGGTTGACGACGATCTGGAAGTACAACGGCTGATTACGCGGATGCTTCATGCGCATGCGCCAAGTATCGAGATTCACGCAGCGACCACGGTGGAAGGTGCCGCGGCACTGCTTAATAGCACCCGACCAGACTTGATGCTACTGGATTTAGCCCTGCAAGCCGGAACGGGCTGGGAACTGTTGGCGCTGAAGCAAAAGCAGCCTGACTTGCGTCAAATTCCCGCCGTGATTATCTCAGCGCAAGACCCGATGGAACGTTCACTCCTCAGCCCACTGCTTATGGTAAGCATGGGCGAGGGTCTCTCTCTTTCTACGCTTACCATGGGTTCCCGGAATCTGTTGGAGTTGCTGCTCAATGGCGCAAGCGAACGTGATCCAATGTCTGAATAAATGCTTGGCGGTGAACCGGTTTGGCTAGGTACGCCGCCGCACCGAGTGAGTGAGCAAGGGCAGCTTGGTCAATAACGGAGCAGATTACAATAGGGATTTGGAGAGTAGCCGGGTGTTGGTGCAATTCATGGAGTAGATGCCAGCCGTTTATGTCGGGTAACATCACATCCAGCACAATCAGATCGGGCGGGCGTTGTTTGACCAATGACCAGACCTGACTGCCTTCGCTCGCGTGAATCACTTCATAGCCAGTGCCCTCGACGTAGCGCTTATAAAAGTGAACTAAATCAAAATTGTCATCTACGACTAGCACCACCGCTTTGTCTTTGGTGGCCAGGAGCAGATCAATGCTGGCCCACCCGGCAGCATAGTTC
>JADLEU010000135.1 GCA_020845955.1 Anaerolineales bacterium
CCGGGTTTACGGTGCGGAGCGATGACGTGGACACTCTGGCGACCACCCTAAAGACCATCGCGCAGGAGACTCTCGGCGAGATGGACCTGCGCCCGACCCAACGCGTGGACGTGGACAACGTGCGGCTGCCGGACCTGGATCGAGAATTGGCGGACTACCTGCGGAAACTCGAGCCGTGCGGCTTTGGGAACCCGACACCGGTGCTGGCCTCGCGCGGGCTGAAAGTGGCCAATTCGCGCTCGGTCGGCGCCGAGGGTAAACATTTGAAGCTGTCTCTGACGGATGGCCGGCTGACGTTTGACGCGATTGCATTTGGGCAAGCACCGGCGCATGCTCCGATTCCGCCGTACGTGGATGTGGCCTACAGCCTGGAATGGAACGAGTGGAACGGCGAACGCCGGCTGCAGCTAAACATCAAGAACATGCAGAAGAGCAGCTAAAGAGACCGAGCTCCGGTTTACGGCGGCGACGAGCGCCGCCGGGCGCCGAGCAGCCAAACGCCCACAATCAGCAGCAGCGCCCACGCCGCGCCCGAGATTCCCAATCCAATCGAAACCGACCGCGGTTGAAAGCGAAATATGACCCTGTGTTCGCCGGGAGGCAGGGCCACGGCGCGAAACATCACGTCCGCACGCAGGATGGGGGCCGGCTCGCCATCGACCGACGCCGTCCAGCCGGGATAATGCGCGTCGGTGAGCACGAGGTAGCCAGGGCCTGCGGCCCGGACCTCAACGCGCTCCGCCGTATACGCGACGATCGCCGGCGCCCCGCCACCCGTTGCGGGCATGGCGGAGTCGGTGGCAGGCGGCTCGGCCAGCAGCACCTGGCCGGCCGGGTCGAAGCCGGGATCAGCCAGGCGGGCCAGGGCCTCGGGGTCGGACACTACCTCCGCAGACGGCACGACGAAGGCGCGCGGCAGCAGGGTCTGGAGCTCGTAGATCTTCACGTCACCGGAGTGCACGAGGCGGTAAGGGCCAAGTGTGAGCGACTGGAAGGCGCCCGAGAGCGTGTCGACGAGGCTGAGGCCGCGGACCGTTAGGGGACCCACAAGCGTGATAGCGACGGGCGTTGATGGCTCGGGGAGCGCGACCAAGCTGCTACGAATGGGCAGTTTGAGTTGGGAGCCGTCGTCCAACGTCAGCGCTAGGCTGCCGCCAAAACCATTGGCGGCCAATCCGATGGCGGTGGTTTGAAAGCGGGGCACGTAGGCCAGGCTGGCGCGCTCGCCGGCCGCGAGCGAAAGCGTGAATTCAAGGTCGTAGAAGACCCCGTCGATCCAGGCATCCATGACTTTATCGGTGATCAAGTAGCGGGCATTCACCAGGGCCAGCAGGCGGGCATCGGGAGGTGTGGTGATATTCTCGCGCAGGCGCCCGTCGGCGGAGGCCGCACCTGTGAAGAGCTGCGTGAAGTCGGCATAATGGCGCAAAGGCAGCACACCGCCATCGTAGCCGTCGACGGCGGGCACATCCCAGGCCAATGGCAGGTTGGGAGAAAGCACCTCCTTGTGCTTTGTAGCCACGATGAAGTCGTAAAAGGCGTCTTCGGGCAGAGCCGGCCTAAGGGCGGTGCGAAGCTCGGGGGTATCGCCGGGCTCAAAGCGCAAACCCGACAGAGCGAGGAAGCGGCTCGAGGGCGTGGACCCGCGCGCAGCCAGCAGCTCCGTCATCGCCGGGCGCACGGAGGTCCAGGCCTCGGGTGACGTGAGATGGTTGATGCTCTGGACCTGGGATGCGGCAAAGAGCTCGGCTAACGCCAGCGCGCCAATGGCAGGTCCACGCCAGGCCAAGCCCAAGTGTCGCGCCGGCCAAAGCAACACTGTTAGAGCGCCCAGCGCCGCTAGCCAGCCGGCCAGGTCAGCAGCGCGCGGTAGGCCCAACGGACCCGTTTCGCCGGCCGGCACCAGGCCAGCCGCCAACGGGCTGGCCACCGTGAGTAGGAGCGGCAGAGCGAGGCCCGCAAGCCGCCGGCGGGCCGAGCATCCGGCCAGGGTATCGTCGAGCCCATGGCCAGCCAGCATAGCGCCGCCAAAAGTCCACAACACCAGCCAGCGCGCCGGGACCCGGAATAGGTTGAACGGCGGTAGTGCGGCCAGCCCTACGTAAAGGGGGTCATAAGCGCCCAAGGCAAAGAGCAAGCCGGCCAGGCTGATGCCCGCCAGTGCCAGGCGCTCCGGTCGCCCGCGAGCACCAGTCGCGCCCAACACCGCCAGAGCCAGCCCCACTACGCCCAGGTAGGCCGTGAACTCGCTGAACAAGCCGCGGCTGTAGCCTGGGAGCAGTGCGCGCGGCAGCAACCGTGGGTCAAGCGAAAACGAGAGCACGTCGCGCAGGCTCAGGCCGCCGGCGCGCAAGGACTGGCTGGAGAGCTCAAGAGTAGGCAGGACTTGCCCAGCGGCCAACAGGGGCGCAATTACGGACGAGGCGAGAAGCCAAGCCAGGGTGATGACCGGCAGGCGGCCAGCACGCCTATGCTCGGCGGCCGGGGCTGGCGGGGCGACGGCGCGAGCGACGGCAGGCAGGGTGAGAATTACAGCGTAGGTCAGGGCGGCGGTGACCGATAGAAAGGCAGACTGCACGTGCCCGGCCAGAAGCTGAAGGGAGACGACAAGAGCGACCAAAGTGGAGGCCAGAACAGGACCGCGTGCGCCGCGGCGGCGGGCGACCACCGACCTGGCCAGCGCGTGGGCGGCCAGCAGCAGCCACGGCAACCAAGCGAGGCCCTGCAGTTGATTGACGTGCTCAACCTGGGCGGTGAGATACCCGCTGAGCGCAAAGAACGCGGCGGCCAGGCCGGCCGCCAGCCGACTTTGCTGAAGCGCGCGGCGGGCGAAACTATACGCGCCGAGCGCGGCTAGCGCCAGGTGGGACAGCAACGCGAGTTTGACGGCCACCGGGGCACTGAAGAGCGCCAGGGGCCAGTTGGGTGGGTATAGGACTCCGGCTTGAGAATTGGCCAGGAACGGGGCGCCCATGAACAGCAGCGGGTTCCACAACGGCAGCCGTCCCGCGGCCAGGGCCTGGCCGCGGTAGTCCCAGTAGGGGTAAAAGAAAAGTAAGACGTCGCCGCGCGCGAGGATGCCCTCAGTAAGAGCCAATTTCCAGGAGAAGAGCAGCACCAGCGCGATCAGGGCTGCAGCCGGGATGACCAGCCCGGCACGAGGGGAAGGCGAGCCGGCGTCACGCTTCATTGAGGCCTAAGGGCATAGACAGTCATGGTCGCCGGGCCGTCGCGGCGGTAGGCAGTGAAAAGCGGTTCAAAGCCAAAGCCGGCGGCGGCCGCCGCCGCGCGCAGTTCTGCCTCACCCTCCCAGGCGGGCACAGCCAGATAGCGCGGCGAGGACGCGCCGAAGGCACGCAGATCGGTGGTGAGCGCCTCGGGGGTAGGGAACCAGGCGACGTAGACAGGCTCATCGAACAGGTAATAGTTCCACTGCCAGCTGAGCCAATGATCGTAGAGCACGCTGCCTTCAGGCAGCGTGCCGATAAAGGCGGCGGCGGAGTCGATGCCATCGTAGGCGCCGTGGTCGCCGCCGATCGGATAGCGGGATTGTGCCGCTGCCGCCGCCGGCGGCAGTAACAGCAGCGCCAGGGCCAGACCTAGCCCAGCGGTACTGAGGCGGCCGCTGTCAGCAATCCGCCTGGCCGCCGGAGGGGCACGCCTGAGCCACCTCCGCGCGACCCCGTCCAGGCCCCGGTGGGCAAGCATGAGCACCCGTGCGAGTAAGAGGAGTCCCAAGGGGAGCACGGGCAGGAGATATCGGTCCCAGACGTTGAAAGCCAGCAGCCAATAAGCGCCGATGTAAGCCAGCCCGTAGCCAGCGA
>JADLEU010000136.1 GCA_020845955.1 Anaerolineales bacterium
CGCAAGGGATATGAAACGGTCTTCTTCCCCTACATCAACTCGGGCGTTCCCGATTCGGCGTTTCTGGTTTTCACCGGCCAGGAAGCCTGGGTCGCCAGCCACACCGAAGCGTTGAAGCGGTTTTTCGCTTGCCTGCGGGAAGGGCTCAAGCTCGTGAAAAGCTGGCAGGACGAGCAGTGGAGATCCTACACCGCCACCCTGGAAGGCCGAAACGGGGACGAAGAGAGGGCGGTCTGGAAGACCATCCTGCCGATGATCGACGACGGCGGCGGCCTCTTTCAGCACAACCTCGAGGAAATCAGGAAACTACAGGACATCCTGTGCGCCAACGGGTTGCTTGACACCCCCTACCCCGTCGAAGAAATATTCGTCAACACGCACGTGTAAGAAGCCTAGCCGAGAAGCTGCCATGGACGTCGGTCAAGCCTCGTCGAAACAGCAGTTGCGCGCTCCCGCGCTGCGCGGGATCATGTCCGCTGCCTGGCGAAACCGCCTGCGGACCGCCGTGTTAAACCGGTACGAGTACCTGCTGATCCCGGTTTCGTTGATGCTTTTTGTCGGCGCCTGGCAGCTGGTCATCAACACCAATCGCCTTCCAGAATACATCCTGCCGCGTCCCGGCGCGGTCTGGAAAATGTTTCTGACGAGCATGCAAGGCGGGGACTTGTGGTTCCACACCCGCTACACACTGGCCGAAGCTCTGGCCGGTTTCGCGTTGGGTTTCGTCTTTGCCACCGGCCTAGGATACCTCTTGGGGAAATCGCCGGGGTTGGAGAAAGTGACGTTTCCCGTCATCGTGGCCGGTAAGGCGGTTCCGATCATGGGCATTGCCCCCTTGATCATCATCTGGTTTGGCCAGGACATCTTATCCAAAGCGCTGATCGCGTTCCTGGTCATCTTCTTTCCCATGCTGGTGAACACCATCGTCGGCATCCGCCAGGTCGACGCGCAGCAGCGTGAACTAATGCGCTCCTATTCGGCTTCAACCTGGCAAACTTTTTCAATACTGGAAGTCCCCGCTGCTCTGCCGGTATTGTTGGGCGGCATCCGCGTGGGGCTGGCTCGTTCGATGATGGGCGCCATCGTGGGCGAGTATCTCGGCGGCCAGCGAGGCTTGGGCTTCCTGATAAACATGGGCACCCGCGGCGGCACGCCAAATGCCTCGCTGGTGTTCGTTGGCATTATCGCCATCGTCGTCATCACCCTCGTTCTTTACGGCACAGGCACCCTGCTGGGGCATGTCCTGCTGGCCGGGAGAAGGCGGGACGCCAAGTAGATCGCGTTGAGGCTCCCGCCGGACAACCTTGTCGCGCGACAACCAGGGAAGAGGAGGCGCCGATCACAGCGACAGCACGAACAACCGGATGAAGCAAGGCCCGGTGAAGCGGGCAGAGCGCGCCTCCGCTCTGCCACACCGGCCTGTCGAGGGCAAGGAAGAAGCCTGTTGTGAGGCCGCGCGTTCAATCAAGGAGGAACACCATGAGACGTGCTGCTGGTTTATTCAGTATGCTGGTCGTGGCCGCCATGTTGCTGGGCGCTTGCGGGCCGGCGGCCACCCCAACCGCGCAGGTAATCAAGGAAACGGTCGAAGTCCCTGTCGAAGTCACCAGTGTTCCCGGCGAAGTCGAAGTCGTCAGAATCAACGTGGGCTATGTCCCCGATCCCCAGTTTGCGCCCCTTTACGTCGGTGTGGAGAAGGGCTACTTCGCACAAGAGGGGCTGCAGATCGTCATAGACTACGCGACGACGGTTGATGGTGTCGAGCTGCTGTCCGCCGGGAAGATCCAGTTCTCCTTGAGCGGCGGAGACCAGTTGATCCAAGCCCGATCCCAAGGCCGGCCGCTTGTCCAGGTCCTGCGATGGTACAACGGGATGCCGTCCGCCATCTTCTCGCTCGCCGAAACGGGCATCGAGGGGCCTGAAGACCTGAAGGGCAAGACGGTAGGCATTCCGGGTATGTATGGACTCCAGTTGAGAGGCTGGATGGCCTTGCTAGAGGCGAATGGCCTGACTAGCGAAGATGTGACGTTGGAAGCGATTGGTTACACTCAAATGTCCGCCGTAACCGAAGGGTTGGTGGACGCGGCCATCGGCTACTCCAACAACGAGCCAGTGCAAATGGCGTTCCACGGCCAGGACATCAACGTCATCGAGATGGCGCCGTACGTGCACTTTCCGGCCATCGGGGTCATTACCACCGAGGATATGATCGCGAAGAATCCCGAGCTGGTGCAAAAGTTCGTGCGCGCCTTCCTGAAATCCGTGAAAGCCACCGTCGACGACCCGGCATTCGCTCTAGACGCGGTTGTGAGCCAGGTCGCGTACAGCGGCGGCGACGCCCTCCCGTTGACCGAGGCCACGCTCAACAAGGCGATCGAGTTCTGGACGCCTATCGATGGCAAGTATGGCTTCATCAACATGGCGGATTACGAATGGTCCCAGGCGTGGTTGCTCGAGCAAGGACAGATGGATCAGGAGGTCGACTTGTCCAAGGCCTTCACCAACGAGTTCGTGGAGAACGCCCAACCTTGACCAAGGGATGGGCGTGAGCAATGGCCCGCCCCTTCTGGGTCGATAGGCTGCTGGAGCGGCATGGGTAACCTGTGCGCCAAAGCTCAATAGGAGACGGCCGGATGCTGGAGCGCGGCCTCCGGTAGAGACCGGCCTGAGCATCACAGCCGTAGCAGTACGACAGGGCAGGCCCTCGGGCCTGCCCGTTCTTGTTGGCCGGCCCTGCTGGCGGCCCCACGGCGATAAACCCGTCTGGCCGCGGCTGGCCACCCTTCTCGCGTTTGCGCTGCCAGGCGCCATCTCTTTCTCCATCTGCGGCGCGGGCCGGGAGGCACCCAACCGGCCCGCGCGCCGCTCCTCCTTGGGCCGAAAGTTCTCCCCTTGGGTGTTGAGTGTCGTGGTGTGATGCCGGAGGCAATCGCGGACGGCCGTGGCAGACCTCACCTCGGCCCATAAAACTCTTGTGGCAGGCAATAGGCTGGATGATATAATCGCTTTGTTTGGGGGCGACTCCGGATGACTTCTCGCATGACTTCCAGCCAATTCATGCAGGCCTTGCCGGCGGCCACGCGCGCGCTGCTGCCGGCCGGGCTGCAGAAGATCCGCAGCAGCCATCGCAGTTGGCTGTGCCAGCTTTATTACCGCGACCCCCGGCTGCACTACGAGGTTTGGAATCTCGGCCCGCAGCGCGGGCGGCTGGAGGTGGGGCTGCACTTCGAGAGCCGCGACCGGGCGGTGAACGCCAGGCTGCTGACGGGCTTTTCGCGCCACATGGCGGAGGTCAAAGCAACGCTCGGGCCCCAATGGGAGGCCGAGCCGTGGGACAGGGGCTGGAGCAAGGTGTACGAGGTGGCGCCGCTGCGGCCGTTCAGCGACGAGTTCCTGCAGGCCACTGCCACGCGGCTGGCCGAGGCCATGACAGTGCTGCAGCCAATCTGGGATTCGGTCAGTAAGTCTTGACCCTGGCGGCGCGCACGCCCGGCACTGCCTGGGCGACAGCCAGGACGGCGCGGGCTTCGTCGTTGGTGAAGCGCCCCGCCAGGGTCACGTGCCGAAAGACGGAGGTGACCTGGTAGCCAGGCGGGATGGCCTCCGTGCGCGGGTCGGTGGCGAGGGCTTCGGCGACGTCGCGGCTGAGGGTGCCGTCGTCGACGAGCAGGTTGGTCAGGCCGGTGAGGCCAGGCAACTCGGCCACCGCGCGCCCGACCTCCACGGCCGCCATGGGCGACTGCACCGCGCCGCGCAGGGTGACGTGGCCATCGGCGACCTCGACTTCGACGTCAGCGCGCGAGCCGCGCACGAGGTCGAAGTTGTTCAGGACGTCGTGCACCTGGGCGTACAGGTCGAGATCCTGATCGGCGCGGACCGGGGCGAGGGTAGCATCCATCCGTGGGCTTCTCCTATGAATGTCGGCGCCGCCGGGCAGCGCGGCGGCCAATTGAGACTATACCCCGCCGGGGCGGTTTTGTCATTGGCCATTCATCACGTATAAATGATTATGATAAGCCTGCGCCCGGCTACCCTGGCTGACGTGCCCGCCATCGTCGCCATCCACTGCTCCGACATCGTCGCCTGGAAACGTTGGGACAGCGAAGGGCTGGCACATCTGGCCGGCTATGCCGAACTGCGGCCCGACGAGCGCTGGCTGAACGGGGGGCCGTGGCTGGACGTCTCGACCTACGCGCACTACCTGGAGCGGCTGCTGGCGCCCGAAAGCGGCGGGCTGGCGCTGGTGGCCGAGGCGCAGGGGCAGGTGCGGGCGGTGGCGGAGGCCTGGCTCGGAGAGGAGCCGCCGTTTGGGCGCAGCCTGGACATCGGCATCCTGTACACGCTGCGCGGGCACGCGGGCCAGGGACTAGGCTCGGCGCTGATGGAGGCGCTGCGGCGGCGCGCGGAAGCGG
Source organism: Anaerolineales bacterium (assembly GCA_020845955.1). Taxonomy (GTDB): domain Bacteria; phylum Chloroflexota; class Anaerolineae; order Anaerolineales; family UBA6663; genus JADLEU01. Next base: position 4,413 of record JADLEU010000136.1, read on the forward strand.
CCCGGTGCGACACGCTAACGGTGACGCACGCCGAGGCGCCGGGCTTCTATGCCAAGCATGGCTTCCAACCGAGCGAGACCTGGCGCCGGGTGCGCATGCCGGCGCTGGCGAGCAACATCGTCTACCAGGCACAGACGCTGGCGCCCGGCCCGTACGCGGCCGAGGGCGGCGTGCGGGGCTGGGCCATGCCGATCGGGCGCTACCAATCGGCGCGGCAGGAGTGGGAGCGCATCCGGCCGGGCGCGCCGCCCGAGTTCGAGGCGTGGCGCGGGCTGCGGCTGGAGGCGTGGCGGCTGACGGCGCGGCGTTCGCCGGCGGTGCTGGTGCTGGACGAGCAGCCGCGCGAGCGCGGCACGGCCGACGTGCACCTGTGGACGCCGCAGCGGGGGGTGTCGCGACAATTGCTGGCCGCGGTTCGCGACCGGGCCGCGCGCTCGGGCTTTGAGGCGCTGATGTTCTTTACCGCCGAGAGCGCCCTGGCCCAACTTGGACCAGGATGGCGCGACGATGGCTTCAAGCAGCAGGTGTGGGTTCAGGCGCGGGAACGGAACACTCGTTCGGCCAGATAGGAATATTTTTAAGGTTCACGGCGGTTGACTCGGGCGCTCAGACTCTCTATCGTGAGGTTACCTGGAAAAGCCTCCTGTGCCACCAGGGCTGAGGTCTCTGACGCACTCAGAAGGCCCGAGACGCTGACCCGGATCGCTCCCCGCGCACGCCACCGCGAGTGGCGGCGGGCTCGCACCCAACGCACTTTCCCGGCGACGCGTCTCCCGCTGGCCCGAGATTCACCGTCAGACACTTGGCCATCGCGGAAGCCAAGCTGCCCTGGGCTCAAGTTCACAGCGAGGCTTTTCCATGCGCCGAGGCAGGTTGGGCGAACCCGAGTGGCTCGCCCGGTCTGTTTTAAGCGGCCGGTGTCAGCTTCTTGCCGCCCGATCCCTACACCTTCGCCGATCAGGCGCTGGCGGAGGCCCACCGCCTGGTTCAGGGATCGCGCATTTGGGGCTCGCGCCGGTGGTGGCCTGGCTGGCCGCGCGGCGGGACCGCGTGCCCTGCGCCGCGCCAGCCGTCGTCCACCGCGATTTTCATCCTGCCAGCATCGTGATGCGGCCGGCAGGAGGCGTGGCCGTTAGCGCTTGGACCTCACTGACCGTGACTGTACCGCGCCACGACCTGGTGTGGACGCTGCTGCCGGCCGGCAGCTATGCCGGGCCGGCCGTGCGGGCCGCCATCCTGGAGGCCTACAAACGTTACGCCCTCACCCCAGCTCACCCCCGCCGGGCGAGAGACATCCTAGCGGGCGTAGCGGCAGACGACCAGCAGGGTGATGTCGTCGTGCTGCGGCGCCGTGCCCTGAAAGGCCATGACTCGCGCCAGCAGCCGGTCGCAGAGCGCCTGGGCCGAGCCACTGACCGCGACCTCAGCCCGTAGGCTGCCGGCCAGGCGCGCCGACCCATAGGATTCGCCGCTCAAGGCACGGGCATCGGTGACGCCGTCGCTGAAAATCAGCAGCGCCCCGCCCGGCGGCAGCGTTATGCGGCCCTCATCGAGGGCCAGGTCGTCGAAGATGGCCAGCGGTTGACCGCGCTTCTGCGGCGGCCGGGTCACGGTTCCATCGGGCGCGGCCACTAGGGGCAACTCGTGGCCGGCGCGAGCGTAGGCCACCTCACCGGTGGCAAGTTCCAGCCGGGCGGACAGCGCCGTTACGAACACGTCGAGCCGGTTCATGCCCAACAGCAAGCGATTGACCTGCCGCAACGCTGCGGCCGGCTCGGCGCCGCGGCTGGCTTCGGCGCGAAGCAGCGCCAGGGCCTGGGCCATGAAGATGGCGGCGGGCATGCCCTTGTCGGCCACGTCGCCGATGACCAGGTTCACGGCGGCCGGTCCGGACGGCACGCCATCGTAGAGGTCGCCGCCCACCGCGCGGGCTGGCGCCATCCGCGCGCCAAAGTCGTAGCCCGGCGCGGGCGGCCAGGCTTGCGGCAGCAGGCCCATCTGGATCTCGTGCGCCAACCGCAGATCGCGTTCGAGCCTTTCCTTTTCGATGAGCTGGACCTGGGCCGCCTGCAGCGCCTCGTAGGCGGTCTGGAGCTGCTGGTTGCGCTGGCGCAGATCAGTGATGATGGCGTTTTGCGTGGTGGTCAGGCGGTCACTCATGACGCGCACCATCTCGTAGGCCAGCAGTGGATAGCGATGGAGCAGGACGTCGAATTCCGCCCGGCGCATCTCCAGCAGATCGGCTGTCTCAATGACGCGCACCGAGGCGGTGCGGCGCCCGTCGCGGTTGAGGAGGCTCATTTCGCCCAAGAAGTCCCCGGGACCGCGTAGGGCCAGCCGGCGCTCATCAGGCGTGCCCAGGCCTTTGACGACCTCCACGCGGCCGCTGACGATCACATAGAAGTGATCGCCGCACTCGTCTTCATAAAACAGCACCGTGCCAGCCGGCGTGTGGCAGGGCCGCAGCGAGGCCCACAACTTGTCCAGCTCGTCGGGCGGCACTGTGGCGAAAAGCTTTAGGCGCGCTAAAATACTATCGGGCATTGGCCGTAGTCTCCTATCCCGAGCCGCGCCCCCTTTCCTGCAGGACACCGGCGCGTTCACGTTGGCGCGCCGGCGCCAGCGCCTATCTTAGCGCAGTCAGGTGAAAGCATGAAGGTCGAGAATCTCGCCTCGGCGCACGTGCCCCAGGCCAGCGCACTGCTGGCCGCCCGGCATGGCCGCGATCGGCAGAGGTTGGCCGAGTTCCTGCCGCGCATGGCTGCCCTGGCGGAGGCCGAAGTGGCCACGGCCGCCGCCTGGCAGCGCCCGCGGGCCAGCGGCGTGGCCGCGCTGGAGGGGGGCTAGGGCAAATTCTCGATGAGTGTCAGGCGCGGATGCGGCGTCAACGGTGTCAACGGATGGGCAACGGACCAACGGATCAACCCCCGCGGGGGCAAAGCCCGCACGCCCCCCTGGCACCGCCCGCCACACCGCCCCCGTGGGGGGTGCAGGGGGGCAGGTGTTTCCCGGCCGCGGGCCGAGAGACGGCCGGCGGAGCTGGCGCAGCACCAACCTGCTAGCCGCGCGCTTCTGTTCTGGCCGCGCCAGGCTTTGCGGCCGATGCGCCGCCGGCAGGCGCGCCGAGTAGACGCGCGGGCGATGTGGGCGATGGGAGGTGGGTGAGCGCGTGAGTGGGAGAGTAGGAGAGTGGAGGCGAGAGGCGCCGGAGCTAGTGGCCGTGGGCGGCGGCGACCATGGCGCGCAGGTTGGCGGTAGGGACTTGCGGCCAGAGGTCGCAGCCAGGCCAGATCGCATCGGCCCCCGCGGCCCGAGTGGCGGCGACGGCCGCGCGCACCTGGGTTTCGTCGCCGCCGGCCAAGAGGCCAACCGGGTCGAGGTTGCCAAAGAGCAGCGGCTCTGGTCCCAAGGCCGCGCGCGAGGCGGCCAGGTCATTGGCCTGATCCACGCTGAGCGCGTCGGCGCCGGCCGCGGCCAGCAGCGGCAGGCCGCGGTTGGTGCGGCCACAGACGCTGAGCACCCGCGGGGCCGGCAGCGCGGCCAACAACTGCTGCAGGCGCGGCAGCACCAAGCGTTCGAAGGGGCGCGGGCCGATAAAGCCCGGCGAGCCGCCCATCTCGTGCACGGTGATGAAGTCGGCGCCGCTGGCCCGGTAGAGCTGGCCGACATCGGCCAGCAGCGGCGTGAGTTGGTCGAGCAGGTCTCCGACGGCAGCCGGGGCCTCGCTAAGCTCCAGCAGCAGCGGGCCGGGATTCACGACCTGCATCGCCAGGGTGAAGGGACCGGGGATCACGGCGCCGAGCACGATCTCGCCGCCCACATCTGCCTTGACCCGCTCAAGGGCCTCTGCCACCACTGGCAGCCGCCCGCGGCGCGCGAGCGGCCCGGCGCCGGGCAAGCGGAACGCCGCCGCCGATTCGGCCACGGTCTGCGCCACGCGGGGGAACTCGGCGCGCGGTTCGCCGGCGCGGAAATCGACGGCCGCGCCCAAGCCCTCGGCCTCGACGCACAAATCGCACGGCAGCACTGCCGATTCAAACCCGGCCAACCGGTAAGGGCTGGCGGCCACCGCGGCCAACCGGCCGGAGTCGGCGTGGATGGCGCTGAAGGCCAGACCGAGGCTGTCGAGCGCCGGCTGGGTGACGCTGATCAGCCCGCTGAAGCACGGCGTCCGGCCCGGCCGGCGGCCAGCCAGCAGCGCGAGCACACCGGCGCGAGCATTCGGAGTGGCGGTCGTCATCGGCGCGAAGGTTAGGCGCAATTGGCAGGAACGTCAACCCGTCAGGTTCCTGCCTGACAATTCGCTAGAGTGAAGGTGGAGGGCGACGCCCATGCTGCTGGCTGCCGACATTGGAGGCACCAAGACCGACCTGGCGGTCTACGCGCCCGCGCTGGGACCGCACACCCCATTGGCCACCGGCTACCGGCGCAGCGGCCACTATCCCTCGCTGGAGGCGCTGGCCCGCGACTTCGTGAAGGACGTGGCCCATCCGATCACCGCCGCCTGCTTCGACCTGGCTGGTCCGGTGCGCGGCGGGCGCGCCAGCGTGACCAACCTCGGGTGGGATGTGACCGCCGAGCGGCTGGCGGAGGCGCTCGGCCTGCGCCGCGTATGGCTGTTGAATGATCTGGAGGCCATCGCGCGCGCGGTGCTGCAGATGGGGCCCGACGACGCGCTCACGCTGCACCCCGGCCAGGCAGAGCCCGAAGGCGCGCTGGCCGTGATCGCGCCCGGCACCGGGCTGGGCGAAGCGTTCCTCACCTGGGACGGGTCGGCTTACCAGGCGCACCCGTCGGAGGGCGGCCATGCCAGCTTCGCGCCCAACGGGCCGCGGCAAGTGGGCTTGCTGCAATACCTGAGCCAGCGTTATGACCACGTAAGCGTCGAACGCGTGTGCTCGGGAATGGGCCTGCCCAACCTGTATGAGTATCTGCGCGACAGCGGGGCCGCGCCAGAGACGCCGGCCGTGGCTGAGCGCCTGGCCGCCGCCGCCGACCGCACACCCGTCATCACCGCGGCCGCGCTGGACCCAGCCGCGCCCTGCCCGCTATGCGCGGCCGCGCTGGAGCTCTTCGTGGAGATCCTGGGCGCCGAGGCCGGCAACCTGGCGCTCAAGATCATGGCGACGGCCGGCGTCTACGTGGCCGGCGGCGTGCCGCGCCATATCTTGCCGGCGCTCACCACCGGGCGCTTCCTGCGCGCGATGCAGCACAAAGGCCGGCTGAGCCCGGTGGTGGCGCGCATGCCGGTGCACATCGTGCGGCGCTCGTCGGCCCTGCTGGGCGCGGCCAGCTATGGGCTGGCGCAGATGGCGCTGGCCGGGATCGGCTGACAGCCTATATAGCGGATTCCTGATGGGCGTAAGGTGTGGATTCGGCGTCAACGGCGTCAACGGCGTCAACGGATGAGGCAACGGATCAACGGATGAGGCAACCCCCACCCTGGCCAAGCCCGCCACATCGCCCCGCCTGCGCGCCCCCGGCCTGCGGCCGGGAAAGGGCGTGGCGGGCGGTGCCAGGGGGGCGGTGTGAGGCGCGGCGTACATGGGAGCGGTGTGCGCTCTAGATCGAGGAGGTGGCAGATGCAGCTTGGAATGATGGGATTGGGCCGTATGGGGGGCAACATGGTGCGGCGGCTGATGCGGGCCGGGCATACCTGCGTGGTGTTCGATCACCACGCCGAGGCCATCCAGGCCGTCACCGCCGAAGGCGCGACTGGAACTGACACCCGCGAGGCCTTCGTGGCCGCCTTGGCGCCGCCGCGCGCTATCTGGCTGATGATCCCGGCCGCCGCGGTGGACGACGAACTGGCCGGGCTGACGCCGTTGCTGGCGCCGGGAGACATCGTGATCGACGGGGGCAACTCGTACTATCGCGACGACCTGCGGCGGGCAGCGAGCCTGAAGGCCTTGGGCCTGCATTATGTAGATGTAGGCACCAGCGGCGGTGTTTGGGGGCTGGCCCGCGGCTATTGCCTGATGATCGGCGGCGAGGCGAAGATCGTGGCCCACCTCGAACCGCTCTTTGCAGCGCTGGCGCCGGGCCGCAGCGCGGCGCCGCCCACCTCCGGCCGGCCGGCGCGCGGCACGGCTGACCAAGGTTACCTGCACTGCGGACCGCACGGCGCCGGCCACTTCGTCAAAATGGTCCACAACGGCATCGAGTACGGCCTGATGGGGGCCTATGCCGAGGGCTTCAACGTGTTGCGCCACGCCAACGCCGGCCAGCAGGCGCGGGCCGTGAGCGCCGAGGCCAGCCCGCTGAGCAACCCCGAATACTATCAATACGACTTCGACCTGGCAGAGATCGCCGAGCTCTGGCGGCGCGGCAGCGTGGTGAGTTCGTGGCTGCTGGACCTGGCGGCCAAAGCGCTGCTCGACAGCCCCAACCTGGCCCAATTCTCGGGTCACGTGGCCGACTCGGGTGAAGGTCGGTGGACCGTGGCGGCCGCGATCGACGAGGCCGTGCCAGTGCCAGTGCTCAGCGCGGCGCTGTACGCGCGCTTCGTCTCACGCGGCCAGGCGGACTTCGCCGAGCAATTGTTGTCAGCCTTGCGCTTTCAGTTTGGGGGCCACGTGGAAGCCCAGCCATGACCAGCCAGCCGGCCGAGACCAACAGCGGGCCGCTGGGGCCCGCCGATGCGTTTGTGTTCTTTGGCGCCACCGGTGACCTGGCTTACAAGAAGATCTTCCCGGCGCTGCAGGCGCTCATCCAGCGCGGCCAACTTGACATGCCCATCATCGGCGTGGCCAAGTCGGGCTGGAGGCTGGAGGAACTACGCGCGCGGGCGCGGGCCAGCCTGGCGGAAAACGGCGGCGTGGATGAGGGCGCCTTCGCAAAACTCAGCCAGCAACTGGGCTATGTCGACGGCGACTATAACGACGAGGCGACCTTTGTCCAACTGCGCCAGCGGCTGGGCAACGCGGCCCATCCCCTGCATTACCTGGCGATCCCGCCCAGTTTGTTCGCGACCGTCGCCGGCGGGTTGGCGAAGAGCGGCTGCGCTGAGGGCGCGCGCATCGTCGTGGAGAAGCCGTTTGGGCGCGACTTGGAATCGGCACGGGCGCTGACGCGCACCCTGCACCAGCACTTCCCCGAGCGTGCCATCTTCCGCATCGACCACTATCTGGGCAAGGAGGCGGTACAGAACTTGATCTTCTTCCGGTTTGCCAACACTTTCCTGGAGCCGATTTGGAACCGGCATTACATCGACAATGTGCAGGTCACCATGGCCGAAAGCTTTGGTGTGCAAGGACGCGGCAAGTTCTACGATGAGGTCGGCACCATCCGCGACGTCGTCCAAAACCACTTGCTGCAGATCGTCGCACTGCTGGCGATGGAGGCGCCCTCGCGCCGCGACCAGGATTCCATCCGCGACCAAAAGGCCGTGATCTTCAAAGCCATGCGCCCGCTTGATGCCGGGAGCGTGGTGCGCGGGCAGTTCCGCGGCTTCCGCCAGGAGGCCGGGGTGGCGCCAGAGTCAACGACCGAGACCTTTGCCGCGTTGCGGCTATTCATTGATAACTGGCGTTGGGCCGACGTGCCGTTCTATATCCGCGCCGGCAAGTGCCTGCCGGTGACCGCTACCGAGGTGCTGGTGACACTCACGCGCGCGCCGCAGGCCGCCTTTGGCCTGGTGGGCGTCGACGAGCCCAACTTCCTGCGCTTTCGGCTGAGCCCGCATGTGCTGATCTCGCTGGGCGCGCAGGTCAAAGCGCCGGGCGAGGCCATGGTCGGCGAACCGGTGGATCTGGTCGCGCGGCACCAATCAGCCGAAGCCTCCCTGCCCTACGAGCGGCTTCTGGGCGACGCCCTGAGCGGAGAGGCCATGCTGTTCACGCGCGCAGACGCCGTGGAGGCCGCCTGGGCGGTGGTCGAGCCGGTGCTGGGCCAGGCCGCGCCACTGGCATTCTATGCGCCGGGCACGTGGGGGCCTCCGGAAGCGGAACGGATGATCGTACCAGACGACGGATGGCACAACCCGGCCGAGGCGCCGATGCCGGCCAAGACGGCCTCGCCATAGCCGGCGGGTGGCCTGCGCCGGGCGCAAACCGGCCAGGCGGCCTCGCTCAGCCCCTACCGGCTCCACTACCGATAGTTCCGCAGGGAAGTTTGGCTCAGCAAAGGACCCGAGCGCTGGCCAGGGCAGGATCAAGAGACCTGTTCGGAATTGCCGTAAGCGCCGCCCGTGTGGCAGCGCGCCTGGCTGCCGGCCGAGGCCGGCACCGGCCCACAACTCATCCGCCTCGCTCCTGGGGCGCTGTGCGGGGGTGGGCCAACGCGATCCGGCCGGGTCGTCTGACACCTCACTAGGCGCCATGCGCCAGTTCCACGTAGGCGTTTACGGCGCCGATGGAGAAGAGATGCAGCACATGGAGGGCGCGGGTGGCGGCCACGTACAGCAGGCGCCCGTCGAACTCGCTGGCTGCATAGTTGCCCGCGCCGGCATCGACGAGCAGGACCGCTTCGAACTCCATGCCCTTGGCCAGATGGACCGGGATGACCACCAGGCCACCCGCGTAGGTCTGCTCGGCCGTGGTGGCAACCAAGAGTGGCCCGGCCGAGCCGGGCGGCCAGTGGTTCGCCAGCGCAGCGGCCTGCTCGGCCGTCTTGGCAATCAGGGCGATGTTCTCGAAGCCCTGCTGCTGCAGCTCGCGCGCGGCCTCAGCCAGGGCGGGCACGAGCTCGGCCGGCGCGTCCAACCGGTGGAGTTGGACCGGGGCGCCGTGGCGCTCGAAGGGCCGCGCCAGGCGCGGCGCCTGGCCATCGGGCGCCAGCAACTCGAGGATGCGGTTGGAGAAGGTGATGATCTCATACGTGCTGCGATAGCTGTCGGCCATCTCGACGAAGGTGCACGGCAGGCCGGAAAAGACCGGCCGCAGGTCATCCCACTCGGCCAGGCCACGATAGGCAAAGACGCTCTGGGCCAGGTCGCCCAGCACGGTAAAGGAGCCGTTGCGCGACAGCCGGCGCAGCACGGCATAGTAGAGCGGCGCGACGTCCTGGGCCTCGTCCACGACCACGTGGTCGAAGAGCGGCGCGAGCACGCCGTTCAGCAGCAGATGCAGGTAACAGAGCGCCGGCAGGTCGCTGGCGTCGATCGGCGCGCCGGGATCGGGCGGCGTGGGGCGGTGGAGCAGCTCCAGCTCGTCACTGCTGAGGAGACCGCGGCCCGCGCGCGCCAATTGGGGCAGATCGGCCAACAGTTGGTGGAAGCCGGCCAGCGGGTCTAGCGGCGGCCAGCCCCGTTCGAGTTCGGCCTCCAGCCGGCGCTGAAGCTCGGCGCGGACCTGCGGGCGATCGACGCGCGCGGCATCTTCGTCTTTGAGGCGCGCCGCGCGCAGCACCAAACGCTTCCCCTTCCGGTCAAAGTGCTCGGCGAGGGCGCGCAGGGCCGCCGCCCCCTGCTCGAGGCCCGCGGCGGCCTGGCTGTCGTCCAGATCGCCATCGCCATGTTCCCGGGCATAGCGGGCATAGTCCGCCAGACGATCGGCCTCCCCCCGGAGGGCATGCTGGCGCGCCTGTAGCTCGTCGCCCTCGGCCGCCAGGTGCGCCAGGTGGCGCTGGACGGCGGCGGCGTAAGCGCCCATCAGGTCGACCAGCAGCAGCTCAATGAAGCGCTGACGCTGGCGCAGCAGCGGCAGCTCGGACAACGAATGATGGATCTCGAGCACGTGCGCCCGCGGCGCCTCGACGCTGACGCGCAAGGGCCCCAGCTTGTCGAACAGCATGCCCTGGGCCGGCACGACCAGCCGGGCCCGCCAGGCATTGACGAAGCCTTCCAGCACCCGGCCAAAGCGCAGCGAGGCCTTGAGCTGGCTGCGGCGGGCATGCGCCTGGCGCTCACGCAGGGAGGCCGCGCCCAACAGCGCCGCCTGGGTCGTATCGACCAGCGGGCGCTCGGCCAGGCCCAGGCGCTCCAGAGCCCAAGCTTCCAGCGTGCGCTGGTCGATGCCGGCCACGCCCAGCCCCGGCAGCACATTGGCAATGTAACCCAGGAAGAGGCGGTTAGGACCAAAGATGATGCAGCGGCTGGCGTCGATGCCGGTTTTGTTGGGCGGGTAGAGCAGGTAGGCCACGCGGTGCAGGGCGACCGAGGTCTTGCCGCTGCCGGCCGCGCCTTGGACGACCAGCGCCTGCTGCGGCTCGGCGCGGATCAGGTCGTCCTGGTGCTCCTGCAGGCTGGCGACGATGTCGAGCATGTGCGCCGCCCCGCGACCGGACAGGATCTCGCGCAGGTACGCGTCGGGATCGATCAGCCCCGGGCGCTCGGCGCCGGCCGGCCACGCCTCAGGGCGCGTATCGAACTCGTCGTGCAGGCTGAGCAGGGATTGCTGCTCGATGTTGAAGTGACGCTTGAGGCGCAGAGTCACGCTCAACCGCCCATCGGGGCTGGCGTATTGGCCGGGACCGGGGCGGCGGCGTGAAAAGAGCCGGCCGACGGGCGCGCGCCAGTCGAGGACGATCAGGCGGCTGTTGCGGTCGAAGCCGACCTTGCCCAGATAGTGGGTTTCGGCGGCCGGGGCGCCGTCGGGCACAAAGTCCAGGCGGCCAAAGAAGACCTGCTGGCGGGCAGATTTGAGGGCCAGATGCATCTCGACCAGCTTGCGGTGCAGCGCGGCCGTGTCGTGCGTGGTAAAGCCCTGGACTTTGTAGCTGCCGACTTCCGCGATGCGCGCTTCGAGGATGGCCAGGGTCTCGGCCAGATGAGCGGTCTCCGCGGGGCGTTCGGGGTGTTCAGCGGTCGTCACGGTATCCTCCGGCATTAAACCACATGTCACCCCGGAGGCGTTTGTGACGAGAAGGGATCAGCCGCTGGGGCCGCGTTTCTGCTCGAGCTTGATCTTGGGCGTGTATTCGAAGGCGTAGTCGTGCGGGCGTGGGTCGGTCGCCGGGTAGCGGTCGCCCAGGGCGGCCGGGAAGACGTAGCGCAACTGATCGTCGCCCGGCGGGACGGCCGCGGGCACAATGGCCGGGTCGCTCTCCCAGGTCTCGTGCGAGGTCTGCATCACCTGCTGGGCGGCGTGGAACAACGAGGGGAACGGTCCGACCCCGAGTTGACGCGGTCGCGGGGGATGTCCCCTGGAGGGGACGTTCTCAGCTGGTGGGCGTTGCCTCCAGCCCGCCGGCGGCCGGGCTGACTGCCGGCGGCGAACTGCCGCTGGCAGTCAAACGGGCAAAGGCCGCGGCGATTTGCTCGGGCTCGCCGATCAGGCCAACGTGGTCGCCGCTCTGAAAGACAGTTTGTGACTTGGGGTTGGCCAACAGGCGCCCATCGCGATAGAGCGCAACCACCGAGGCGCCGGTTTGGGCCCGGAGGTCGGCCTGAGCCAGGGTCTGCCCAACCAGCGGGTCACCTTCGCCCAGCCGCACCCAGGTCAAATCGATGTCGCGCGCGGCCGAAATCAACTGCCGCAGGATGCGGTTCTCGTCGGGGGTGTTGACGGCCAGGTCGTAATGCTCGCGGCGGACGATGTTGGCGTACTGCTCGACCTGATGCGCCAGGTAGCCCAGCCGCAGCAGCGTGCTGCGCACGATCTCCAGCCCGCCGGCCAACTCGGGATGGACCACGTCCTGCGCGCCGAGGGCTGCCAGGTGCGCGACCCCTTCCTGGGTCGCGGCGCGAGCGATGATGGGCAGGTTGGGCGCGAGCCGGCGGGCCGCGGCGACCACGACCTGGCTGGCGGCTTCGTCGGGCAGCGTGACCACCAGCGCCCGAGCCCGCTCCAGGTGGGCATGCGCCATGACCTCGGAGTTGGCGGCGTCGCCAAACAGCGTGGGCACCCCCAGGCGGCGCAGCGCCTCGACCCGCGGCGCGTCGGCCTCGATGACCAGCCGCGGCGCGCCCAGGTGGTTGAGCACGTCCACGATGTGGTGGCCCACCCGCCCCCAACCCACGACGACCACGTGGCCCTGCAGGCTGTGGCCGGCCGGAAGCGTTTCGGGGCCGTGACGGTTGAGCCGCGCCCAAAGCGCCGGCCGGGAGCGCAGCCAGCGCTCAGCGGGTTCGATCAGCCGGAACATGAGGGGGTTGAGAGTGATCGAAACGAGCGCACCGGCCAGGATGAGCGAGTATTGGTCGCGATTGAGCAAGCCCAAGGCCAGACCGGCCTGGCCGACGATGAACGAAAACTCGCCAATCTGGCTTAGGCCGGCGCCGACCACCAGGGCCGTGCGAGCGGGGTGGGGAAAGAGGAACGTAATCACGGCGCCCAGGACCGCTTTGCCGGCCACAACCAGGGCCGATAGGAGGGCCACCTGGCTGGCGTTGGCCAATAGATAAGCCGGGTTGACGAGCATGCCGACCGAAACGAAGAACAGCACCGAGAAGGCCTCGCGAAATGGGACCAGGTCGGCGCCGACCTGGTGGCTGAGCGGCGACTCGCCGACAATCACCCCGGCCAGAAAAGCGCCGAGCGCGAAGGACACGCCGAACAATTCGGCCGCGCCCAGGGCGGTCCCCAAAGCCAGCGCCAGCACGGCCAGGATAAACAGTTCGCGCGAGCGGGTATGGGCCGTGCGCAAGAGCAGCCAGGGGACGGCGCGGCCGCCCACAAACAGCATCAGGGCGGTGAAGACGGCGACCTTCAGGAGCGTCAGACCGAGGTTCGCCCAGTTTATGCCGCCCGCGCTGGGCGCCAGGGTGGGCAGCACGACCAGGATGAGGACGGTCGCCAGGTCCTCCAGGACCAGCCAGCCGACGGCCACGCGCCCGTGATGGGTGTTGAGCAGCCCGTTGTCCATCAGCCCGCGCAGCAGCACGACCGTGCTGGCCACCGAGATCGCCAGGCCGAGAACGATGCTGGCACTCGGCGTCCAGCCCCAGGCCTGCGTCAGCAGATAGCCCAACACGGTCGCAATGCCGGTCTGGAGCAGCGCCCCCGGTATCGCAATGTCGCGCACTTGCCACAAATCGCGCAGCGAAAAGTGCAGGCCGACGCCGAACATGAGGAAGATGACGCCCAACTCGGCCAACTGGCTGAGGGTATCGATATCGCCGACGAAGCCGGGCGTAAACGGCCCGATGGCGACGCCAGCCAGCAGATAACCGACAATGGGCGGCAGACCCAGGCGCCGGGCGGCTAAGCCGCCGGCGAAGGCGACTACCAGGGCAACGGCGATATTGACGAGCAGCGGGATCGAATGCATGGTTTGACAGGACGCTCGGGCGGAGGCGCCGCCGAAGGCGGGTAGGCAAGGGGGACCAAGAGCGACCCGACCATTATAAACGCTAGCAGCGTGATTTGCGTGGTTTATTGGAATCGGGAGGATTGCGGGGAAGGCAGCGCGGGTGACGCCCACTTGCGCTTATCGGGGCCGCGGTTATGATGTTGGCGTGACCGGCAATGCGCGCCTGGCCGCAGGTGTTGCCACGTTTTGGGCGCCCGCGGCCCGGCCCGAATGCTGTCGATGAGGTTGCCATGCAACGCTACCGTGTGCTGCTGCCCATCCTGGCCGGCCTGGCAGTTTTGATCGGCGCCTGCGCCACGCGCACACCCACCCCCACCAGCCTGCCGCCGACGGCCGTCGCCAACACCCAACGCGGGCTGGCCCTGGTGGATCGTGTCGAGGTCGAAGCCCCGGACAGCGGCGCCGCGGCGGCCGAGGTGACAGCCCACGGCCAACTGCTCGACAGCTGCACCGCACTGGCCGATACGACCGTCGAGCGCCAGGCCCAGGTTTTCGTGGTGACGCTTTTCACGCTGCGCACCGCGCGGGCCAACTGCGCGCCTGCCAGCCAGGCATTCGAACAGGCAGCCAGCCTGGACATCGCCGGGCTCCCGGCGGGCGAATACGTCGTCGTGGTCAACGGGGTCAGCGCGATACTGGCGCTGGCCCAGGCGCCGAGCGCGCAGGCCAGCGCCACGGCAACCGCGCAGGCGACGGTCACGGACGAGCCGGCGGCGCTGCCGCCTACCGCCCAGCCGTCGCCCTCCCCTACGCCGCCCACGCCGGCGCCTACCACGACCGGCGCGGAGGCGCCCGGCAACTGCATCGACAAAGCCGCCTTCTATGGCGATGTGACGGTGCCGGACGACACGGCCTTCAAGCAGGGCGAGGCCTTTGTAAAGACCTGGAAGATCCGCAACGAGGGCACCTGTGCCTGGAAAGGCTACAGCCTGGTCTTTGCCGGCGGCGAGGCGATGAGCGGCGCGCTGGCCAGCCCGCTGCCAGAGGCGCCGCCGGGAACCATCGTCGAGATCTCGATCGAGTTAGTGGCCCCAACGCGCGGTGGATCGCACCTGGGCAACTGGGAGTTTCAAGACGCGCAGGGGTGGCGCTTTGGGGTCGGCGCCAGCGGCCAGGGGCCGATCTGGGTCAAAGTGAGCGTCAACTACTCCGGGCGAGAGCAGACGGTGCCGCCGCCCGATACGGTGGGATCTGCGCCCGCGCCCGAGGCGGCCAACCCCTGCGGGGCCAGCCACCTGAGCGGCAACGAGAGCGACATCCTCAGCCGGATCAACGCCGCGCGGGCAGTCGCGGGGTTGAGACCGGTGAGCGTCCAGCCGCAACTGGCCGCCGCGGCCGAACAGCACAGCCTGGATATGGCGTGTCACGATTTCATCAGCCACACCGGCACGGACGGCACCAGCTGGAAAAACCGCGTGGCGGGCCAGGGGTACGCCAACTACAACTCGGCGCGCGAGATCATCTACGCGGGCGACGAGGCCTTTGGGGGCGGCTCGGCGGGCGCGTTCGACTGGTGGATGAACAGCCAGGTGCATCACGACATCATCCTGTACCCCGACGTCAGCGAGGCGGGGATCGCGGTCGTGACCAATCCGGCCAGCCCCAATTATGCCCACTATACGGTCGTATTTGCGCGGCCGTGAGCGGCACGAACGCGGCCAGGGCGTTTGAGCGGCAGAAGAAAACCTATAGCCTCAGCGGGGCATCCTGTGTATACTAACCTGGCCAATTCGCTCCGACACAAGCTCGAACCAGGCTCGGAGAGCTGTGTTGCTTACCTCGGCGGCTTGCAGACAACACCCCCGCGGCAGACATAACGTCGGACATGGCTGGGGGGGAAGGTGATCTTCGGCATCGAAGACTGCGCAAATGATCATAACGCCGTGCCATCCCAGTCTGTTATCCTAGCGTAACGAAGCGCGGCAGGGTGCGCGGTCACAACCGCCCCAGCCGCGTGGCGGCGGCCAAGCGAGTGAGGTCGCCTGTCGGCGCTTCGTCGCAGGACGTGCAGCCAACTCAAGTAGGATAATGAACAAGCTGGTCGCCAAGTGGTGGGAAAGCCTGCGAGGGCTCAGCGACCCGGGCCAAGCCAATCTGGCCGGGCAGATTCTGGACCTGTGTCCCCAGGCGATTGAGTTTTGCGATCTGCAGGGAACGCTGCTGTACCTCAACGCAGCGGCAGCCCGCCGCCGCTCCAAGCCGGCGGCCGAATTGGCTGGCACGCCCATCTGGGACTTACTGCCGGCCGGGCAGGCGGCGCACCGGCGCATGCTGGCCAACAAGGCGCTGCTGACCGGGCAGCCGGTGGAATTCACTGACCGGGCGGGCCACCAGTGGGAGGCGGTGTCAATCTGCCCGGTGCGGGGCGCGAGCGGCCAGGTGGAGGGCCTGGTGATGTTTACGCGCGACACCACGCGGGAGATCCGCGCCGAGGAACAGCTCAAGCTGGTGACGCTGCAGCTGGTGACCAGCCAGGAGGAACAGCGGCGCCAGATCGCGCAGGACCTGCACGACGACATTGGCCAGGGCATGACCGCCCTGATCCTTAACTTGAAGGCGATTCACGGCGAGGTGAGCGCAGGCGGTCCGGGCGTCGAGGCACAACTCAAAGCGACGATCCGTGGCGCCGAAGAAATGATGCGCCACATCCGGCAGGTGTTCTACGAGCTGCGCCCGCCGTCTTTTGGCTCGATGGCGCTGGCCAAGGTGCTCGAGTCGCTGTGCTCTACCGTGGCGCTCTCGACCGGGCTGCGCATTGTGCTCAGCAGCCAGGAGCAATTGCCACCAATCCCCAATGCTCAGGCCACTGTCCTCTACCGCATGGTTCAGGAGGGCATAAACAACGTCGTAAAACACGCGCAGGCGACCTCGGTGTGGATTAACCTGGAGTTCGTGAACGACGAGATCAACATCTCCCTGGAGGACGATGGGCAGGGTTTCGACCCCAGCCAGCGCGCGCACCTGGGCATGGGCATGGGCCTGCAAGGGCTGCGCGAGCGGTTCTTTATGCTGAGCGGCAGTTTTGACGTCGAGTCGGACCCGGGCAAGGGCACCCGGCTGTACGGGTCGCTGCCCTTGCCGAGTGTCGGCGCCAGCTAGGCCGGGCGTCAACGGATGAGGCCTGCCGGACACGCGAAGCGAATGCGCTCTAACCGCGGCGCCAGGGTGACGTGATCGGCGGGTCGTGTGTCTCGAAGCGCCAGACGGGAAGGGAACCTATGATACGCGTCGTCGTCGCAGAAGACCACATCCTGGTTCGGCAGGGCATCGTCAAGCTGCTGGAGGGCGCCGGTGACATCGAGGTCGTCGGCGAAGCCGACAATGGCCGGGCGGCGGTAACGGCGCTCAAGGCCGTGCACCCCGACGTGCTGGTGCTGGATCTCACCATGCCCAAGCTCGATGGGCTGGACACTCTGGCGGAAATCAAGGGGATGAAGGATAGGCCCCAGGTGGTCGTGCTCTCGATGCACGCCGACCCGGGCCTGATCCGGCAGGCGCTGCAAACCGGGGCCTTGGGCTACGTAGTAAAACAATCGGTCGCGGACGAGCTGCTGGCGGCGGTCCGGGCAGCGCGCCAAGGCAGCATGTTCCTAAGCTCGGGGGTCTCGGGATTGATCGCCAACAACTTCTTCGGCGAGCAGGAGCGCAATTTGCTCGACAACCTGTCGCCGCGCGAGCGGGAAGTGGTCAAGCGCGTGGTGGAGGGCTACTCGGCGCGCGAGATTGCCGAAAGCCTGCGGACCAGCGTCAAGACCGTGGAAAAGCAGCGGCGCGATGCCATGCGCAAGCTGGAAGTGGACAACCTGGCCAGCCTGGTGCGCGTCAGCCTGGAGCTTGGCCTGGTAGTCAGCCGGCCAACGCACGCGAGCAGCCAGTATCCCGCGTGACAACCTACATCCTGGGCATCCACCAAAGAACCGCCGGTGTGCGCGTCGTCATCCTCGACCGCAAGGCGAACGTGGTTGCCTCCGCTTACGCGGACATCCACCAATATCATCCCCAGCCCGGCTGGTCGGAGCACGACGCCAACGAGATCTGGCACGTGACGCAGACGGTGACGGCCGAGGCGCTGCACAACGGCCGAATTGCGCCCGAACAGATCGAAGCGATCGGCGTCACCAACCAGCGCGACACGACTGTTTTTTGGAACAAGGGCACCGGCGAGCCGGTTGGCCGCGCGATCGTCTGGCACGACCAGCGCACCCTCGGGCTGTGTGAGCAGCTGATTGCCCGTGACAGGCAGGGCATTGAGGCTCGCACGGGCATGAGCATTGTGCCCGACGTCACCGCCGCCAAGATCCGCTGGCTGATGGACAACGACCAGGCCGTGCAGAAGGGCATCACGCGCGGCGAGCTGCTGTGCGGCACCATCGACAGCTGGCTGATCTGGAACCTGTCGGGGCGCCGCGTGCATGTCACCGATCATTCCAACGCTTCAGTGACGCTGCTGCAGAATGCCAGCTCGTTGACGTATGACGACGGCATCCTCAACCTGCTCGGCATCCCGCGCGAAATCCTGCCTGAGCCGCGCCGGTCCAGCGAGGTATATGCGGAGACGGACCCGGCCATGTTCTTTGGGGTGCGGGTGCCGATCGCCAGCGCCGGCGGGGACCAGCAACTGGCGGTGCTGGGGCAGGCCGGCGTTGCGATCGGCATGGCCAAGAACACGTACAGTTCGGGCTCGTTTATGCTGCTCAACACCGGCCCGCGTTATCTGCCGCCGGCCAGCGGCTTGTTCGCCCCGGTGTTGTGGACCCTCGGCGACACGGTGGTGTACGGCCTGGAGGGCAAAGCCGACGTCGCGGGCGATGCCATTCAATGGCTGAGAGACGGGCTCGGCATCATCCGTGAGCCGGGGGAGGCGGAAGGCCTGGCAGGTCAGGTGCCCGACACCGAGGGCATCTACTTCGTGCCGCCGGTGGGCGGTTCAGACGTCGTGCGCTCAGGCGCCTACGCCCGCGGCGCCATTCTCGGCATCACCCGCAGCACGACGCGCCATCACGTGGCGCGCGCCGCGCTGGAAGCCATGGCCTACCAGACGCGCGACTTCCTGGAAGTCGTCGCGCTGTACACGCCCGAGCTGACCCCACGGACGCTGCGGGCGGATGGCCGCCTGGCCAAGAGCGACTTCTTGTTGCAGTTCCAGGCCGACATTTTGGGGCTGCCCGTGGAGCGGCCGGTATATACCAACACCGCCGTCCTGGGCGCGGCCTACCTGGCCGGGCTGGCTGTGGGTTATTGGGCGTCGCTGGACGAGGTCGTGGCCTGCTGGAAGCGCGAGTGTTGGTTCGAGCCTCGGCTGCCAGAATCCCGCCGGGACGAGCTGTATCACGGTTGGCAGCGCGCCATCAAACAAGTCAAGAGCGCGGCGAAACCCTAACCCCCGCCGATCAAAAGCTCCACGCCGATGGATTACGTCAAATGCTCCCTTGGCGTATTGGCCTACTCCATTTAGGCTCTCCCATCAGGCATTTCCTCTCTGGATCGGGCGGAATACCTGATTCCCAAGCGCCATTCTCCGTGCAACAATAACAAAATCCGGCGCGACCTGCTGACCAGGCCGCTGGCGAGCGAACACCGCCATTCCCCGGCAGGTCCCCTGCAACCTGCCTCGGCTTCACCCTGAACGATCCGCGCGCGCGCTTAGCGCCAGGGGAGGTGAACCACCAAACGAGAGTTCTCCACGCGGCAAACCCGTCAAATGCGCAAAGGCGCGGACCTGTCCCCAACAAGCAAAAGGAGAAATGCAATGAAAGAAAAAGGGTTGGTTAGCCAGCTGATCGGCGAGGTCCTGGGGACCTTTGTCCTGATCCTGCTCGGCGATGGAGTGGTCGCCAATGTTGGGTTGGCCCCGCGGCTGGCGGGAACAGCCTACGACTGGAACACGATCACCCTCGGATGGGCCTTCGCGGTGATTGTAGCGGTGTATATCTCGGCCGGCGTGTCGGGCGCACATATCAATCCCGCCGTCACCCTCGCATTGGCAGTCAGACGCGACTTCCCCTGGGCCAAGGTGGTCCCCTACATCCTGGCGCAGATGGTCGGCGCCTTCCTGGGCGCGCTGGGTGTGTACCTGGTCTATCGCGACGGTCTGGTCTCGGCCGGCCTGCCGAACGTGTGGGCCACCGGGCCGGGCTCGGTCTTCGAGGCCGCTTTCTGGGGTGCTGCCAGCTCAGGTCGGGTCGGCGGCTACTCGCTGACGACGGCCATCATCGCGGAGTTCTTTGGCACGGTAGTGCTGATGTGGGGCGTCCTGGCCAGCGGCGATTCGAAGAACACTGGCTTGCTGAACAACCTGGGGCCGTTCCTGGTCGGCGGCACCGTGCTGGCGGTCGGCCTGTCGCTGGGCGGCCCGAGTGGCTATTCTATCAACCCGGCCCGCGACCTCGGCCCGCGCATCTTTGGCGCCCTGGCCGGCACCCAGAACCTGTTCAGCGGCCTCTACTGGCTCGTTCCGCCGGTGCTGGTCCCGGCCATTGCCGGCCCGATCGGCGCCATCCTGTACGACCTGTTTGTGTCCGCCAATCTGCCGGAGAAACGCTAAGCCGTGGAGACAGCGGCCGCCTGAGCCGGGGGGCCGCTGTCTCCACCTACACTGGTAATCGCACCTAGTCACACAAAGGAAGAGGCACATGGCCAAGTACGCTGCCGCAATCGACCAGGGCACGACCAGCACTCGCTTCATGATTTTCGATCACGCGGGCAAGGTGGTGGGCCTGGATCAAAAGGAACACGAGCAGATTTTCCCGAAGCCCGGCTGGGTTGAGCACGATCCGATGGAGATCTGGGCCGCCACGCAGTCCGTGATTTCGGGGGCGCTGGCGCGCACCGGCGTGGACCCCAAGGATATCGCCGCCGTCGGCGTGACTAACCAGCGCGAGACGACGGTCGTGTGGGAGAAGGCGACGGGCAAGCCGGTCTACAACGCCATCGTCTGGCAAGACACCCGCACCGACACCATCTGTAACCAGCTGGCCAAGGACGGCGGCCAGGACCGCTTCCGCGCGCGCGTCGGGCTGCCGCTGGCCACGTATTTCTCGGGCCCGAAGATCAAGTGGATCCTGGACAACGTGCCGGGCGTGCGCGCCAAGGCCGAGGCGGGCGAGGCGCTCTTCGGCAACATCGACACCTGGGTCATCTGGAACCTAACCGGCGGCCCGAACGGCGGCGTGCACGTGACCGACGTGTCGAACGCCAGCCGCACGATGCTGATGAACCTGGAAACGCTGGACTGGGACCCCGAGATCCTCAAGATCATGGGCGTGCCGCGCGCGATGCTGCCGGCCGTCCGCCCATCGTCGGAAGTGTACGGCAAGGCGATCGGCGCGCTGGCGGGCATCCCAGTCGCCGGCGACCTGGGCGACCAGCAAGCCGCGCTCTTCGGCCAGACCTGCTTCTCAGCCGGCGAGGCTAAGAACACCTATGGCACGGGCTGCTTCATGCTGCTGAACACCGGCACCAAGCCGGTGCAATCGAAGAATGGTCTGCTGACCACGCTGGGCTACAAGATCGGCGACCAACCGGCCGTTTACTGCCTGGAAGGCTCCATCGCCATCACCGGCGCGCTGGTGCAGTGGCTGCGTGATAACCTGAACCTGATCCAGAAGTCGTCGGACGTCGAAGCGCTGGCGGCCACGGTCGAGGACAACGGCGGCATCTACTTCGTGCCGGCCTTCTCGGGCCTGTTCGCGCCCTACTGGAAGAACGACGCGCGCGGGGTGATCGTGGGCATGACCCGCTACGTGAACAAGGGCCACATCGCCCGCGCCGCGCTGGAGGCGACCGCCTTCCAGACGCGCGAGGTGCTGGACGCGATGAACGCCGACTCGGGCGTGAACCTGACCGCGCTGAAGGTGGACGGCGGCATGGTCTACAACGAGATGCTGATGCAGTTCCAGGCCGACGTGCTGGGCGTGCCCGTCATCCGGCCGACGGTGGCCGAGACCACCTCGCTGGGCGCCGCGTACGCCGCCGGGCTGGCCGTGGGCTTCTGGAGCCAGGTGGAAGACCTGCGCGCCAACTGGGGCAAGGACAAGGAGTGGCGCCCGAAGATGGACGCCGCTCACCGCGAGAAGATCTACAAGGGCTGGAAGAAGGCCGTGACCCGGACCTTTGACTGGGTTGAGTAAGGCCGGCCTGACGGAACACGCTGAGAAGCCTGGAAACCCTCAGCCGGGTTTCCAGGCTTCTCACGCAATCCGAATACCGAGATGCGCGGCGCGCGCGGAAGAGTTGTTATGGCAGCCCCACACGTTATCGTCATCGGCGCCGGTTCCACCGGCGCCGCCACGGCCCACGACCTGGCGCTGCGCGGCCTGCGCGTGACGGTCCTGGAGCGCGGCGAAATCGCCAACTGCACCACGGGCCGCAACCACTGCCTGCTGCACTCGGGCGGGCGCTACTGCGTCAAGGACCAGGAGTCGGCCATCGAATGCATCGATGAGAACCTGATCCTGCGCCGCATCATGCCCGACGCGATGGAATTGAACGGCGGGCTGTTCGTGGCGCTGAACGAGGCCGACCTGGCCTTTCGCGAGAAGTTCATCGAGGGCTGCGAACAGTGCCACATCCCCTACCGCGAGGTCCCGGTCAAGCGGGCCCTGGAGATGGAGCCATTCCTAAACCCAGGCCTGCTGGCGGCCGTGCAGGTGCCTGACGGGGTGTTCGAGCCGTTTCGCTTCTGCCTGGCTTTCCTGGCGACGGCCCGGCATAACGGGGCCGTGGTGCGCACTTACACCGAGGTGACCGAGTTAGCGCGCGCGGGCCAGTTCATCACCGGGGTCAAAGTGCTCGACCACCGCACCGGCAAGACGCAAGAGATCGGGGCCGACCTGGTGGTGAATGCCACCGGCCCGTGGGCAGGCCGCATCGCCGAGATGGGCGGGGTCGAGGTGCCGGTGGCGCCGACCGCCGGGGTGATGGTCACCGTGGACCAGCGCCTGTGCAACCTGGTCATCAACCGGATGGATAAGCCTGCAGATGGCGATATCGTCGTGCCGCAGCGCCTGACGTCGATCATCGGCACGACGTCGTGGGCCATCCTGGACCCCGACCAGATCGAGATCCCCAAAGCGCATATCGAGAAGATGATCCAGAAGGGCCGGGAGCTGATCCCCGCCATCCAGCGGCGTGTGACGCGCGGGGTGGGTGCCGCGGCGCGGCCATTGATCCGCAAGGCGAACACCGACGAGCGCGAAGTCAGCCGCACGTTTGAGTGCTTCGACCACCAGCGCGACGGGGTCGACGGGTTTGTGACGATTTCGGGCGGGAAGACCACTACCGCGCGGGCCATGGCCGAAAAGGCCGCCGACGTGGTATGCGCCAAGTTGGGGCAGCGCGCCGAATGCGCTACCCGGACCACGCCGCTGCTGTCGTACCGGCTGTTCTATAACTAAGGCTTGCCATGGCCATCCAGGTTCCCATCAAGGTTTTCCGCTACCGGCCGGGAACAGCGCCGCATTTTGAGCGCTACCAGGTGACGGTGCCCGACGACGCCACGGTGATCGACGTCATCGAAGGAGTGTGGGCCGAGCACGACCGCAACTTCATGTTCCGCCACGCCTGCCATCACGCCTCGTGCGGCACCTGCGCGGTGCGCCTGAACGGCTATGAGCGCCTGCCGTGCATCGTGCCGGTCACAGAGGCCCTGGCCGGCCGGCAGGAACTCGTCGTCGAGCCGCTGCGCAACTTTCCGCTGGTGGGCGACCTGGTGGTGGATGTGGCGGGCTTCTTCCAGAAGCAGGCCGCCTCGGGCCTGGTCATTACGCGCGCGGCCGAGGCAACGCTGAGCGGGCAGCCGTTCGCGCACAGCGAGCTCTTCAGCCAGGCGGGCGCGCTGGAAGAGCGGGCCTACAACCGCTTCGAGAACTGCATCGAATGCGGCATCTGCATCAGCGCCTGCCCAACCATGGCCGCGACCGACAAGTTCTGGGGCCCGGCGGCGTTGGCCGGCATTCGCCGCGCCACCCTGACCACCGGCGACTGCCAGGAAAAAGCCGCGCTGCTGGCGTTGGCGGATAGCGAGCAAGGGGTGTGGCGCTGCCACAGCGCGTTCGAATGCACCGAGTCCTGCCCGCAGGATGTGGACCCCGGCGGGGCCATTATGAGCTTGCGGCGCGAAATCGTGGGGCGCAAGGTGAAGCACCTTTTCGGGGCCGGGTGAACACATGAGCGCGCCGCCGGGAGCTAAGGGCATGCAAGCGGAAAAAAGCACAAGACCACGCCAGGTGTGGCAATGGGCCGATGTGCGCCGGCGCAAGCTGGGCATGTGGGCCTACACGCTCAACCGCGTCAGCGGGCTAGGGCTGGTGCTGTACCTGTTTATTCACCTGGCCGTGCTCAGGCTGCTGGCGGGCGGACCGGCGGCCTGGGACAACTTCCTGGCGCTGGTGCGCTCGCCGCTGTTCCTGGTGCTGGACGTGGTGCTGCTGGCTGGCCTGCTGATCCACGGGCTGAACGGCATCCGCCTGACGATCACCGGGCTGGGCATCGGAGTGCCGGCGCACAAGACCTGGTTCCTGGCGCTGATGGCAGCGGCGCTGATCCTGAGCGCCGCGGGCGCCATCGCCATATTCACGATGTAGGGACAGCATGGAAAACACGGTCGACACGCACACCGCCCGGCCGCGGGCGGGGCTGAGCAGCCTAAGCTGGCTGGCGCAGGCGATTAGCGGCGTGGCCCTCATCGTTCTGGCCGGGCTGCACATGGTCGCCAATCACTTCGTGGTCGAGGGCGGGCTGCGCAATTTCGCCGACGCGCAGGCCTACCTGAGCCATCCGGTCATCCTGCCGTTGGAAATCCTTTTCCTGATCGGCGTGACGATCCACGCGCTGCTGGGCGTGCGCGCCATCCTGTTCGACCTGGGATTGAGCGACCAAGCTGAAGTACGCGTTACTCAAGCACTGGCCGTCATCGGGATTGTGACGATCGGCTATGGGCTGTGGTTGACGTGGGTGGTGATTACGTTTTAGCCCGGCGCCTGAGAGCGGCACGCGGAGGATCAACGCGCCAGCAGCTGCCCGAGCCGCTGGCGCGTTGCGCTGCTCGACTCACGCTTGGCTGCTCAGGGTGCGATCGGTTTGGGCCGTGGGCTCGCCGATGAAGGCGAAGTTGAACATGCCGTTGGCCTGAGAGCGCAGCGGCGCGGTGCCGGCCACGAAAGGGGCAGGAGGATCATGCGCCTGGCGCCAGGCGCAAACCGGGCCGGGGGCTAGCGTATCTCGAGGCGATCGTAGAGGCGCTGGATCGAGGCGTCCAAGGCATGGTGCGCGGCCTGCAGTTGTTCGGCTGTGTCCGGCGGCAACTCGACCGCGTGGTCTTGCAGGGCGCCGACGAGGGCGCTGACGGCAAACAAGTTCTGCAGGATGTCGTCGCTCAGGTGATGGGCCTGCTGCACGTGTTCCCGAGCCCGGGCCAAGGCGCGCGCCTGGGCTTCGGTGGTCTCACGCTCCTCGATCCAGCGCCCCAATAAATCGAGCAGAACGGCGGCCAGCGACGGTCCCAGCACACCGTACAAGGCCAACTCGGCCACGAGGTGGTAGGTAGGGCCGTAGCGAATGAGGATCCAGCGCGCGGGACCGGCCTCGTACAAGACGACCAGCAGAAACATCACGATCGGCACGGCCCAGCGCAGCCAGCCCAGCCGGCGGCGGACGGCCGACAGCGCCGGCCCAAGTCGATCGGTGTTGCCTATGTCAGCAATCACGTACGGGCGAGGCGTCGAGCGCGAATTGCTCATCTGGGCGTTGCGATGAACTCGATCCAATTTATATAGACTCGGGCGTCACGTATGCGCGATGTTGGGGACCATCGGCTGCGTGGCAGGCGGCCATGGTCATGCACCTGCCGGCTGCGTGGGCGAAACACAGCCGGCAGGTGGCCCGCTCATCTGGTTTGGCGCTGCGCCGCCGGGCAATCCCTAAGAAATGGCGAGCACTTCTTCAGTCTGCACCTTAGGCTTGGTCCTGGCGAGCTGATCGAACTTGGTCTCTGCCAGGCGCTTGACCAATTCGGCGCGCGTTTCGCACCAGACGACGCGCACGACGCAATCATCGCTCATAGTGCAGGTGTCGGGGTTGATCGTGCACTCACTCAGCATCACCGGCCCGTCGATAGCTTCGACGATCTCCAGGAGGCTGATCTCTTCAGCCGGACGAGCGAGCGCCACCCCACCATGCGCGCCACGCGTGGCGCGCACGATGCCCGAGGCCGACAGTTGAGACACGATTTTGGCAAGGAACGTCAGGGGGATCTTTTGCTCACGGGCGATTACGGCAGTTGAGGCCCGTCCCCCCGGACCGATTTGCGCAAGATAGAGCACCGCGCGTACCGCGTAATCAGCTTGGCGGGTGATTTGCATTGGACCTCCCGATATCTGCAAAACCGATAGGAATAAGCTGGATTGACTGTAATCGGGCAGCGCCAGAGCCGAAAGTGACTAAAATCATGCCGATTATCGCTAAGTGTCCTACCTATTTCGCCTAGCCCGCCCCAGTTCCTAAGACAACCGGCAATAGCCAGGAAAACATAACCACCGGCGACGCCGCGGCCCACCTGCGTCTATGAAATGGGAATGCGGGTACGGAGCCGGCCCAACATAAGGCGCAGTGGCCTATGAAACTCGATCTGACCGTATTAGTTCAAGCTTCCCATTATTTTCGTCATGACTAAAATGTGCTCTTCGGCGTTACGAAATTTGTGACACCGGGAGTACAATGCGCTGGGGCTCAACCTATTGGGAGACATAACATGCAGTCTATTTGGAGCTGGATGGCACAACTGAACCCGGTCTGGCAGGGACTGAGCGGCGGGGTGATCATCACGGCGTTCAATCTCGTCGGGGCGCTGCTCATCCTGGTTTGGCGCAAGCCATCTGTAAAGGCCCTGGACACGGCCCTGGGTTTTGCTGCCGGGGTCATGCTGACGGCCAGCTTCACCAGCCTGATCCTGCCCGGCGTGGAGTATGGCGGGATTTGGCCCGTGCTCATCGGCGTTGGGCTGGGCGCGCTCGGCCTCGATCTGGCTGACCGGCTGACGCCGCACGTGCATGCCATCGTCGGCCGCGAGGGCCGGCCAAGCCATAAACTCCAGGGCATGTGGCTGTTCATCCTGGCAATCACCCTGCACAACGCGCCTGAAGGCCTGGCCGTCGGCGTCGGCTTCGGGTCGGGCAACTTTAGCGACGCCATCACCCTCATGCTGGCGATCGGCATCCAGAACCTGCCCGAGGGCCTGGCGGTGGCGATTGCCGCGCGAAACGCGGGGCTAGGCTCCAACTTTTACGCCAGCCTGGTTGGGTTAAGGGCCGGGTTGGTGGAGATCCCGATGGCGCTGCTCGGGGCGGTCGCGGTTCATTTTGTGGCCGCCTTGCTGCCGTACGCCATGGGGTTTGCGGCCGGCGCGATGCTGTTTGTGATCAGCGACGAGATCGTGCCCGAGACGCACCGCAGCGGCCACCAACGCCTGGCCACATTCGGGACGCTGCTGGGCGTGTTGGTCATGCTTTACCTGGACGTAGCGCTGGGTTAGCTACCCCGAAAAGGGTTGGGGGCGGCGCCCAGTAGGCGCGCCGCCCCCAACCGTCTGCAAATCTAAGGCTCCCCGGGTGCACCCTAGCCTGGCAGGAAGGACGACAGGCCTTCGAAAGCCACGATCTCCTGGTCACGCTCGTCGAGCACCAACGTGACGGTCTCTTTCTCGTCCTGCACGACCAGGGTCAACCGCGACGAGCCGTCATCCTCAATTGCCTGAATGCAGGGGCGGTCCTCTCCTTCTGGAAAGCGCACCAATCTGGCCACGTGCCGGTCGCAGTAAGACTGGCACAAATCACAGTGAGCGCGGTCGATGTAGATTTTCATGTCAGCCTCCAGGGCGGCGAACCGATTGCGCTCAGTATGCCGGGAATCAACTGCAGTGACCACCTGCGCCGGGAGAGTTCGGCCCTACTCCCAGGGATAGGTTATGGGCCGGTCTCACGCGTCCGTGGAACGCAGCGTCACGCCGGTGCGCAGCGCAAACGCGACCACCTCGGCCCGATTGCGGGCGTGCAGCTTCTGCAGGATGTTCTTCATATGGAACTTGACGGTGTTCTCGCTCACCACCAATTGAGCGGCGATCTCAGCGTTGGTAGCGCCCTGCCCCACCAGGGCCAGCACCTCGCGCTCGCGCGGCGTGAGGTCGCCGGCATTCGGCGCCGGCGAGGCGGCCGGTTGTCCAGCGCCGGGGCGGGCGAACTCGCGCAGGATCTTCTGGGCCAGGGCCGGGGTCAGACCAGCTTCGCCGCGCAGCACGGCCACGAGCAGATCGAAGAACGGCTCGGCCTCGAGGCTCTTGGGCAGGTAGCCAGCGGCGCCGCTTTTGACGGCTTCGAACAAATCAGCATCTTCCTCAGAAACCGTCAGGATCACAATGCGGATGTCGGGATGGCTGGCCTTGATCAGGCGCGTGGCGGCCAGGCCGTTGAGACCCGGCATGCGAATGTCCATGAGGATCAGGTCTGGCCGCAGCTCGGCGGCCAGGCGCGCGGCCTCGGCCCCGTTGCCGGCCTGGCCTACCACGGCATAGTCGCGGGTGGCCAGCAGGCTGGCGACGCCGTTCCGGAAGAGGGGATGATCGTCGGCCAGCAGCACACGCACCGTCATGCGGCCTGACCTTCGCCGGCCGCGCACCCAGGCAGGCGCACAAACAGGCGGGTGCCGTGTCCGGGCAGCGACTCAATCCGAAAGACACCGCCCACCGCCTGGGCGCGCTCACGCATCGTGCGCAGGCCAAAACGCGAAAACTCAGGGCTCAGCAGCCGCGAGAGGGGAAACCCACGCCCATCGTCGGAGATGCAGAGCACCACCTCGTCACCGTCCAGCGCCAGGCTGACCGTAACGCGCCGGGCAGCGGCGTGCTTGCGAGCGTTGGTCAGCGCTTCTTGCACGATCCGCAGCAGCTGCACGCGCGCATCAGGCGAGAGCAGGGCGTCGGCCCACCCGGCCGCCAGCTGCAGCTCGGCGGCCACGCCGCTCTGGCGCTCAAACCGGCCGATCTGCTCGGCGAGCAGATCGGCGAGCGGGCGCTCGGCGGCGCCCTCGACCCGCAGCCCGGCGATGGCTTCGCGCGCATCAGCATAAGCCTCGCGCGCGGCCAGGATCAATTCATCCAGGTGCCGGGCAGCCGCCGCCGGCTGTTCAGAACGCAGGTACTCGCGGGCGGCCTGCGCCTTGGTGTTGACAAAGCCCAAGACTTGCGCCAGCCCATCGTGCATCTCGCGCCCGATACGGTCGCGCTCTTCGAGGATGGCCAGGCGGCGCGCCTGCTCGCGCTCGTGCCGCAGCATCAGGCGCATGTGTTCTAAGGCCGCCGCGAGCTGGCTCAACTCACCCGGCGCGCCCGGCACCCGGACCGGAGTGACCAGATCGTTGGCGCTAATGCGGCCGGCGGCAGCGCCCAGCTGCGCCAGCGGGCGCGTGAGACGGCGGGTGGAATACCACGCCAGCCCCAGACCAAAGCCCACGGCCAGGAGGGCGCTCACCCCCAAGCCAACCACGGTCTGACGCCAGGCCACGGCCAATTGGGCCTGAGCGCCGCGCAGGTTCTCTACGACGGGATCGAGCGTGAGCGGCTG
The DNA here is from genome assembly GCA_020845955.1 of Anaerolineales bacterium. Lineage (GTDB taxonomy): Bacteria > Chloroflexota > Anaerolineae > Anaerolineales > UBA6663 > JADLEU01. The sequence continues at coordinate 33,215 of JADLEU010000136.1, forward strand.
CTCGCCAGCCACCGCGCCACCGGCAGCCTCTAGGGCCGCTGTCTCCGCCACGGCGCGCTCGAGGACCAGCGCGGCCGCCCGAACCCGGCTGAGCCCGGCCAGCCCAAATACGGCCGATAGGAGGGTCAGCAGCGCCATGAGCATAAAGGCGCCCGTCAGGCGCGGACCCAGGCCAATCCGCTGTCCGAGGCGGCTGAATGCAACGCGTACGACGGGCGCGACAGGTGCTGCCGCCATCCTACCAAACCAAAATAAACACGAGCGTGAACAAGCTGCTGACCAGCAGTTGGCGCACACCAATGACGACCGGCTTGACGCCCACGGCCGGCCGCAGCGTTCCCCAGATGGTTTCGGCGAATTGCACCGCAAACGGCAGTGCCAGTAGGGGCGGCCCGACCCTGACAGCCGTCAGCGCCAGGGCCAAGAGCACATTGAACCCGGCGTAGAGCAGCGCGCGCCGTCCCCGGCGCCACCGCTGGGCCATCGCCGGCATGACCTTGAGAACCCGCTGTTCCAGGCGCAAGTAGGCGTACACGATCGAGGCCGATGACTGCAGCCAGGCGAGCAGCCACAACCACCAGCCCAACGGATCGGCGCGGCCCAGCATGGCCCAATAGGCAGCCGGCGCCGCCAGGGCGAATACGCCGCTGCCGACCAGCTCGACACCCAGCTGGCGCCGCTCGGCCCGCCGGCTGATCAGCACCAGATGCCAGGCGAAAACCGGTCCGGCGGGCAAGGCGAGCAGCAGCACCCACGGCGCACCGCCCAGGACCAGCCTGGCGACGGCGACAAGCGCCAGCAGCCCATAAACGGCGGCCCAGAAGGTTGCAGCCGACAGGTCGTGGCGCGAACGGCGGCCGCTATAGGCTTTAACGGCCGTGCCCACGGGCTGGCGCGCCAGGAAGGCGGTCAGCGCCGCCACGCCCAGCCAGCCTGCCGACGCGCTCCAGGCGCCGCCCCGACTCAGCCCGACGAAATACCCAATCAACAGCGGGCTCAGTAGGAAAACCCAGGCGCCGTGCTCAGCGGGCAGGGCAATGTGCCGCTTGAGGACCCGACGCCAGAAGGAAGCAGCCGGAGACAAAATAGACATAAGCTTTGTAAACCCGATAACGTTTATCTCATTATATGGAGGGCGCTCAGCCACGTTAATGACAATTGTCATCGAAAGCACAGGAGCATCGGCCCGACTCGGCGCGCCTGGCCGGTTAAATGCGCCTCGCCCGCGAAGGGTCCGCGGGCGAGGCCAAACACGGATGTGAGGTTAACTCAGGGAGGGCGCTCGGGTCAGGCTAAGTCGAAAGTGTTTCTTTGCGGTTCCGCTCCGCACCGTACCCGGTGTACGGCACCACCCACAATTCGGCAAGCTGAGCTGCGACCGACAGAGATCAGCCGCGGACCAATGCGCTTTACGGCGCGAGTCTCATCTGGCGCGCGCCCAGCGGCGACGCGACCAGCGTCTGACGGCCTCAACGGCGATCTTTCACCAAATGTGGTTCCGTGGGCTCCTTTCTCCTCGTATCCACCGGACGCCCTCCCTGAGAGTGTTCCGGTTGTGCCTCCACTCTATGCGGTGCGCCTGGCGGTTACAAGTGACATTTGTCATCCCACGCCCATGATTGTGGCGTAATCCAGGCTAAGTTGTCTGACCGCGAGCCGCGCTAGCTGACCACGACCGATCCGGCGCCGCCTTCGACCTCGAGCTCGACGCGGTTGGTGGCGGTTTCAAAGTCGGGCGATTCAAAGGCCCCGGCGCGGTTAGGGAAGCGCGCCTGGTCAACTGACAGTGAGCCGACACCCATAGCGCCGCGGATGCGAGCCGCCACGCCAGCGGGGACGGAGATGCGCACCGAGGCTACCCCCGAGGAGATCTGGGCGCGCGTCCAACCGGCTCGGGCGGGCAGCGCCAGCCGGGTGCTGCTGGCGCCCGTTTGCAGGCGCAGGTCGGTCACTTTCAGATCGGTCAAGTCCAGGCGCGCCTCGGAAGCGCCAGTCTCGAAGCTCAAGGCCAGGCGCGTGCCGGCGTTGAGGCGAACGTCCCAATCCAGGCCGCCCCGCCCGCCAGCCCAATTCCAGGGCAGCATCCACTGGGTCCAACCGGTGGGACGCGCCTCGAGCGTGGCCTGCAGCGCATCGCCCTGGCGGTCGATACGCTTTTCCAGGCCGCCGTGGAAGACTCCCTGGTAGAGGCGATCGGGTTCGGCGCCGGCCCGCACGTCCAAGACCCCCGCGCCATGCTTGAAGCTGATCCGGGCGCTGGCCGCCCCGTCAAGACCCAGGCTATCCTCTACCGGCTCAGGCCGCGCGCCGCGCCCCAGCAGCACGCTCAGGCCAAAGAAGATCAAGAGCACGGGCCAAAGGTAGCCCCAGGCGCTGCCCGGCAA
>JADLEU010000137.1 GCA_020845955.1 Anaerolineales bacterium
CGCCCGGCGACACGAGATCGGCAGCGCCGGTATGGTCCGAGACCACCACGGGCAAGCCGCAGGCCATGGCCTCCAGGACCACCAGGCCAAAACCGTCTTCAACCGACGGGCAAACAAACACGTCGGCAGCTTGGAAGGCCGCCAGCTGGTCTGGCACAAAGCCGGCCCAGCGCACACCCGGCAGACCGGCATAGTGGCGCACCACGGGCCGGCAGTCCGGCAGGATCCGGCCGGCGACGAACAGCTCGGCTTCCGGCCAGCCAAGGCGCTTCCAGGCCTCGAGGAGATAGGGCACGCCCTTTCGCAAGGTGACCTGGCCGAGAAAGAGCACCCGGAAGGGGGCAGCCGGGCGCCCGGCAGCGGGCTGGAACCGGTCCGGGTCGACGCCGAGCGGCAAGCGTACCAGCTTGCCAGCTGCAATTCCCTGGTCCAGCAGCGATTGTTCTGAAAAGCGGGATTGGACCAGGATCGTGCCGGCCGCGGTCAGCTCGGCCTCGATGCGCTGGCGCAGCGGGGTATCGGGCTGCGCGGCGAGGCCCCAGGCCCGCCGTTCGGCATTGATCAAATCGCGCTGAACGCGGGGGTGGGCGGAACCCAGGCCAAGCACCGTCCGGCTGCCGCGCTCCTGGGCCGCGATCAGGCTGGTCAGGCAGAACCCGGTCCAGCTCTCGAAGATGGGCGTAAGCGGCAGGCTGCGCCTGACCCAGGCGTCGAAGAGGCTGTTGACCAGGTAACTGACCCAGCCGGTGGGGTCGTAAAACTCGAGTCTTTTCTGAACACGCCCCCAGACACCCTGGGCGCGGATGAGGTTAGGGGGTAGGGGCGAAGCCTTGTGCGAGCTGACCAAGACCTGCCGGAGCAGGCCGGCCTGGTGCAGGCCCACCAAAGGTTCGACCAGGCTGCTGCCCATCCCCCCCCCGCCCAGCCGGACGTTGGCCGAATAGACGACGGCCGGATGAGCATTTGCTGAGCTAAGCATGAGGGCCGAGACGGGCAGGCCGCGGGGTGGAACTGGCCGAAAAGGCCCCGCCAGCCCAGGGCTTGGTTCCCAAAGGGCTCAGGCCTCCGCCAACGCCGGCACGAGGCGCTGATAGACTGACAGGGTCTGCCGGGCGGCTGCTTCCCAGGTGAACTGGGCGGCGCGCGCAAGGCCCCGCTGGCGCAAGCCGGCGTGGAGGCCCGAGTCACTCAGGAGCCGGTCCAGGGCGGCGCGCCAGGCTGCGACGTCGAGGGGAGGCAGCAGCAGGCCCGCCTGGCCGACGACTTCGGGCAGCGACGACGCCTGGCTGGAGACGACGGGCACGCCACAGGCCATGGCCTCCAGGGGCGGCAGGCCGAAGCCCTCAAACACGGAGGGGAAGGCAAAGGCCGTAGCGCAATTGATGAGCGCCGGCAAATCGGCGTCGGGCACGTAGCCGGGGAGCGATACGACTTCCTCCAGGCCGAGGCGGCGCAGCTTCTCAAAGAAACCGTGGACCAGCCAGCCCTGGCCGCCGGCGATGACTAGGCCCAGGTCTGGATGCGTGCCGGAGGCGCGCAGGGCCGCGTAGGCCTCCAACAGAGTAACCAGATTCTTGCGCGGCTCGATGGTGCCGACATAAAGAATGAACCGTTGCGGCAGTCGATAGCGCGCCCTGACCGCGGCGAGCTCGGTCTGATCGTCGATGGGCCGGAAGCGCGGCTCGACACCTTCGGGGATCACGATCAGCTTTTCGCCATGGAGGCCATAAAAGCGCTTGGCATCGCGCTGGGTGGCCTCAGACACGGTGATAACGAAGTCGGCTCGGGCCAGGAAGCGCGGCATCATCAGCCGCAAGTATAGGCGATTGCGCGGAAGGTGGTGCTGTGGAAAGTGCAGATAGGCCGTGTCGTGCAGAGTGAAGACGGCGCGGGCGCGGGTGAGCCACGGCAGCAGGTGTTCAGTCGCGTGAAAGATTTCGACGCCGGGAAAGACCCGGTCTAGCGCTGGGCCGCCAAAGTAGGACAACGCCGCCCGCAAGCGCCAGCGCTGGCGGTGCATGCCGGCCGACAGAGTGGGGAGGGTGCTGAGCGGAGGGCCGAGGCGCGACTCGCCCAGGTGATTAATAAAAGCCGTCAGCGGGACATTGAGGCGCAGCAGCGCCTGGGCCAGGTGGCTGGCGTAGCGCCCCAGGCCGGCTCGCTCATGGGCGGCGGCGGAAAGATCAAAACAAATGGTCATCAAGGCCTGGCGGGCTGCCGAAATGAGAACATATGTGCTAAGAACGCGGATTTCCGGCTTGAAATGGAACTGCCATCCAACCCATGCTAAATTAGAGCCGGATGAATCCTGCTTGACTTGACTTTCCGTCCCATTGTATAGTGTTTTCCGGCACGAAGCCGGGCCTTTTCCTGCCGATGCCAGGCTGAGCCTCCTGACACATCGTTGTGCGTGAAGTACTCGGAGCACGCAGTGTCGAGCTTCTGACGCTGAGTGCTTTTTATTCGTCTGGACGCGTCGCGTCGCCCAGGCGATGTGCCCGTTCGAATGAAGGTGGCGGATGATCCAGGTCGAAGGTCTGACAAAGCGCTATGGCGAGCGGACCGCTATCAACAAACTGACATTCCACGCGGATAAGGGGGAGATCGTCGGTTTCTTGGGCCCGAATGGCGCGGGCAAGACAACCACGATGCGCATCCTGACCGGCTATATGCCGCCCTCGGAAGGCAAAGCCAGCGTGGCCGGCTTTGACTTGCTGACCCAGTCACTGGAAGTGCGCAAGCGGGTGGGCTATCTCCCCGAAAACGTGCCGCTCTACCCAGAGATGTCCGTCGTCCAGTACCTGGATTTTATGGCCGAGTTGCGCCAGGTTCCGAATCGCAACGAACGGGTGGACGAAGTGATGGAGGTCGTGCACATCGCCGATCGGGCCGAGTCGTTCGTGTCGAATCTGTCCAAGGGGCTGCGGCAGCGAGTGGGGCTGGCGCAGGCCCTGCTGCATAAGCCCGAAGTGCTGATCCTGGATGAGCCGATGGAGGGCCTGGACCCGCAGCAGCAGATCGAAGTCAAGCGGCTGCTGCGCGAGGTGGGGGCGGCTCAGACGGTGATGCTGTCCACCCACATCCTGGCTCACGCGCAGGAACTCTGCGACCGAGTCATCATCATCAACGGCGGCCAGATTGTGGCGGAGGATACGCCCGACCGCCTGAGCGCCCAGATCGCGGGCGGCAGGCGGCTGCAGTTGGAGGTGGACGGCGATGGAGACGGTCTGTTGGCGGAATTGCGCGCGCTGCCAGGTTTGAGCAGCGTGCGGGTTGTCGCGGACGGCCGCTTCGAAATCGAGACGGCGCCAGGGCCAGATGTGCGCCCGTTGATCGCCAGCACTGTGGTCGGCGGCGGATGGAAGCTGCTGGAGTTGCGCCGCGAGCGGCTGAGCCTGGAAGAGATCTTTATTCAGCTAACGCGCGAAGAAGCCGAGGCCGCTGCGGCCGCGGAAACTGGGGCGCCGCTGGCGGAGGGCCAGGCCCCGGGCAGCGACAGCGCGGCCGGTTGAGGATACCCATGCGCAACGCCTGGACAGTAGCCAAACGTGAATTCAACATGTACTTCGCGTCGCCCGTCGCCTATGCAGTGGCCTTTGGTCTGCTGCTGGTGCAAGGGCTGTTCTTCTACGCGGACTTCGGCAGTTCGGTCCTGTTTGGCGCCCCGCCGGATCCCACTCGCAGTGTCAGCCTGTTCGTGACGCTGCTGCTGTTCTTTGCCCCTGCCATCACCATGCGCTTGATGGCGGAGGAACAGCGCACCGGCACACTCGAGCTGCTGCTGACGGCGCCCGTGCGCGAGTGGGAGCTGGTCACGGGCAAGTGGCTGGCGGCCTTTGGGTTTGTCGGGCTGCTGGTGATCTTGAATGCCACGTACGCCGTCATCCTGAGCCGGTTTGTGACGCCGGGGCTGGATGTGGGTTCGTTGGCAGCTGCCTACGTGGGCCTGTTTCTGGCCGCGGGCGCGATGCTGGCCATCGGCGTGTTCGGGTCGAGCCTGTTCAGCAACCAGATTGCGGCCTTTTTCGCCATCATGGGCCTGGTGCTGGTCATGTGGGTGATCAGCTACCCGGTGCAGAATGAAACCGGGTTGTTGGCGTCAGTGCTCAAGCACCTGAGCTTCTCAGACCACTATTACACCAACTTCCTCAGCGGCGTGGTGAACCTGACGGACGTGGTCTACTTCGTCACGGTGATTGTGTTGTTCCTGTTCCTGGCCGCCCGTGTGGTCGAGTCGCGGAGGTGGCGCTAGACATGGAGAGCTCGTTGAAACGATACGTGCCGTTCGCGCTCGCGCTGGGGCTGGCCGGGTTGGTGGTGGCGGCCGGGGCCTGGCTGCTGCAGCGCCAGATTTCGGTCGTGGTGCAGGCCAGCCTGGCCGTGGGGCTGCTGGGTCTGGCGGTGGCCATACTGCTGAACCCGGGCGCCTTGCAGGCATGGTCGTCCGGGCGGCAGGCGCGCTATGGCGGGAACGTGCTGATCATGTCGGCGGCGGTGCTGGGCATCCTGGTGCTGGTCAACTATCTGGCGGTCGAGAACCCGCAGCGCTGGGACTGGAGCGAGGGCCAACAGAACACGCTGGCCCCAGAGTCGATCGAGGCCGTGCGGCAGCTACCGGCTGCGGTGAAAGCCATCGGCTTCTACTCGACCCGCTTTGCCAGCTCCCAGGACAGCGCGCGCAGCCTGTTGGAGCAGTACCGGGTGGAGTCGGACGGCAAGCTGACCTACGAATTCCACGATCCCGAGGGAGAACCCGTCTTGGCGCGCGAGTACAACATCACGCGCGACGGCACGCTCATTCTCGAAATGGGCGAGCAACGGGAAGAGATCAGCTTTGCGTCAGAGGACCAGATCAGCGGCGCGCTGATCCGCCTGGCCAACCCCGCGCCGCGCGCCGTGTATTTCCTGACCGGGCATGGCGAGCATGCGACCGATTCGACCGAGCAGGAGGGCCTGTCGACGGTAGTGGATTTGCTGGACCGCCAGAACTACTTGGTCCAGCCGCTGGATCTGGCGGTGACGGCTACCGTGCCATCTGACGCGCGGGCCGTCGTTGTGGCGGGACCGCTGGTGCCGGTCACGCAGGACGAGGTCGATCGGCTCAAGACGTATGTGGCGGGCGGTGGGGCCTTGATCGTGATGCTCGACCCGCTGATCCAGACCCAGACCGAGCTGGACGCCGCCGAGCCGCTGGTGGAGTACCTGGCACAGGATTGGGGTGTGCGGCTGGCAAATGACGTGGTGGTGGACTTCGTGAACAGCGCCCAGGGCCAACCGTTGTTCCCGTTCAACGCCGGCTACGGGAGCAGCACCATCACCAGCCGCCTGCAGGGCATCAGCACGGTCTATCCGGTGGCGCGTAGCGTGCAGATGCCGGGTCAGGCCGCCGGGCAGGCCAACTTGACCTATATCGCCTTGATTCCTGCTCAACCCGGCGCGTGGGGGGAGACCAACTTCGACAGCCTGAGCACCCAACCGGCGCTGGACGAGAGCGACAGCCAGCCGCCGCTGAACCTGGGCGTGTCCGTGGAGAACACGGCCACCGGGGCCCGGCTGGTGGCGATTGGCGACTCGGATTTCGCGAGCAATGCCTTTGCCGACCAGGGCGCCAATGCGAATCTGCTGGCCAACAGCGTGAACTGGGTGACGGTGGAGGAAAGTCTGATCAACCTGACTCCGAAAGTGCCGACGACGCGGTCGCTTGTGCTGACGAATGCCATGACGGCGAACTTCATCTTCCTATTGACCGTCGTATTGATGCCGCTGGCGGTGTTGATTGCCGGCGGCGTGGTTTGGTATCAGCGCCGCCGCCACGTGTAGGCTGGTATGAACCGTAGACTGACGATCGGCCTGGTGGTGGTCTTTGCCGGGCTTCTGCTGTATGTGCTGCTGGTCGAGCGACCAGGCCAGGACGGCGCCAACGCGACGGCCACCCTGCCGGCGACCACTTACTTGTGGACGCTGACGGCCGATCAGATCACGGGCATGCGGCTGGAAGACCGTGTCGGCGGCGGGGTGGTGGATCTGGCGAAGGATGCGAGCGGGGCCTGGGCCTTGAATGCGCCCGGGCCGCAGCCGGCAGACCAGGCCAAGGCCGCGGCCGCGATCAGCGGGCTGACGTCGCTGGCGGTCAACAGCAGCATCACGACCACCACCGATCTGTCGGGTTTTGGGGTGTTGAGCCCCACTTACCAACTGCGGGTCAGGTTGTTGGACGGACGCCAGTTGACTGCCGCAATCGGGGATAAGGCCCCAACGGGATCGACATATTATGTCTTGCGCGAGGGCGAGACCAACGTGGTGACGGTCAACAACTTCGGGCTAGACGCGCTGATCGCTCTGCTGAATGATCCGCCGGTTGTGCCGCCCACGGCGACCGTCACGCCCCCGCCAGGCTCCGAAACCGCCATAGCGCCGGGCGGAGAGGCTACACCCAGCGGCACAACCACGCCCGGTCTCACGGCAACGCCATAGAGCCTGCCAAACGACCACGAGGCCAGCTCAACCATAATCGTTATGTCACACCAAAGCAGATGGAATTCTGGAAAACATACCGATTACTAACGTTGGTCAGACTATTCTTCTGTAAAGTTAATAGTGGCGTTTGTTGATTCTTTCGCTCAAATACGATATTCTCAGGAGTATCATGGCAATTAAGTCACCAACCACTAGTAAGAACAAGAAGGCTGCGCCCAAGGCGGTGCGGACGCTGCCGGCGATGCCTGTGCGGGCGCGCAAATCACGGGTGGCTGCTTCGCGATCGCGCAGAACGCGGCACCAGCCGGCGCCGATGACGCTGCCAGACGACGAGTTGAAGCCCATTGTGCTACCTGCCTCGGAAGAACTGATGCCGGACGAGGAGCATCCTGCCATTCAGCAGCTCCTGGAAGTGGGGCGCAACAAGAATTTTGTCACCTACGACGACATTCTGCGCTTCTTTCCCGAGGCTGAGCGCGACATCGACCAGTTGGACGAGGCCCATGCCGCACTGCAGGCGGCGGGAATTGAAGTCGTGGACACGGTCGACGCCGAGGATCCATCGGAAGACGAGATGGAGGAGACCGAGGCCGAGATCGACCACGACAGCCTGAGCGAGCTGGGCCAGGACGACAGCTATCTCTTGGCGATCGATGCCGACGACACCATCGGCCTGTATCTGAAGGAAATCGGCCGGGTGCCGCTGTTGACGGCCGCCGAAGAGGTGTCGCTGGCGAAGCGCATGGAGAAGGCCAAGTTCGCGCGCGAGCGGCTGGCCAAGGGCGGCCTGATGCCCAAGAAGCGGGCCGAGCTGCAGGCGGTCGTGGAGGACGGCATGGCGGCCCGGGAGCACTTGATCACGGCCAACTCTCGGCTGGTGATCAGCGTGGCCAAGAAGTACATCGGCCGCGGTGTGCCGTTCCTCGACCTGATCCAAGAAGGCAACATCGGCCTGATCAGGGCCGCGAAGAAGTTCGACTACCATCGCGGCCACAAGTTCAGCACGTACGCCACCTGGTGGATCCGTCAGGCCGTGACGCGCGCCATCGCCGACCAGGGCCGCACGATCCGCGTGCCGGTGCACATGGGCGACCAGATCAATAAGATGCTGCGGGTGTCGCACCAACTGACGCAGGATTTGGGCCGCGACCCGACCACCGACGAGCTTGGTGATGCGCTGAACGTCACCGCCAAGAAGGTCGAGTCGATCATCCAGATCGCGCGCCGGCCGTTGTCGCTGGAGACGCCGACCGACGAAGAGGAAGACTCGGTGCTGGGCGACTTTATCCAGGACGAGGATTCGCCCGAGCCGGTGGAGATCGCGACGCACAACCTGCTGAAGGAGCAGATCGCGGAAGTGCTCAACGGCCTGCCGCCGCGCGAGGTGCGCATTCTGCAGCTGCGCTACGGCCTGCTGGACGGCGAGAGCTACACACTGGAAGAAGTGGGCAAGAAGATGGGCGTCACGCGCGAGCGCGTGCGCCAGATAGAAGCCCAGGCCCTGAGCCGGCTGCGCCATCCAATTCACCGCCGGAAGCTGCGCGACTACCTGCGCGAGTGAGGCCACGCTCCTAACCAAACGGCCGCCTGGAGACCCAGGCGGCCGTTTTCGCATTTCTCTAACCAGGTTATAATCTGGAGCCCATGTCGTCCATCCCGCCGCACCCGCACACCCCGAAAGCGACCGTGCGGCAACGGCGCTTGCATCGTTTGTGGGCGTGGGGGTTTGTTGCCCTGGGGACTGTGCTGTTGGCCGCGAACCTGGGCATGCTCCCAAGGCCAACGGAACAGGCGGTGCGGTTGATCTGGCCAGCCGGGGTGGTGGCGGCGGGGCTGTGGCTGATTGTGGCGGGGCGGCCCAAAACGGGGGCGGGCGTCCCCGCGTTTGCGGTCGAGCGGGGTGAAGCGCAAGCGGGGGAGCTGGTGGCAGCCTGCGGCACGGCCGATTTGCAGGTGCAGGCGTTTGCAGGCGCAAGCCAATTGATCGTGGGCCAGTTTCCGGCTCCGCAAGGACCGCGGGTCGCGGCGCACGCCACGACGACGCGCGTGGTGCTGTCGCCCCGGCTGGCGCTGCCGCTGCTGCCCGGACGCTGCTGGTCGACGGCGCTGGCGAAAGGGCTGCCGTGGGTGCTGGACCTGGGTTCGAGCCTGGGCGACTTTGACCTGAACCTGCGCGATCTAACCATCAGCGCGTTGAGACTGCGCACGACGCTGGGCCATGTGGACCTGACGCTGCCGGCAGCGGGTCAGGGGGAGTTCGAGCTGCGCCTGATCCTGGGGGACGTGACGGTGCGGGTGCCTGACGAAATGGCGGTGCGCGTCAAGGTGGCGACCGGGCCGCTGGGGAAGGTGCGGGCCGACTCCCGCCGGTTCGTAGAGCTGGCGCCGGGTGAGTGGGCTTCGCCGCTGTTCGCGGTCAGCGCCGAACGGTACACGCTGAGGCTTTACCTGGGGGCGGGCGCGCTGCGCCTTGTCTGAGGGATGTACGCGCGGTTACGGCGTTTCGTCGCCTACCTGGCAATCCTCGACCTGTTCGCGACACAGGCGGCGTTGGTCGCGGGCGACTGGGCGCGCCGGGCTGTCCCGCTTGGGCAGCCGCTTGGCTCGGCGGGCACGCTGGTCAATCCAGGGCTATACCTGATCGTGGCGCTGGTGTACCCGGCGGCCTTTGTGGCCCTGGGGGTATACGACCTGCGGCGGGAGACCCGCCCGTTGGGCGACGCGGCCGGCCTGGCGCGGGCGGTGGCAGTGGGCACGTTCGTCTTCGCGGGTGTGCTGTACTTTACCTACCGCGACGTGCCGCGGCTGCTGGTCGTTTACTTTTCGGTGGCGCTACTGGCGCTGCTGGCAGCGTGCCGGCTGCTGATCGGCCTGGGTCTGCGCCTGCTCAACCGGCGGGGAAGGTCGCTGAGCCGGGTATTGCTGGCCGGGACCGGTGAGGTGGCCACGCGCGTGGCGGCCGAGATTCAGGCCCGGCTGGGTGAATCGGTGCTCATCCTGGGATGCGTGGACGACGACCCGGGGCCGCTGCCGGCCGGGATGACGCTGCTGGGCAAGCTGGCGGATGTGCCGGGTCTGGTCAGCCGCATGAGCGTGGACGACGTGATCGTGGCGCTGCCGGCCTCGCAGTACCTGGCGGTGGAGGCCCTGGTCTACGGGCTGCTGGCGCTGCCGGTGCGGGTGCGGCTGGTGCCGGACTACCTGCGGCTGGTGGTGGTGCAGTCGTCGGTCGAGTCGCTGGGCGGGATCCCGCTGATCGGTCTGCGCGAGCCGCGCATTTCGGGGCTGGCCTGGGCCGTCAAGCGCTCGTTTGACCTGGCGGCGACCCTGGCGCTGCTCGCGCTCAGCTGGCCGCTGATGGTGCTCATTGCCGCGGCCATCCGGCTGGACTCGCCGGGGCCGGTGATCTTCAAGCAGCAGCGGGTGGGCGAGAACGGCCGGTTGTTCTGGATGTACAAGTTTCGGACGATGTGCGCCGACGCCGAACGCCGCGGGCCGCAGCTGGGGTTCGACGAGCAGGGGCATCCCATCTACAAATGGCCGAACGATATGCGCGTAACGCGGGTGGGGCGCTGGCTGCGCCGGACGAGCCTGGACGAGATGCCGCAGTTCTTCAACGTGCTGCGGGGGGATATGAGCCTGGTCGGGCCGCGGCCGGAGATGCGGTTCCTGGTCGAGCGGTACGATGCCTGGCAGCGCCAGCGGCTGGCGGTGCCGCCCGGGCTGACGGGCTGGTGGCAGGTGAACGGCCGCAGCGATCTGCCGATGCACCTAAATACCCAGTTCGACCTCTACTATATCCGCAATTATTCCTTATGGTTGGATCTGAGGATTTTGTGGAAGACTGTGTGGGTAGTGGTGAGGGGGCAGGGGGCGTATTGATACATGGCAGATGCGTCTCGATCCAGTGAGCAAGCGGCCGGGCCCGCGTCGCGGCGGCCGCCGGCGCTGGTGATCCGCCCATCGCGGGGATGGGCCAGCCTGGACTTACGCGAGCTTTGGAAATACCGGGATTTGTTGTTCATTCTGGCCAGCCGCGACGTCAAGCTGCGCTACAAGCAGACGGCGCTGGGCGTGATCTGGGTGGTGCTGCAGCCGCTGGCGGCGGCCGTCATCTTCGCGGCCATTTTCGGCGCCTTGGCGCGGATGCCCAGCGATGGCGCGCCCTATGTGCTATTTGTGCTGAGCGGGCTGCTGCCCTGGAACTTCTTCGCGGGCGCGCTGCAGCGCGCCGGCAACAGCCTGGTGGCCGACTCCCGGCTGATCTCCAAGGTCTATTTTCCGCGCCTGATCATCCCGCTGGCCAGCACCGCTGCCGCGCTGGTCGACTTCGCCGTCACCCTGGCGGTCTTTGGCGGGCTCATGCTGGCGTTCCAGACGCCGCTCACCTGGCGGCTGCTGACCGTGCCGCTCTTTCTGGCGCTGACCTTGCTGACGGCCGTTGGAATGGGTCTCTGGCTGTCGGCGCTCAATGTGCAGTATCGAGACTTCGCGTACGCGCTGCCGTTCTTGGTGCAGGTCTGGATGTACGCAAGCCCGGTGGTGTATGCGACGAGCCTGATCCCCGCGGGCTGGCGTCAACTCTACAGTCTGAACCCGGCGGTTGGATTTGTGGAGGGGTTCCGCTGGGCGCTGCTGGGCAGCGGCACCTTGACGGTCGGGATGGTCGTCGCAACGCTGGGGATTGGGCTGGCCATCAGCGTCAGCGGCGCCTATGTATTCCGCCGTATCGAGCAGGGCTTTGCCGACGTGCTATGACCGAGATTGCGCTGCAGGTGGCTGGGCTCGGCAAGCGATACCGGATTGCGCATCGCAGCGGCACACGCCGCTACCGAACACTGCGCGAGGATATGCTGGCATTGCCGCGGCGCGCGTGGCGCCTGATCCGAAGCGGCGGACTGGGCCACGAGACCTTCTGGGCCCTGCGGGACGTGTCGTTTGAACTGAAGCAGGGGGAGGTGCTGGGCATTATCGGCCGCAACGGCGCCGGCAAGAGCACGTTGCTCAAAATCCTGGCTCGGATCACCCAGCCCACGACGGGACAGGCCGTCGTCTATGGGCGGGTCGGATCGCTGCTTGAGGTAGGAACGGGGTTCCACCCCGAACTCACTGGGCGCGAGAACATCTACCTGAGCGGCGCGGTCCTGGGGATGACTCGGCGGGAAGTGACCCGGAAGTTCGACGAGATCGTAGCCTTTGCCGAAGTGGAGAAGTTCCTGGATATCCCGGCGAAACACTATTCGAGCGGCATGTATATGCGGCTGGCCTTTGCGGTCGCCGCCCATCTGGAGCCCGAGATCTTGCTGGTGGACGAGGTGCTGGCCGTCGGCGATGCCGAGTTTCAGAAGAAGTGCCTGGGCAAGATGAGTTCCGTGGCCAGGGCCGGCCGGACCGTGCTGTTTGTGAGCCACAACCTGGTGGCGGTGGCGTCGCTGTGTCACTCGGGGCTGGTGCTGAGCGAGGGGCAGGGCGTATTTCACGGCTCGGCGACCGCGGCCGTCGAGCACTACGGGATGGCGCGGCAGGCGACCTCGCGCGTGACTGACCTGCGCTCCCGGCTTGACCGCAGCGGCAACGGGCGTCTCAGGTTTGTGTCCGTCAGTTTTCGAACCGCGCACCCCGGTGAGGGCAATGTGATCCGCAGCGGGGTCAGCCTGGTGGTCGCGGCGGCGTACGAGGCTGAGTCGGCCGAGCCGCTGCGCAACGTGACGATTTCGATCCCGTTTTACGGCGCAAGCGGCCAGGCCGTGTTCAACTGCTGGACGAGACTCTCGGGACGCGATTTCGACAGCCTGCCTGCCAGGGGGGTCATTTTCTTGGAGATACCACGCATGCCGCTGCGCGCCGGGCTGTATTCAATCAACTTGTGGTGCGAGGTGAATGGTCTGCAGGCCGACTGGATTCAAGAAGCGGCGCAACTGGAGGTCGAGGAGGGCGACTTCTACGGCACGGGCGTCGTCGCGCCGGACACCTATGGCCCGTTCCTGGTTGAACATCGCTTCCGCTGCGAGGCGCTGCCCGCGGCCGGCGAAGCGCTCGTAGTGAAGGAAGGCGCCTAGGTTGGGGCTGGAGGACCGGCGCGCTGCCGATCGGCCGTGGGCCGGCCCGCGTTCGGCCGGGGTGCGGCTGGGGGGCGCGTCCTATGCGTTGCGGCCGGCCCGGCCCATTGAGCCGCGCCGATTTGAGCGCCAGAACGCGCACATTGTCCGGCTGGACGGCCAGCTGCAAACGCTGGAGGCGTTCGGGAGCGGAGAAGGGCAACGGGCGTAATGGGCGGCAGGATCCCAGTGGTATTGTTTGCCTACAACCGGCCCAATCACTTGCAGCGCACCCTCGAGTGCCTACGGCTGGACGCGGTGCCCGAGTTGTGCGTCTTCAGCGATGGCCCGCGCACACCCGAGGCCGCGCCCGCCGTGAGCTCGGTCCGGGAAATACTGCGCTCCGTGGACTGGTGTGAGGTTCGCTTGGTTGAGCGGCCGCGGAACTTGGGGTTGGGCATTTCGATCCTGACCGGGGTGTCCGAAGTCTTGGCCCAGCACGCAGCGGCGATCATCTTCGAAGATGATCTCATCTGTGTGCCCGGCACCTACCAGTTCCTTGCGGCGGCTTTGAACCACTATCGCTCGGAGCCGAAGGTGATGAGCGTAACTGGGTGGAACCACCCGCGGGTTACGCCGCCGGCCATCGGGGGCCCAGCCTATTTCGACGGGCGCGCCGAGTGCCTAGTATGGGGGACGTGGCAGCGGGCGTGGCAGGGCATGGAAATGGACGCGCTGGCGCTTATCCGCCAATGCCGGCAGCAGGGCATTGACCCCGCGCGCTATGGCGCTGACCTGCCGGCGATGGCTGAAGAGGAGCGGCAGCGCAATATCTGGGCGGTTCGTTGGCTCTACCTGCACATCCTGCGCGGTGGTCTGTGCCTGCGCCCCGCACGAAGCCTGGTGGAGCATATTGGTTTTGGTCGAGAGGCGACGAATGCCAAGGACGGCACCTGGTGGTCGAACCCGCCTCTGCAGCCGTGCCCGCCGCTGCCAGAGAGATGGCCTGAAGCGGTTGAGCATCCCGGCTGCGCCGCGCTCTGGCAAAAGGCGACCCGCCAATCGGCCCAGCGAAGGCTGTATGTCGTCCAGAAGTTGAAAAACAGCCTGCGGGCGCTGCGCCACTGACCGGATCTATGGATGCAGCCGCTTGCTGCCTGTCCTCAATGGAGGTCCAGATGACGGTGAGGCGCCGATGACCGGCACTTTCGGCCGGCTGCCGCGCAAGCTCGAACGCGCTGTTCGATTTGGCCTGGCGGGCGCGATCTTGATCGGATCGCTGGGCGTCATGGCGGCCCCGGCAGCGGCTGCGGACATTGTTGTGGGCGGCTCGATTTCGTCCGATACGACCTGGACGGCCGGAAATGTCTATGTCGTGCTGTCGCATGTTCAGGTCCAGTCAGGCGTTACCCTGACGATCGAGGCTGGCGTCATCGTCAAATTCGATATGAGGCGATACCTGGACGTGTTTGGCACCCTGGTACTGGAAGGCTCGCCCGACAACGAGGTCATCTTCACGTCGCTGCGCGACGACAGCGTGGGCGGGGACACGAACGGCGACCTGAACAGCACCGAGCCCGCGCCGGGTGATTGGGAAGCGATCTACCTGGAGAACGGCCTGAGCACGTTTCACGACGCTGTTGTGAGGTACAGCGCGCGCGGTCTGAGTGTCTACAACGTCACAGGCACGACTCTCTCGCCGGAGATTGCCAACAATGCCTTTGTTGACAACATCTACGGCAGTTACCTATACATGGGCGCGGCGGGTGGTGTTGCGCCCAACATGCACGACAACGCTTTTGCGCACAACACCTTTGGCGTGGTGGTCAGCGCCTCTGTCCCGTCCCTGGGCACCGCCACGCCCCTCCTGACCAATAACCACTTCAACAACCACACGGGCTTTCCAATCTACCTGGCTGGGACCGCCTTTCCCACTTACAGCGGAAACACCTTCACGACCAATGCGCATCCGGCCATCGCGCTGGGCGGGGCCTTCCGGACGAGCGGCACCTGGACCGTGGTAGACAACATGCCGTTTGTCGTCATTGGCAACACCTCGGTGAATGCCGGCGCGGTCGTCACCGTGCCGGTAGGGGCGATCATCAAGTTCGATCGCGGCAAATACCTGTCGGTGTCGGGCACCCTGGATCTTCAGAGCACGGCGGTGACCTCGCCGACGGTGTTTACCTCGTTCTGGGACGACGCCTATGGCGGTGACACGAACGGCGACGGCCTGTGCCCGGCGTGCACGCTCGGGCCGGCGCCCGGCGATTGGAACGCGGTCTACCTGGAGAGCAGCACGACCGTGTTCGAGCACTCCGTTGTCCGCTTTGCCGAACGGGGCGTGTGGGTCTACCACATCGGCGCCGGCGATTTTACGCCCGTCGTTTCCAACAACGTCTTCGATCGGAACCAATATGGGCTGTATCTCTACAGCAGCGGCGCGGGGAAGATCACGTCGCAGGTGATGACCAACACCTTCAGCAACACGACCTCGGGCTTCCCGATCTACCTGGATGGCACGGCCTATCCGCTCTACGGCGGGAACACGTTCAGCAACAACCTGCACCCCGCGATCGGCGTGGGCGGGGTGTTCAAACACAGCGGCAGTTGGCCGCTGGTCAACGACATGCCGTACGTTGTCGACGGGAACACGACCCTGACGACGACGGCCACGCTGACGCTGCCGGTCGGGACGGTCGTGAAATTCGCGCCCGGACGCTACTTAAACGCCTACGGCACATTGATCATGCAGAGCAGCGGAGCAACGGTCCCGACCGTATTTACGTCGTACAAAGACGATGCTTACGCCGGTGATACGAACGGCGACGGCGGCGCGACGCTGCCGGCGCGAGGAGACTGGGACGGCGTGTACCTGGGAAGCAGCGGCACGCAGTTTGATTTTGCGGTGGTCAAGTACGCTGATCATGGACTGTCTGTCTACAACACGACCGGAGTGACCATTTCGCCGCCAATCACCAGCACGACGTTTACTGACAACGTCTATGGCGTCTACCTATATGCCGGAAATGGCAACATCGGTTCGCTCATCCGTCAGAACACCTTCTTCAGCAACACTTATGGCCTTGGCACCGCCACGAACGGGCCAGGCGGGGGCACATCCTACCCGGTGCTGCAGTCGAATTCGTTCAACTCCCATTCGGGCTTCCCGCTGTACCTGGGCGGTAGCGCGTTCCCGGTCTACATCAGCAACACCTTTTCGAGCAACATACACCCCGCGATCGGCCTGGGCGGCAACTTCAATGCCAGCGGCGCCTGGACGCTGGTCAATAACATGCCCTACGTGGTAGTCGAGAACACGCGGATCAAGACCGGCGCCGTCATCAGCCTGCCCATCAACACCGTGCTGAAGTTCGAACTGACCAAGTACCTGGGTGTGTCGGGCACCCTGAACCTGCTGAGCACGGGCGCCACGGCCCCGATCGTGTTCACGTCGTACCGGGATGACACGGTTGCCGGGGACACAAACGCCGACGGCGGGGCCACGCAGCCGGCGCGCGGCGACTGGGACGCGATCTACCTGGAGGCTAATGGCACGACCATTGACTACGCCACGGTCAAATACTCGACGCATGGCGTGGACGTCTACACCGCCTGCTCGTGCGACCTGCTGTCACCCACGATTATCAGCAATACTTTTACCGAGAACACCTACGGGGTCTTCCTGTACGCCGGCCGCAACTTCATCACCTCCCTGATCCAAAACAACACATTCACAAACAACACCTATGGACTGGGGACGGCTACCGACGACGAGGACGGTTATACCTCCTTTCCGACGCTGCGCGGCAACAGCTTTAGCCAGCACTCCGGCTTTCCCATTTACCTGGGCGGCAGCGCCTTTCCGACCTACATTAGCAACACCTTCGCCAGCAACGTCCATCCGGCGATTGCGCTGGGGGGCTGGTTCAACGACAGCGGCTCCTGGCCGATCATCAACAACATGCCGTACGTGATCCTGGACGATGTGTTCATCAATCTGGCCGCGTCGGTCAACGTGCCGGCCGGCGAAGTCCTGAAGTTCGATTCGGGCCGCTACCTGCACGTCTTCGGCCCGCTGAATCTACAGAGCACCGGCGCGACAGCGCCGGTCATTTTCACTTCCTACCGCGACGACGCGCACGCCGGGGACACCAATGCGGACGGCAGCGCGACCGTGCCGGCGGCCGCGGATTGGAAGTCTGTCTGGCTCTATGGCGCTGGCACGGTCTTTGACTATGCGGTCGTCAAATACTCGACGGCGGGCGTCAGCGTGTACTACGAGGGACCGGCCAATACCAACCTCTTCCCGGAGATCGCTCACAATTCGCTGATCCAGAACCTGGTCGGGGCGCTATTGGCCATCGGCTACGACTCGCAAACGCCGGGGTCGGGACAGGGCAACATCACGTCGCTCATTCACGACAACACCTTCGACGCGAATGGTTACGGCTTGGCGACGTATGCGCATCCGTCGTCAAGCGGCGCCGCGCTGCCGACTCTCGCGGACAACGCCTTTACCAATCACTCAGGTTTGCCCATTTACCTGGGCGGCACGGGCTATCCGGTCTACTCGGGCACCTTGACGCTCAAACAGGTGGGCCAGAAGCGCCTCACCAGCGGATCTCAGCCAGCGCCGGTCCTGCCCGCGCAGGGCGTTGACGTAATGCCCAGCCGGGCACAGGTCGCACTGGGACAGCTTGCGCCGGCCCTGGAGGCAGCCGGGCCCCCGACGCTCGTGACGGGCAACGTCTTTGCCGGGAACACTCATCCGGCGATTGGTCTGGCAGGGTCCTTCAACGGCGCCGGGACGCTCGCCAATGTGGCCAATATGCCCTACGTGGTCGTCGGGAACTTCCCCGTAATCGTGAATGGCTTGCTGGCGACGGCGGATGTCCGTATTGGGGCCAATGCAAGCGTCAGCCTGCCGCCGGGCGCCGTGGTCAAACTCGACAGCGCCCGCTATCTCGACGTCTTTGGCGACCTGGATCTGCTCGGAACCCCAAGCTTGCCCGTGCTGTTCACCTCCTACAAAGATGACACGGCCGGCGGCGACACCAACGCCGATGGCGCCGGCAGCTCACCGGCGCGAGGCGATTGGCGGGCCATCTACCTGGAGGGCAGCAATACCCTGTTCGAGCATGCCGTGGTCAAGTATGCGGCTGAGGGGGTTCACATCTACTACGCCGGACCCGGCGGCTCGAGCATCTATCCCGAGGTCTCAAGCAGCTATTTCCTTGAGAACACCGTCGGCCTCTCCTTCCGGGCGCACACGAACGGCGATGTCACCTCCTCGATACACGGCAACGTTTTCGTCAACAACGGCACCCACATGCTGGGCACAACCGGCAGCGGCAACGGGCGGCTGCTGATCACGGTCACAGACAACGACCTGTACGGCAGCAGCGCCGGGCCAATGGGCTTCAATCATCTTTCGACCGCCTCGACGATCACGGCAACCATGAACTGGTGGGGACACGACACCGGGCCTTACCACCCCACGCTGAATGCTGGCGGGCAGGGCGCGCCGGTCAGCGACTACGTGGACTTCTCCCCCTGGCGCGGCAGCCCTTCGCAAGGGCCAACTACTTATTCCATCCAGGGCAGGGTCACTAATGGCGACCCGGTCGATCTTGAGCCCATTGCCGGCGTTGCCTTGCGCCTGAACGGCGGCGCCAGCGCCACGAGCAATGCGGGCGGATACTACACGTTCAGCGGCCTGTCGATTGGGACCTATACGGTAACTCCCATTCTGAGCGGCTACTTCTTCACCCCGACCCAACGGACGATGACCCTGCCGCTTGACGCACTCAACGTTGACTTCGTTGGCACGCCGGGCGTGGGGCCGGACGGAGCGCAGGTCTACCTGCCGCTGGCCACGCGCTGAGCGACGGGTTGGCGGCCGGCAGGGAACCAGGCGCTGCGATGAAGGCGCTCTTGCGGGACCTCACCCCGCCGGTCGTCTGGCGGCTGCTGAAACGCTGGCGTGACCGCTTGACGGCGGAAGAATGGCAGTACGTCTCCGATCATTGGCCGGCTCCAGCGGCGCAGGAGCGTCCCAGAGGCTGGGGCGTGCCCGAGGTGCTGGAGGCGTACAAAGCGCGCTGGCCAGGGTTTGTCAAACGCTTGGAGGGACCTGAACCGTTCGTGATCTCGCCGGAAGCGTTTCAGACCGAACGCGCCGACCTGATCTTCCACAATACCTTGATGAGCTTCGCCTATGCCCTGCTGACAACGGCGCAGCACAAGGCATCGCTCTCCATGCTGGATTGGGGCGGGGGAATCGGTCACTACTATCTGCTCAGCCGGGCCCTGGCGCCCGACCTCGAGCTCGACTATCACAGCAAGGACCTGCCGGGGCTAGCGGCCTATGGCCAGCAATTCCTCCCCGATCAACACTTCTATAGCGACGACACGTGCCTGAATCGCCAGTACGACCTGGTGCTCGCCAGCGCGTCGCTGCACTATTCCCCGGATTGGGAGGCGGTGCTCCAGCGGCTGGCCGGCGCCACGCGCGGAAGGCTGTTTGTCACCCGGCTGCCGATCGTGCCCACGGCGGATTCGTTCGTGTTTGTGCAGCGCCCATATGCCTATGGTTACAATACGGAGTACCTGGCATGGTGCTTGAATCGGCGGCAATTCCTGCAACAAGCGCAGCGGGGGCAGTTGACCTTGGTCCGGGAGTTCGTGACCGGCGAGCAGCCCAGGATCGCCGGGGCGCCTGAGCAATGCCAGTATCGCGGCTACCTGTTTTGCCCCGCGTCTAGGCAGCCGCCCGGCTAGGATACCCGGTGCCACGGCTGACGTTCTGTACCTATTTTGACCGCCAGTACCTGGTGAAGGGGCTGGCCTTGTGGGGTTCGCTGCGCACGCACCTTGCGGATCCTAGCCTGTGGGTGCTGTGCCTGGATGATTTCACCTACGATTTGCTCATCGAAATGGATCAGCCCGGCGTCCACTGCATCCGGCTGGGCACGCTGGAGGCCTGGGAACCGCGGCTGCTCGAGGCCCGGGGCAACCGCTCGCAGGTTGAGTACTTTTGGACCTGCACTCCTACGCTCGTCACCTACGTATTGGCACAGGCGCGCGCGGGTGAGCTCGTCGCCTATGTCGACTCAGATCTGTACTTCTTTTCTTCGCCCGAGGCCATCCTGGCCGCGGCGGGCGAGGCCGCCGTGGTGATCCACGCTCATCGTTACGCCCCCGCCCATGCCCACCTAGCGCCGATCTGCGGCGAGTACAACGTGGGCCTCACGGCCTTTCGACAGGACGAGCGCGGCTGGGCGGCCGTCCGCTGGTGGCAGAACGCCTGTCTTGCCGTGTGTGCGGCCCGGCCGCAAGACGGCTACTTCGGCGATCAAAAGTACCTGGACGACTGGCCCGAACGCTTTGAAGGTGTGCACGTGCTTGAGCAGGTAGGCGCCGGTCTGGCGCCATGGAACCTGGATAACTACCGCTACGGGATAAAGGACGGAAACCTGCTGGTCGACAACCAACCGCTCGTCTTCTATCACTTTCACGATTTCTACGCGCTGAGCA
Source organism: Anaerolineales bacterium (assembly GCA_020845955.1). GTDB lineage: Bacteria > Chloroflexota > Anaerolineae > Anaerolineales > UBA6663 > JADLEU01. The sequence goes on from JADLEU010000137.1 coordinate 20,055, forward strand.
CGCGGATATTCTGGCAACGCGGCTATAACTACACGCTACTCATTCGCGAGGCGGTCTATCGGCCGTATGTGCGCTGCCTCCAGTCACAGCTGCGCGCCGTGCGCTTGGTCAGGCCGGAGTTCCGACCGGGAGTTCGATGGCCCCGCTGGCGTCAAGGGATGGCAAGCCTGTGGCACCGGCGCTTAATGTGGCAATGAGCGCTGAGACACCAGCCGACTATCCGGCGCGCCAGGCCGGCGCTGCGACCGCGCTTCAGTTGCCATTGCTGGGTGGCCACTCGGGCGACCAACGGCGAATCTTTCGGGTTTCGTAATCCATGGAAGACCCACTGATCTCGATCATCACCCCCTCCTACAACCAGGCCAAGTTCCTGGAGCAGACGATTCAGTCGGTGCTGGCTCAAGACTATGATCGGCTTGAGTACTTGATTGTCGATGGCGGATCGACGGACGGGAGCGTCGACATCATACGGCGGCACCGCGCGCGTGTTGCCTATTGGGTCAGCGAACCGGATGCCGGCCAGGCCGCGGCGATTAACAAGGCCTTCGCGCGCACATCGGGCTCGCTGGTGGGCTGGCTCAACAGCGACGACGTGCTGCTGCCGGGCGCCTTGCGACGTTTGGCCGCCGCGCACCGCGCCCGCCCCGAGGCCATCCTGGCGGGCGACGTGATCAACTTCGTCGACGGCTGGCCCAAGGGCTGGTTGGTGCGCCAGCACGGCATTACGCTGCAGAGCCTGGTGGCTTTCTGGCAGGCACAAAACAACTGGCACCAGCCCGGCCTGTATGTGCCGCGCCACAAGTGGGCCGAGGCTGGGCCGCTGGATGAGGGTTTGCGCTTTGTATTTGACCGCGATTGGTTGTGCCGGCTGTTGAGGGCCGGCGCCGAGGTCTTCTACCTGAACAGCCCGGTAGCCGCGTTCCGCATTCATGGCGCCAGCAAGACCGTCAGCCAGGGGGTCCGCTGGCGGGATGAGCACGTGCGAGTCAGCGAGCGCTATGCCGGCGCGCTTGAAGCGCAGGACCGCCAGCGGCTGCTGGCGGAAACCGAATTGATGGAGGCCAGCCTGCGACTGAGCCTGTTCTACAGCGACAACTGGAACGGCGGGCGGGCCTGGCGCCATCTGCGGCAGGCGCTCCGGCTCGACCGAGGCCTGGCGTTGACGCCTCGCTTCTGGCAGTTGTGCGGGCGGCTGCTGATTCCCCAGGCGGCGGCGCGCTTGGCGCGCCAGCCATGGCTGTTGCGCAAGAGCACGTACCGGCTGAATCTGCCTGCCTGGAATGTGCGCGCTTCTGATGCAGCCTAGTGTCAGCGTCATCGTCCCGACCTTCAACCGGCCTCGCGAACTCGAGGCCGCGGCGCAGAGCGTGCTGGCGCAGGCTGGCGTGGAGGTGGAGCTCATCGTGGTCGACGATGGCTCCGAGGTCGACCTGCGCAAGAGCTGCTCCAGCCTGGCTGACCCGCGCGTCCGCTATCTGCGCCAGGCTCGCCAGGGTCCGGGGGCAGCGCGCAATCTGGGGCTGGCCGAGGCTCACGGCCGTTTCGTTGCTTTCCTGGACTCGGACGACGTAATGCTGCCTGGCAACCTGGCTCGGCTGCAAGAGCAGTTGGGCAGAAACCCGCGAGCTGGCGCGGCGCACGGCTGGGCGGTCTTCCAAGGACCTGGTGGGGAGGATATCCAGCAGGGGAGACCCAAACTGCGCGGTCGTTGTTTTGCGCGGCTGCTGTTCGCCAACCTCGTGCCGATGGGAACGGTGCTGATGCGGCAGGGCTGCTGGGAGGCCGTCGGCGGCTTTGATCCAGGGCTGCCCGTCTTCGAGGACTGGGACTTCTGGCTGCGCCTCTCTTTCCACAGCGAGTTCGATTATGTGCCGGCCGTGGTTGCCCGCATCACCGCCCAGGAAGCGCGGCGCAGCACGTCGCAGCCCACCGCCCGAATCGGAGCAACGGTGGAAGCGATCTATGCCAAGCTGCGGCGCGACCCGGCAGCGTGGCCGCTCATCAGGCATCGGGCACGACACCTGCGGGCCAACGTGCACGTCATGACCGGGCACCACTATCGCGTGTTTGATCGTAACAGGCCGGCTGCCCGCCGCGAGTTTCTGCGGGCGCTCAGGATTGCGCCGGACCTGCCGCGGGTCTATACCGGCCTGCTGGAAGCGTTCGCCTCCGGTTCGATGATCGAGCGTCTGCGGCAGGCCCGCTCGCGGTACTATGGCCAGCGCGGCGGGTAGCGCCGGAAGCGCGGCAGCCATGCACCTGCTCCTCAGTCTGACCTCCTATCCCCCGGCCGTGGGCGGCGCCCAACTGTTGATGCACCAGCTCGCGCGCGAACTCAATCAGCGCCATCACGTGCAGGTCGCGGCGCAATGGGACACGATTCGGACAGACTGGCTGCTGGGCACGACGCTGCGGGCGCCGCGCGAAGTGAAGGACTATCAGGCCGACGGTGTGGCCGTGCGGCGCCTGGCACTGGCGCCGCCGCAACAGTGCCGCCTGGCGCCCTGGGTGCTCGCCTACTACGCGCTCCAAGGCCCGGCCATCGACCGCATCAGCGCCGCGCTGGCAGACCAGCTTGCTCCGCTGGCTGCCAGCGCCGATCTCATCCACAACTGCCGCATCGGGCGTGAAGGCTTGAGCTATGCGTCGCTGCGCGCGGCTCGCCAGCGCGATGTTCCATTCGTGCTGACGCCGGTACACCACCCGCGCTGGGGGGGCTGGCTGCACCGGCACTACCATCGCCTTTATCGCCAGGCCGATGCCGTCGTCGCGCTGACGGAGGCTGAGCGGCGGATCCTGGCCGGGCTGGGAGTTGCCGAAAACCGCACCTATGTGACCGGCATGGGTCCAGTGCTGGCGGCCGAAGCTGATCCGGTTGGCTTCCGGCGTGAGCACCGTCTCGGCAGCGATCCGGTCGTGCTCTTCTTGGGGCAGAAGTACGCGTACAAGGGCGTGGACGCGCTGCTCAAGGCGGCGCCTGGGCTGTGGCAGCGTGTGCCCGAGGCTCGGCTCGCCTTCATCGGCCCGCGGACGGCGTACTCATGCCGGCGCTTTGAGACTGTTCGCGAGGCGCGCGTGCTGGAGCTGGATACGGTCGACCTGCAGACCAAGACTGATGCCCTGGCGGCGTGTGACGTGCTGTGCGTACCCTCCACGCAGGAGAGTTTTGGCGGGGTCTATACGGAGGCGTGGAGCCTGGGCAAGCCCGTGGTCGCGGCCGATATCCCCGCGCTGCGCGAGGTGGTGGCAGACGGCCAGGACGGGCGCCTGGTGCCGCCCGAGCCGTTGGCCATTGCCGACTGTCTGAGCGAGCTGCTCCTGCACCCGGTCCGCGCCGCCGCCCTGGGGGCGCGCGGGCAGGCCAAAGTGCGGGAGCGGTTTTCGTGGCCGCGGCTGGCTGAATTGACTGAGAACGTCTACCACCAGGTAATGAGGGTTGGGACGGCATGATGAGGACCCTGACCGGGGCCGCAGCCGAGCGCATCAACGTGCTGGGCATTCGGGTGACGGCTTTTGATCTGCCGGCTGCCACGGCGGAAATGACGCGCGCCATCGCGGCCGGGCGGCGCGCTTATGCCTGCACCTGCCCGGCCTATACCCTGATGCTGGGCTACGAGCAGCCGGCGGTGCGCGCAGCGCTCAACGGCGCCGATTGGGTCACGCCGGATGGCATGCCGGTCGTATGGGCGCTGCGGTGGCTGGGCGCCGCCGGGGTAGGGCGCGTGTACGGCCCCGATCTGCTGCTGGCGCTGAGCGCGGCCTCGGCCAAGCGCGGCCTGCGCCAGTACTATCTCGGAGGTGGTCCGGGCGTCGCCGAGGCCCTGGCGAGCGCGCTGGGCCAGCGCTTTCCCGGCCTGCTCGTGGCCGGCGCCGCCAGCCCTCCGTTTCGGGCCTTGAGCGAGCAGGAAGAGGGCGACCTGTTGGAGCGCATCAACCGTGTTCAGCCCGACGTCATATGGGTGGGTCTGGGGTCGCCCAAGCAGGATCTGTGGATGGCCCGCTGCCGGTCTCGCCTAACGGCGCCCCTGCTGGTGGGTGTGGGCGCGGCGTTCGACTTTTTCACCGGTGGACAGGCCCAGGCGCCGCGCTGGATGCAGCGCAGTGGGCTGGAGTGGCTCTTTCGGCTGCTGACCAACCCGCACCGGCTTTGGCGGCGCTATCTGATCTACAATCCGAAATTCATCTACCAGTTTGCCAGGCAGGCGGCGGGTCTACAGCGGTTTGGCGACGGCTGAGCGGCTCAGGCGGTCGGAGCTGACCGCGGCCTGGGTCGAGCCGCTGGATCGCGCAGGCGCCGCCAAGCCTGGACCAGGGCGCGCAGGCCATAGCCAGCCCACAGGCACAGCAGGGGAATCAGAGGCAGGTAGTAGCGCTGCCAGGCAATTGTGACGGCGAACAGCCCGGCAATCGTGGCCAGGGTCCACACGGCGAGCAGCGCTAGCGCCAGCCGTTCTGGGTGTCCTGTCTGCGTTGAGGGCCGCAGCAGACGATATAGGCCGGCAGCCAAACCGAGCAGGCTGATGGCCAGGACCAGGTTGCCGGCCGGCAGCGCGCCAGCCGCGGTCGGGGCGCGCCAGCCGCGGTTCAACCAGGACTGCTGGTAGAGGGCCTCGGCCGCGGCTGTATCGGCTGCGTAGTTGGGGATGTCCCAATAGGCCAGCGGTGCCCAGTAACTATGGTACAGCATGGCCAAGGCGCGGCGCGGCGGGGTAGCCAGCGCCAGGCTGGCGCCGGCGGCCTGGATTTCAGCCGTCTGGCTGGCCTGCAGGGTCTGCCGCGCGGCGGCCATAGCACGCAGGCCAGAGAGGGGACTGGACCACAAACTGGGGTTGAGGGCCCAGGTCAGCAAGGCAAAGGCTACGGCAAAGGCCGCCAGGGCGCCAATCCGGCTGCGCCCGGGAGCAGCGCGGCCCGGCCCGAGCGGCGGAGCAGTGAGAACCGCCAAGGCAGTAGGCGGCAGGAGACTGAGCCCGGTGAGCTTGGCCAACCCTGCCAGGGCGGCGCCTGCGGCCACGACCAGCGGCCAGCGAGGCCAGCGCAGCGCGATCCAGAAGGCCAGCAGCGAGAAGAACAGAAGCGGGCCTTCACTCATCGCGCGGCGGCCGTGCAGCCAGACTACGCCGCTGAGGCAATACAGGCAGACCGCACCAAAGGCTGCCAATCGTCCGCCCAGGTGCTGACCGATGGCGAAGAGCGGCAGCAGCGAGAGAATGGTCAATACGGCGGCTGGCAGCCGGCTGGCCAGGAGCAGATCCGGATGGGGCAGGGCGCCGAGGCGGCCGTTGTCGGCCCAGGTGCCAGACCAGTCCCAGTCGGCTGGCAGTTGGACTGAGCCGTGGCCACCAAGCGCTCGGCCCCCGCCGATGAGGTAACGCGACAAGGGGGCTTCGAGCAGGCGGTAGCGCAGGACCGCGGATGAGGCGTCCGAAGCCTGCCAGGTCACTCCAGCCAAGTCGCCCTGGGAAAACAGGCGGTCGAAGTCCTGGCTGATGAAGATGTGGGTCGCCTCGTCAGGATGGAAGGGAACTTGCGGCAGGGTGAACAGGGCCCAGATGGCAATCAGCAGCCAGCCGGCCCAGATGGGGACGGACCACAGGCCAGGCAGGCGGCCGGTCATCGCTGGTCCCGGTGGTAAATTAGCAGGCCTCGGCTGCCGTAGATATCGGTTTCGAGGCGCTGAGCGAGGCTGTAGGCCTCCAGAAAGCGCCCGTCGCGCAGCAGGCCTTGTCGCCCGTAGACTTCGAGCAGCACGACGTAGTCAGGCTGTTTGTCTAGGATCAAGTCGGGCGGGATGGCGTAGTTGATGACATAGAGGGCCGGATCCAGCGGGTAGTAGGCGGTTACCTCTGGCGACATCAACCCGACCGTGTCCAGGATGCGGGCGCCGGAGTAATAGCCCAGGGCGCCGACATCGCCGGCCGCGACGATCGTGTACGGCGTCAACCGTGGGGCCAGGGCCTTTGCCACGGTGGTGTACAGCAACTCGAGTTCATGCCAGGCCATGCGCGGGGCCGGCCGAACGGGTCCGTGGTCGGGGCGCAGTGTCCACTGGTTGAGCGACATGGCGCCAAGCATCCCAGCCGCCAGCGCCGTGGCCCACCCAGCGCGCAGCGCGGGCCGGGCGAGGCGCACGGACCGGGCAACGTCGCGGAAAACCGCGTAGAGGCCGATCAAAATCAAGAGAAAGTAGAACGGCAGCGGGGGGGCCAGGTACCACCGGAAAATCAAGGGGTTAGCCGCGGCGTAGGCCACCAGGTAGACCCACGGAAAGATTACGACGGGCAATGAGCGGCTGTTGCGGCGCACCGCGGCCAGGCCGCCCACCAGGCTCAGGACAAGATAAAGCACCCCAGCAAGCGGCCACAGCCTACCCAGCACATCCTGCTCAAAGAAAGGCGTGCCGTAGTGCTGAAGCAGGCGAACCAGGGCCGCCGTCGGGGGCAGCCGATAGGCCAGGGCCTTGGCCGTGATGGAGTGGGGCACCGGCGAGCCGAAGAACGCCGTTGCGAAGATTGCCCACGGCGCAAGGACGGCTGTAAACAGGCCCGCTTCGGCCAAGGGAAAAGTGCGCGCCCGTGCTCGGCGCAGCACCAGGTCGAGCATGAGGGGCAAGACCAGCAGCGCGCCGTCAGGACGGGTCAGCAGCAGCAGCGCGGCCAGCAGGGCGGCCAGGCGGGTACGGTCGCGGACATAGGCCAGCGCGGTCGCCGTCAACAAGAGAACGAAGACAGAGGTCTCCATGCCGCCGATCGCGAAGGTGACGCTCATGGCGGCGATGGACCACAACAGGCCTGCCAGCATGCCGATCAGGCGACGCCCGCACAGGTCGCGGCCCAGCCCCACCAACAGCAGGCAGGTGACGGCGTCGGCGAGCGAATTGACCAAAAGCGCAAGCCAGGGATAATTCTCCGACCGAGAAATGCTGGCGATGCCAGCGAGCAAAAAGGCGTACAGGGGGGTCGTTGTGCCGAGCACGTTCTCGCCCGGGTTGAAGACCAGGCCGCTGCCGGCCAACAGATTGCGGGCGTAGCGGAAGGTAATGAAGGCATCGTCGATTGTACGCGGGCCAGCCAGCAGGCGA
>JADLEU010000138.1 GCA_020845955.1 Anaerolineales bacterium
CCTGGCACACGCGCGGCTGGCAGGGCGCGGTGCTGCGCTACGCGGCGCTGGTGGAGGCGGCCCAGGCCGAGGAGCGGCTGTTGGCGTATTGGCGGGCGGCGCAGGCGGCCGGGGCGCGGCTGATGCGGGGGGCGTAGCGCGAGCGCACTCCGATGGCGCGGATAGGACGGAGCACACGGCGCCCGCGCCGCGGGGCGCCGGGCCATGGGGTGGCCGCCTTTAACACGCGCCGCCGGGCGAGACGCCCGGCGGCGCGTTTTCTGGTTGGCGCGGCGCCGAGCCTACGGCACCATGCTGATGCGGTTCTGCGGGCCGGGGGCAACGGGCGAGTTGGCCGCGAAGTAATCGGTCATGGAGTCGGCGTCGACCGCGCCGCCCAGGCGGTCGGTCCCGCCGACCAGCACGCTAAAGCCGTCGCCGCCGTCGGCCAGGAAGCTGTTGACGGTGACGCGATAGGTGGCGCCCAGATCGATAGCGGCGCCGCCGATCGTAACGCCAGACACCTTGGACCCGACCGGGGCCGAGGCGCTCCAGGTGTAGGCGAAGCCGTTGGAGACTTGCAGGATGCGGTTGGTCACCCACTGCTGCTCGAGCAGGTCCTTGATCTGCTGGCCGGTCAGGCTCATGGTCACCAGGCTGTTGCCGAAGGGCTGCACGGTGAAGGCTTCGGCGTAGGTGACCTCACCGGGCTGCTCGCCGCCGCTGATCTGGGCGAAGGTAAGGTCGGCGCGGATACCGCCGGGGTTCATGAAGGCGACGACGGCGCCGCCCAGCTCGGGCGGGGTGGTGGCGGCCAACTGCGCGTCGGCGATGACGTCGCCCAGGGCCGATTCGCCGGCGGCGTTGTTGGTGCGGGTGATGTCGCCAGTGATGGTGCCGATGACGCGGTTGGCCAGCGGGGCCGACAGCGCGCGGTACTTGCCGATCAGCGTGGTCAGGTCGGCGGCCAGCGGCACGTCGCGGGTGACGATGACGTTGTTGGCGCTGACGCCGGTGACTTCACCGCTGGCGCGGTCGAGCGTCAGATCGATATCGGTCACCAGGCGCCCAAAGGAAGCCGCGCTGGTGACGGGGATGCCGTCGATGACGCAGTTGTAGGCCTGGTGCGTGTGGCCGCTGATGACCAGGTCCACTTCGTCGTCAAGGCGGTTGACGATGTCGACGATGGGACCGGAGATGCCGGGGCATTCGTTGTAGGCGCCGGTGGGGAAGCCGCCCTCGTGGATGAGGACCACGATGGCTTCGACGCCCTTCTGCTTGAGCATGGGCACCAGCGCGTTGACCGTGTCGGCCTCGTCGTGGAAGTCGAGCATCGAGATGCCCGAGGGGGTGACGATCAGGGGTGTGCCCTCCAGAGTCATCCCGATAAAGGCGATGCGCACGCCGCGAAAGGCGCGGATCTTGAAGGGGGCGAAGACGGTGTTGGGCTTGATGCCGCGGTCCCTCCAGGTGACGTTGGCAGCCAGGTACCTGAAGCTGGCGCCGTCGAAGGGGTCGCCGTCCTGGCAGCCGTCCACGGGGTGGCAGCCGCCGCGCTGCATGCGCAGCAGCTCATAGATGCCCTCGTCGAACTCGTGATTGCCCACGGCGGCCAAGTCGAGGCCGATCGCGTTCATAGCTTCGATGGTGGGCTCGTCGTGGAAGAGGGCCGAGAGGAGGGGCGTGGCGCCGATCAGGTCGCCGGCGGCCACCACGACGGTGTTGGGGTTGGCCGCTTCGAGCTGGCGGACGTGGGTGGCCAGGTATTCGACGCCGCCGGCGGTGACCGTGCCGATGCGGCCGCTCGAGCCAGAGGGCGGCTCGAGGTTGCCGTGGAAGTCGTTGAGAGCCAGGATCTGGACGTTGATCGTGCCCGGGGGCGCGGCGGCGGCGGCCCCGAAGGTGGCCAACAACACGCCGGTAATCATACCCAGCGCGAGCAGCCGGTACAGCGTCGTGGTCTTCATTGGCGGTCTCCTGTTGGGTGGTGGGCGCACGGCGAACAGCACCCAGCGCCAGGGCGGCGCGGGCGCGCAACACACATCGGGCGGAAGCGGCGGTTAGGGCGAATTGGGAAGGGTGTCAAGCTAGAGCGAGAGCGCGGCGATCGATCGTCTAGATCGGGAGCATGAGACCTACATTCTAGCGGATTCGGGCTGCTCGCGCGGTTAGGAGATAGTAGACGGGCGGCCGGCACGCTGCTTGTGCCCGGCGAGCCGGCCGGGACCGGGTGGATAATACCGCGTCTTTCCGTATAATTCCGCTCACTATGCGGAAGATTGTGGACGCCGCCCACGTGTTCGCGCGGCTGGCGCTGTTGCTGGGTCTGCTGGGCGGGGCAGGAGAGGCGCAAGCCAGATCGCTGCCGAGCGGGGAGGCGCCGTCGGGTGGTCCGGGCGAGACGTATGTCGCGCAGGCGGGCGACACGCTGGGGCTGGTGGCGCGGCGGGCGCGCGTGCCGCCGCGAGCGCTGATGGCGGCCAACGCCGGGGCCGATTGGCTGCACGCCCTGGCGCCGGCGGGCGCCGCAGGCGGCCCGGAACTGGCCGAGGCGCTGGCGGCCAGGCTGGCGCCGGGTTTGGTGGTGCGGCTGCCGGCGCCGGCGGGCGGCGGCCGCGCCGACCGGGCCGCGCTGCCGCCGCCCTACCCGGCCGCGCTCAACCACCTGGGCACGCCCAAGTTCGTGCTGGCCGACTATATGCTCTGGTACAGCCCGGCCACGTTCGACGGCCGGCAGACCTTCGACTTGCCCGCCGCCGGGCCGTATTCGTCGTCGAGCCCCGAGACTCTGCGGCGGCACCTGGCCGAGGCGCAGCGCGCCTGCCTGGACGGGTTTGCGCCGCACTGGTATGGGCCGTTCGAGCCGGTGACGACGCGCAACTTCGAGCAGTTGCTGGCGGCCTCGCGCGGGACGCCGATGCGCCACGCGGCGCTGCTGCTGACCAACACCTGGCCCGGCGCCAGCGAGGCGACGCTGGCCGAGGCCATCGGCTACGTGCTCGAGAACTGGGCGCGGCACCCCAACTACATGCGCGTGGGCGGGCGGCCGCTGCTGCTGTTCACCGACATGGCGCTGCCATGGGGCGGCGAGGCGGCCGCGCTGGCCGGGTGGACGCGGCTGCGCCAGCAGTTGGACCCCAACCACGCCAGCGTGTGGATGGCCGAGGGTTTGGCGACGAGCTATAACCCGCTGTTCGAAGGGCTGTATGTGTACCGCATCGATCACCGCGATTATCCCCAGTCGTGGCTCAAGCAGCCGCGCTTTGCCGGCCTGCTGCGGGCGCTGGAGGCGCAGCAGCGCGCCAGCCTGCCGCTGGGCGGGCTGTATTTTGCCGACAGCATCGCGCCCGGCTACGACGACACCCGCGCCGGCAACGTGCCCAACGATTTCCGCGTGCCCGCGCCGCCCTTCGCCCGCGACCGCCGCGACGGGGCGTACTACGCCGAGACCTTCGCCGTCACGGCGCAGACCGGCGGGGACTTCCTACTGGTGAAGTCGTTCAACGAGTGGGTGGAGGGCACGGCCATCGAGCCGGGTGTGACGTACGGCAACCGGTACCTGGACCTGACGTGCCAGTTCGCGACGGAGTATCGGGGGCGGTGAGGCCGGGCCGCGGGCCGCTGCCTCCAGGGGGTGCTTCGCAAAGCGCCCGGCTAGCCAAGCCGCGAAGCCCTGCACGCTGGCGGGTGGGATGGTGTCAGGGTTGGCAACCGGCTTCAGCCGGTTTGCTGCTGTTGGTAGCGGGGGGGTTCACCCCCCGGCGACGGCTCCCCGGCACCCCGGGCCGCGCCGCCCTCGGCTTCGATGGCCAGGGCCAGGGCGCGCAGCCGCTCGGCGCGGCGGGCGGCGAGCACCACCGCGGCGCCGGCGCGGGCGAACTCGCGCGCGGCGGCTTCGCCGATGCCGGACGAGGCGCCGGTGACGATCGCGACTTGGCCGGCGAGGGGGGTTGGGACGCGGCGGGGGGTGATGCGGGTGTGCATGGGGGAGATTGTATCAATTTGCAGACGCAGACTGCCGCTGCTTGACAAATGTGCGCCTGACCTTAAAATAGCTATCAAGATGGCTATCTTACGTCGGGGAGGCCAACATGGCCCGGAAATACTCAATTGCGGAAGCGCGACACAATCTGGCTGCGCTGGTCCACGAGCTGGAGCAGCAGGAACTCATTGAATTGACGCGGCGCGGCGAGCCGGTGGCGATGCTGGTGTCGATGCGCGCTTACCGCCGCCTGACGGAGCCGCGCGGGGATTTCTGGAACGCTTACGAGCGCTTTCGGCGAAGTCACCGCCTGTCGAAGCTGAACATCCAGCCGGAGGTGTTCGCGGACGTGCGCGACCGGTCTACCGGGCGCGAGGTGGACTGGTGAGCGCGCGGTTCCTGCTCGACACCAACATCGTCTCCGAACCTCTGCGGCCCCGCCCGAGCGCCACGGTCCTAAGGCAGCTGCAGGCCCACGAGGCCGAAATCGCGGTTGCGGCCGTGGTGTGGCACGAGCTGTGGTTCGGTTGCCGGCGGCTGCCGCCGGGAGCGAAGCGGTCGGCGATTGAAGACTTTCTGGACGAGGTTGTGGGCGCGACAATGCCGGTGCTGCCCTACGAGGCGCGGGCGGCCGAATGGCATGCGGCCGAACGGGCGCGGTTGATGGCGGCCGGGAAGACTCCCGCCTTTGCCGATGGCCAGATCGCGGCGGTGGCAATCACCAACGGGCTGATCCTGGTGACACGCAACCTGCCCGACTTTGCCGACTTTGAGGACCTCCAGACGGTAGACTGGGCTCGGTAACGATCCATGCCCACCACCCCGCGCCACCGCGTCCGCCGCCTGTGCCTGGCGCTGCCCGAGACGAGTGAGCGCCTGTCGCACGGCGAGCCGACGTTCTTCGTCCACAAGAAGGTGTTCGTGATGTTCGCCAACCACCACCACGGCGACGGCCGGGTGGCGGTTTGGCTGCCGGTGCCGGCGGGGGTGCAGGCCAGCTTGATCGAGCGCGACCCGGCCTGTTTCTTCCGGCCGCCCTACGTGGGGGCGCGCGGCTGGGTGGGGATCGAGCTGAGCCGGATCCCGGACGACGACCTGGCGATCTACATCAACGTGGCCTAGGAGCTGACGGCGCCGAAGCGGTTGGTGGCGAAGCGACCGCCGAGCGCTGAAGCGCCCGGCTAGCAAGAGCACGAAACCCGCTGAACCGGGCTAGGGAGGCACGGCGCTGCGGCAACCAACCGGCCCCAGCCGGTTTTTCACTTTCGCTAGCCGGGGGGCACCCCACGGCCGCCGCCGGGTTCATGTTTCCTCAACGCCTTGCGCCTCCGCCCTCGGCTATAATCGCGGGCAGCGTCGCGCATCTTCCAGATCCGCCTTGGCGCCCAAACGTTCAATCGATCACACCCGCATACGCACTCACTCACCCACTCACACACCCACGGACACACGCACTCACGATGACCATCCACTTTGGAACCGACGGCTGGCGAGCGGTGATCGCCGATACCTTCACCTTCAACAACCTGCGCCAGGTCGCTCAGGCCGTGGCCGACACGGTGTCGGCCGGCGATTGGTGCGCGCACGGGGCGCCGGCCGACTGCGACCCGCGGTTGATGGTGGTGGGCTTCGACACGCGCTTTCTGTCAGACCGTTTCGCGACCGAGGTGGCGCGCGTGCTGGCGGCCAACGGCTTCCGGGTGCGGCTGACGCACGCCGACGCGCCGACGCCGACGGTCTCGCACGCGGTGCGGCACGCCCGGGCGGCGGCCGGGGTGATGATCACCGCCTCGCACAATGCGCCGCGCTACAACGGGCTGAAGCTCAAGGCCGCCTACGGCGGCAGCGCCCTGCCCGAGCAATGCCGGCGGGTGGAGGTGTTCCTGGCCGACAACGAGGCCCGGGCGCGCGGCCCCAACCTGATGGATTACGACCAGGCGGTGGCCGGCGGCGGCATCACGCGCTTCAACCCCAACAGCGCCTACGGCGACCACCTGCGCGCGCTGATCGATTTCGACGTGATCGCCCGCCGGCCGCAGCGGCTGGTGGTCGACTCGATGTATGGCTCGGGGCGCGGGGTGATCAAGGGCCTGCTGCAAGGCACGGGCGTGGAGGTGACCGAGATCCGCGGCGAGATGAACCCGGGCTTCGGCGGGGTGCACCCCGAGCCGATCGCGCGCTTCCTGGGGGCGACCTTTGGGGCGATCGCGGCCGGGCTGGGCGACCTGGCGGTGGTGACCGACGGCGACGCCGACCGCATTGGGGCGGTGGACGGCCGCGGCCAGTTTGTGGACCCGCACAAGATCATGGCGCTGGCGTTGAAGTACCTGGTGGAGCAGCGCGGGCTGACGGGCGCGGTGGTCAAGACGGTCTCGACGACGCGCATGGTCAACCGGCTGGCGGCCAAGTATGGGCTGCCGTGCCACGAGACGCCGGTGGGCTTCAACCACATCGCCGACCACATGCTGGCCGGGCCGGTGCTGATCGGGGGCGAGGAGTCGGGCGGCATCAGCATCCTGGGTCACATCCCGGAGGGCGATGGGGTGCTGATGGGGCTGCTGCTGCTGGAGATCGTGAGCGCGGCCGGGGCGCCGCTGGGGGAGTTGGTCGCCGACCTGCTGCGCGAGGTCGGCCCGGCGCACTATGCGCGCAAGGACCTGCGGCTGGCGCTGCCGGTGGCGAAGGCCGATATGACCCGCCGGCTGACCGATGGCGCGCCGGCCCAGATCGACGGCCGGCGGGTGGCGGCGGTCGAGCAGCGCGACGGGGTGAAGTATCTGCTGGACGACGACTCGTGGCTGCTGATCCGGCCGTCGGGCACCGAGCCGGTGCTGCGGGTGTACGCGGAGGGGCGCGACGAGGCGACCGTGCAGGCGCTGCTGGTGTATGGCGAGGGGGTGGCGGCCGGCTGAGGCGGCGCGGGCGACAGGCGGCGCAGCGCCGCCCCGTGGTCGGGCGGCCCGTCCAGGTCCAACGCGATCTCGGCGCCGGGTTCATCTGCCGGCGTCACGGGATGATTTTGGTCACACGCGGACTCCATTCAGCCGCTGGCCGGCTAGGAGACCCCCTGCTTCGCCGTAGGGCGACCGGTCCACCGCCGCGGACGCATGCCAGGGCAGTCAAAGCAGTGCCGTCCCGCCAGCCGTGTGAGGGGGGGCACACAGCCGGCGAGACGGCACTGACAATATATCACCGTGTGAAGGAAAGTTTCAATCGGATGATTGGCGGCATGATCGGCGCGCCGCGTTGCCCGCCTGATTTCGCTCAGGCTTGCGCTCACAGTCCTCGGCCGGCGGCGTCCTCCAGCGCCAGGGCCACCGCCGCTTCCGTCGACAGCCCCCGGCCCGCCGCCCAGGCCGCCTCCCACTCCGCCGAGCCCAGCCCGGCGCGGGCAGCCTGGATGAACTGCTCCAGGCGCGCCTGCTCGTGCGGCGCCCGGCTGGCCTGGATGCGCTCGCGCAGCGCCGCGGCGGCCGCGATCAGCGCGGCCGCCCGGCGCGGTTGGCCTTCCAGCGCCGCCAGGCCGCCCACGTCTTCCAGCACGTAGGCCGTCTGCCAGGCAGCGCCCAGCTCGTGGTTCTTCTCCAGGCTCTCGCGGTACAACCGGCTGGCGTAGGCGTAGTCGCCCTGCGCGCGGGCCGCGTTGCCCAGGTTGTTCAGGTAGTTCGCCAGGTAATACTGGTCGCCGATCTCGCGTTGCAGCGCGACGGCCTCTTCCAGGTAAGTCCGCCCGGCCGCCAGCTCGCCCTGGTCGATAGCGTGGATGCCCAGGTTGTTAAGCGAGACCGTGATGCCCCAGCGGTCGCCGAGGGCGCGCCGGATCTCCAGGCTCTCCAGGTACAGCCGGCGCGCCAGGGCGTCGTCGCGCTCGGAGCGCGCCAGGATGCCCAGGTTGCTGAGCAGGTTGGCGATGTTGGTCTGGTCGCCCAGCTCGCGCCGGATGGCCAGGCTGGCTTCGTAGTGTCCGCGGGCCGCGCCATAGTCGCCCTGCTGGGCAGCCAGCGTGCCGGCGGCGTGCAGCACCTGGCCCAGGCCGGCGCGGTCGCCCTCGGCCTCAAACCCCTGGCGCGCCAACTGCAGCCAGCCGGCCGCCTCTGGATAGGCACCGCGCTTGCGATGCAGCTCGCCCATCGCGATCTGGCAGCGCGCCTGGCAGCGCCGGTCGTCCAGCGCCTGACCCAGGCGCAGCCCGCGCTGGTAGAGCGCGCTGGCCTCGTCCCACTGGCCCACCAGCTCCAGCACCTGGCCCAGCTTGAGCAGCACGCCAATCTGCTCACGGCCCGCCAGCAGGGGCAGCAGGCGCTGGTAGTAGTTGATGGCCGCCTGGTTGGCGAAGTTGGCCTGGGCCGCCAGGCCGGCCTTCAGCCAGTACTCGCGCTGCTTGGGCTGGTTGTGGCTTTGGCCGTAGTGGAAAGCCAGCAGGTCCACGTGCTGGTCGACCTCGCCCGGCAAGGCGCGCTCGATGAACTGCGCGATCTGGTCGTGCAGCACGGCGCGCAGCGCGAACGGCAGGCTGTCGTAGGCCACCTCCATTGTCACGATGTGCTTGAAGAGGTAGTTCAGCTCGGGCTCGGCGTGCTCGAGCAGCGTCAGCTCGGCCCGGCTGAGCGCGTCCAGGTCGGCCGTGATGGCGGCCGGGTCGCCCAGCTCGGGATAGGCGCCCCACAGCCAGGCGGCGCTGAACAGGCGCCCGATGACGCTGGCCACGCGCAGGGTGATCTTCTGGCTCTCGCTGCGCTGGTCGATGCGCGTCAGGATCAGGCTGTGCAGGCTGCCCGGCAGATCCAGCTGATCGAGGGCGCGCGGGTCGCGCGGGTCGAGGTTGCGGTCGCGCAGGTAGTTGAGCAGCTCTTCGATATAGAAGGGGTTCCCTTCCGCCCGCCGGTTAAGCTCGTGCACCAGGCGCGAGGGCACGCCGCCGCGCGCGACCAGCGCCTGTTCCAGCTTCAGCCGGATCAACCGCTCGGCTTCAGCCGGGCTGAACTCGGCCAGGTGGATCAGGTTGAAGTAGGGGAGCTTCTGGAGCGGATCGGCCTCGGCCGGGCTGTCGAAGGATCGGCGCGCCATCAGGATCAGCACCGGCAAGCTGGCGATCGAGCGCGCCAGGGCCAAGGTCAGTTCGCCGGAGAGCGGGTCGCGCCAGTGATAGTCTTCGAGCACGAAGAGCAGCGGGCTCTGCCGCGCGCGCGCCTGTAGGCAGGTCACCAGCAGGCCTTCCACCAGCGTCTTGCGCCGCCGGGCGTCGAGCGAGCGCGTCAGGTCGTTGTCGGCCAGCGGCAGGTTGAGCACCGGGCCGAGCAAGGGCAGCCGCTGCGCCAGCCGCGGGTCCACCTCGGCCAGCCGCGCGTGCAGCGCCGCGGCCAGCGCCTCCAGCGGCCGGGCCGGGTCCAGGTTGAAAAAGTTGCGCAGCAGGCCGTGCCACAGGTGGTAGCTGGTGTTGGCGCCGTAGGAGTAGCATTCGCCGCCGTAGCAGTCAAAGCCGCGCCTCAAGGCGCGGCCGATCGCCTCGGCCACCAGCCGCGATTTGCCCATGCCGGCCTCGCCGGTGAGCATCACAATTTGGCCCTGGCCGGCCAGCGCTTGCGCCAGCTGGCCCTCGATGAGGGCCAGCTCGGCCTGGCGGCCGATCATGGGCAAGCTGTAGCGCGGCTCTTGCGGCCGCGGCGCGTGCCGGGCGCTGGCTTCGGCCAGGCTGAAAACCGGCTGCGGCTCGGCCACGCCTTTCAGCGTCAGGGGCGGGAGGGCCGCCCAGCTAAAGGCGCCGGCGGTGGCTTTGTGCACCGCCGGGCTGGCCAGGACCTGCCCGCCGGCCGCGGCCTGCATCAGGCGGGCGGCCAGGTTGGTCTGCGGCCCCAGCACGCCGTAGGTGCGGCGCGCCGAGCTGCCGTAGGCGCCGGCGCGCATGCGGCCCTGGCTCAGGCCGATCTGCGCCTGGCCCTCCCACTCGGGGTCGGGCGCCAGGCGCCGCAGCTCGAGCGCGGCCGCCACCGCGCGGCAGGCGTCGTCCTCGTGCGCGATCGGCGCGCCAAACGCGGCGCACAGGTAGCTGCCTTTTTCGCCGATGGTCAACTGGATCAGGCTGCCTTCAAAACGCGCCAGGACGGCCTGCACCTGGCGCACGTAGCGGTCGAGCTTCTCCCCGGCCTGGGCGTCGTTTTCGTAGTCAACGCTGCCAAAGCGCAGGAACAGCGCTACCGCCGGCCGCAGCTCGGCCAGGAACTCGCCGCCGCCGTTGCGCAGCCGTTCGTACACGGGGGGCAGCAGCCAGGGGCGGACGGTTTCGGCCGGCAGCGCGCCGGGCGGCAGCGCCGGCCAGGGCCGCGGCGCCACGGCGGTCCGCAGCCCGGCCAGCACGGCCAGGCGCTCGTCGCGGGCCTCGGCCGCGCGCCACTCGACAATCTCGATCTCGCCGCCAAGCGCGGCCGCCGTGGTCGCGTCGAGCACGATCTCGCCGCGGGCGGCGTGGTGCTCGGCGTTGGCCAGCCTTTCGAGCGGCGCGCCGGCCAGCACCTCGATGACCTGGATCTCGGGGTAGCCGGCCAGGAAGCGCCGGGCGTGGCCCGTGGCCAGCGCCACTTTGGCGCCGATCGAGACGCGCCGGCCAGCCGAGGTGCGCAGATCGGCGAAGGCGCGCATGTCGGCCTGCATGGCCAGGGCGCAGGCCGCGGCGCGCCGGCCGTCGTCGCCGTCAAACCAGCAGGTGATGGCGTCGCCGCTGAAGCCGATGACGCTGCCGTGCTGCTCGCCCACGCGGGCCACCAGCGGCTCGTAGATCTGGTCCAGAAAGACCAGCAGTTCTTCGGCGCCGCGCTGCGGGCCCAGGTCGTTGACCAGCGTTTCGGTCAGGGTCGTAAAGCCGGAGAGGTCGGCAAAGAGGGCGGTGCCCTCCACGCGGTCGGGGAACGGCTGGCCGAGGCTGAGGGCCTGCAGCCGGTCGGCGGGGACGTAGGCGTGAAAGAGGTTCATGTGCGGCGGACGGCCACCAGCGTGACGTCGTCGCGCTTCCATTCTGGTTTGCCGGGGACGAGCAGCGCCGCGTAGAGGCGCTCACACAGCGTCTGGGCCGTTTGGTCCGCGGACTGGCGCAGGGTCTGGGTCAGGCCGGCCACACCAAACGGCTGCCCCGGCTCCACCAGCGCGTCGGTTGCGCCGTCGGTGTACAGCAGCAGGGTCGTCCCCGGCCGCAGGTCGAGGGCCTGCTCGTCGATAGGAGCCTCGGGCCATAGGCCCAGCGGCACGCCCGTGTCCATCTCGGCCAGCGCCACCTGGCCATCTGGCCCGCGCCACAGGGGCAGCTCGTGCCCGGCGCGCGCGTAGGCAAAGCGGCCGCTGGCCGCGTCGAGCACGCCGTAGAGGATCGTGGCGAACAACCCGCTGCGGTTCATGTTGAGCAGGTGCTGGTTGACGGACAGCAGGGTGTCTTTGGGCGACTTGCCCGGCTCGGCGGCCGCCTGGATCAGCGCGTGCGTCTGGGCCATGAAGATCGCGGCCGGCACGCCTTTGTCGGTGATGTCGCCGACCACCACGGCCAACTGCCCGGGGCCGAGCGGGATCAGGTCGTAGAAGTCGCCGCCGACCTGCTTGGCCGGCTCCATCAGCGCGCCGAAGTCGTAGCCGGGCAGCGCCGGCAGCCGGCCGGGCAGGATGCTGCGCTGGATCTCGGCCGCCACCTGCAGCTCGCGCTCCAGCCGCTCCTTGACGATCAGCTCGGCCTGGGCCGCCTGGAGGGCCTGGTAGGCGTCGGACAGGCGCCGGTTCTTGGCCTGCAGGTCCTGGATGGCGCTGTCGTGCGAGCGGCTCAGGCGGGCGCTGAGCACCTGCACCAGCGCGATGGCCAGCCGGGGCTGGCGCTCCAGCAGGGCGTCGAAGTCGGCGCGGGTCATCTCCAGCAGGTGGCTGTGCCCGGCGCCGCGCGCGCTGGCCGTGCGCTGCCCGTCGGGCAGGAACAGGCTCATCTCGCCGATGACCTCGCCCGGCCCGCGCAAGCCCACGTGGCGCTCGTCGGGGCTGCCCAGCGCCTTGACGATCTCGACCTGGCCGTCGATGACCACGTAGAAGCTGTCGCCGCGCCGGTCCTCGCGCAAGAGCAGTTCGCCGTCGTCCAACTCGACCGGCCGCAGCGAGTGCGCCAGCAGGCTGATCTCGGCGGGCGGCAGCGTGTGAAACAGGGGCACGCGCGCCAGCACCCGGCGGAACGTCGCGGCACCGGGCGGCCCGGGGGCGTGCAGCGCCTCGGCGTCGCTCAGGCCGGCCAGCAGCGCTTCCATCTTCTCGATGTTGCGCGCCTGGCCGGCCTGGCGCAGGGCCTGGGCCGCGGGCGTGAAGTAGCGGTGGGATTTGAGGAACTCGAGCTGCGCGCGATACCAGGCCTCGGGCGCCAGGCCGGCGCCCAGCGCCTCGACCTCGCGCTGCATGTCGTGGTTGCGGCGCAGGAAGTCGTCGCGGCCCAGCACGTCCAGGTCGGCGTCGGCCAGCATTTCGGCCAGGGGCGAGCCCGGGTTCTGCGGCAGCTCGGTGGCCCGGATCAGCGCCTGGATGCGGCCGATCTGCGCCGGGCTGTAGCCGAAGCGCGGCAGGGTTTCGGCCGCCAGGCGGGCGCTGGCCGCCTCGTGGCCGGATTGGGCTTCGACGAAGCCCAGGTCGTGATAGAGCGCTGCCGTGCGCAGCAGCAGCGCCTCGTCCTGGGCCAGGCCGGCCAACTCGGCCAGCCGCTCGGCGGCCGGTAGGACGTCGTCGCGGGTGTGCGCCAGCGAGTGATAGGTCAGCTCGGGTGCCAGCTCACGCTCGAGCCGCTCAAAGACGTAGCGTTTGGCCAGCTCGAAGTCGGGGGCGCTCATGCCGCCGGCGCTCCGTCCGCGCCGCCCGGCCTATTGCGCGACGGTCGAGTCATACAGCGGTCCCTCGTCGATCGCGCCCGGGTCGCCGCCCTGGTCGTGGGAGACCGCGACCCGCAGCGCCTCGGCCACGCAGCTCGCGCCGCGGCTGTCGGTGGCGGTGAAGTAGATGTGATAGACGCGGCCGTTGCCGCCGCCCAGGCGCTCGGCGCGCAGGTCGACGCTGTCGCCCCACAGGACGGCGTCGGGCTTGCCGCCCACCGGCTCATCCTGGAAGACGCGGTCGATGG
The DNA here is from genome assembly GCA_020845955.1 of Anaerolineales bacterium. Taxonomy (GTDB): domain Bacteria; phylum Chloroflexota; class Anaerolineae; order Anaerolineales; family UBA6663; genus JADLEU01. Next base: position 13,086 of record JADLEU010000138.1, read on the forward strand.
TCAGCATGAAGGCGTCGCCCTCCGGGTCGCTGATGCCGGCGATGTTCACGCGCAGCAGGCGGCCATTGGGCGGCCACAGGCTGCTGAGGCTGGGGCGGGCGCTGCCGCAGTTGGGCGGGGCGTTGACGGCCGTCGCCTCCAGCGCCACGGCGGCCGGCGCCGACAGGGCCTGGCCGTCGCTGGCCCGGTAGCTGAAACCGTCGCTGCCGCTGAAGCCCGGCGCCGGCGTGTAGACGAACGAGCCGTCGGCGTTCAGCGCCAGCGCTCCGTGCAGCGGGCCGCTGGCCAGCACGGCCGCCAGCGGCTGACCCTCCACGTCGGCGTCGTTGGCCAGCACGCCCGGCGCGGCGACGACCAGCGCCTGGCCGGCCGGCGTGGTGTAGGCGTCGGGCACGGCCACGGGCGCGTCGTTGACGGCGGCCACCTGCAGGCTGACGACCGCCTGGCTGGCGGCGAACCCGTCGCCGGCGGCGTAGGTGAAGGCGTCGCTGCCGCTGAACTCGGCGCCGGGCGCGTAGGTGAAGCCGCCGTCAGGCGCCAGGCTGAGCGTGCCGTGACTGGGCCCCGCGACCAGGCTGGCGCTGAGGGGATGCCCCTCGGCGGCGCTGTCGTTGGCCAGCACACCCGGCGCGGCCACGACCAGCACGGCATCTTCGTCCAGCTGGTAGGCATCGGCGGCGGCCAGCGGCAGCAGCGCGAGCGCGCCGCCGGTGTAGACCGCCGGCTCGTAGCGGTCATCGCTCAGCGTGAGCGTTTCGGCCAGCGGCACCTGCCCGCTGAAGTAGGCGGCCACCGTATAGTGGCCGGGGGGCAGCGGCAGCGCGCCCAGGAGCGCCCGCCCCGCGTAGTCGGTGATCACGGCTTCATAGTAGGTTTGCCCCTCGCCGGTGACGACGAAGAACACGGTCTCCTCGCCCAGGTGGCGGCCGGCCGCGTCGCTCAGCGTGGCCGTCAGCAGGGAGGCATCGGCAGGCGAGCCGCCGGCCGGCTGCGGGCTCAGGCTGAGCTGCGCCAGCTGGCGCTCGACGGTGAAAGGCCGGGCGGCCTGCGCCGGTTGGTGGGCGGCATCGCCGGCGAACGAGGCGCGCACTTCGTCCTCGCCCGGCAGCCCGTAGATCGACAGCGTCACCGTGGCGCGGCCGTCGGGGCCGCTGAGGGCCAGGCGGCTCTGCGGGCCGAGGATGAAGGCCACCGGCTGGCCGGCCAGCGGCGCGCCGCCGCTGGTGAGCAGGGCGCTTAAAGTGATCTGCTCGGTGTAGCGGCCGGAGGCGGGCACGGCGCCGCCCGCGTTCGGCACGAAGACCAGCTCGGTGGGCGCGCCCGCGGCCGGCTCGGCGCCCGGCGTGTGGTAGGCGCCCTGGTTGGTGTCCATGCTCACCAGACCCACGCCGTTGACGGCCTGCGCCACGAAGCGCACCTCGCCGGCCGCGGCGCCGTCGAGGGCCAGCGCGCCCTCCCACAGGGTGGAGTTGAGGGGGTCGCGCGCCAGGTCGAGCGAGCGCCAGGCGCCGTGCAGCGGGCCGCTCTCGCCGGTGTAGGTCACCCACACTGCCTGCACGCCGGCCGCGGGGTCGCCCACTACCTGCACCTGGAAGCGCACCTGGCCATCCACCACCGGCGCCGACACCTTGACGATGGCCGGCGGCGAGGCCAGGGCCGGGGTGCTGTCGGCGCCGCCGCTGCTGAAGGTGGCGATGTGGTCGCTGTAGAACAGCCGCAGGTCCACCTGGGTGAAGCGGCGCTGGGTGGCGTCGACGCTGGTGGGCGAGGGTGAGCGGTACTGCACCGGGAAGACGTTCAGCAGCGTGTCGCCGCCGGTGAGCGCAGAGAAGTAGTTGGGCTGCCAGGTCTGCACCGGGAAGAAGTAGTTGGACTGAAAGGGCGCGTGCACGCCGCGGATCTCGGTGGCCGGCGCGCCGGTGAAGGGCAGCACCCCGGCGGTGTCGGCGTAGAGGCCGCCGCGCAGCCCGACGCCGCGCAGCACTTTGCCGCCGGGCGCTTCGACGTTGTACTGCGCCAGGGGCAGCACCGGCTCGTTGGGGTTGGCCGCCACGCCCCGCGGGCCGGTGAAGTAAGCGGCCTGGCTCGTCTGGCTGGGGTCGAGGACGTTGGTCAGGTCCACCGTGTGCGCCGCCAGCGCCGGCGCCACGCTCAGATCGTAGGTTTCCAGCCCCAGCGCGGCGCCAGGGTTGCCCGCCACCGGAGCGGTGCCGAGCACCACCGGCGGCAGGCCGGTCCGCGCCAGGCGCTCGCCGGGCAGGTCGATGCTCATCATCGGCAGGCCGAAGAGCGTCGCCTGCAGCACGGCTTTCACATCGATGCCGCGCAGGACGGGAGCGCCGGCCAGGTAGCCCTGCTTGGCCCGCGCCAGCGCCTGGCCGATGGCCACCGGGCCGCTGCCGGCGCGCAGCTCCTGGGTGAACAGCTCGTAGAGCTTCTCGCTGTAGCGGATGAAGTCGGTGTCGCCGTACTGGTAGCCGGTGCCGGCGATGAGCACGGCCTGCTTTTGGGCGAAGGCCTGGGCCCAGTCGGGCTCGCGCGTCACCAGCGGCACGTCGTGGGCGTTGACGATGTTGTAGCCGGCGTGGCAGCCCACGCTGAAGACCAGCGCGTTGCGCAGGTCCACCGCGGCCTCGGCCAGCTCGCCGGCCGTCAGGCGGGTGGCGTAGTCGGCGGCCAATGCGCCGCTGGCGCTGAAGTGGCCGGCCAGGAAGACCAGGTCGTGGCGCCGGCCGAGCAGCGCGGCGCGCAGGTCGGCGGCGGTCCAGGCGCTCGGGTCGGCCGGCGAGAGGTCGCGCGGCGCGATCAGGCTGTCGACCTGGCCGGCCGGCCCCAGCCCGGCCTGCAGCTCGGCCTGGACCGAGCCGGCCACGTCTTCGAGGAAGTCGTAGCCTGAGACGAAGGCCGAGGTGGGCGCCGCCACCACGCCGGCGGGGGTGGCCAGGTAGGCCTCGAGCATCCCGGCCGCCTCGGCGGCGGTCTCCACCAACCGGCCCACGGCCAGCTCGGGCACCGGCAGGGCGTCGTCCTTGAGCGACACGGAGAGGCGCGCTCCATAGCGGTCCTGGCTAAGGACGTAGCCGAGCTTCAGGCTGGCCTGCGAGGGCGTGTTGTCGCGCACGGGCGGCACGAAGCTCTTCTCGCTGCCCAGCAGCGCGTGGTCGGGATGGCGGAAGAAGGGGATGGCGGCGTCGCCGCCGACGATCACCAGGTACTGCAGCTCGGGGTTCAGCGCCCAGTAAGCATCCACCGCTTCCTTGACCACGCCGGCCGCCAGGTTCATGGCGAAAGGGCAGGCCGGGAAGGCGAGCGCCTGGGCGTGCGCCGCCGCGAAGCGCGCGTCTTGGGCAAAGTCGAGCACCTGGCCGCGCACCTCGGGCCGGGCGGCGAACTCGGCCAGCCGGGCGGCGAGCACGGCTATCTCGGCGTCGCTGCCTTCCAGGCCGTCCAGGTTGGCCAGGATCAGCGTCTGGTAGCCGCCGGCGTTTGGCGCGAGCGTCGAGGCCGGAAAGGCCGCACTGACGCTGCCGCACTCGCCCGGCGCCTGGCGCACCACCAGATGGAAGGGCGCGCCAGCGTCGAAGGCGCCGTTGCGGCCGCGCACGCGCACGTAGAAGTCGCCGGCGCCGTCCCAGGTGTTGACCCGCAGCCCTTCGCCGACCAGGCCGTTGTAGGCCGAGATGCCGATCAGGCTGCGCGCCTGGGCGCTGGAGAAGGCCTCGGGCGAGAAGGCCTCCGGGCTGAAGGCTTCGGGCGAGAACGCTTCCGGCGAGAACGCTTCGGGACTAAAGGCTTCGGGGCTGTAGGCGTCGGCCGAGAAGGCTTCGGGCGAGAAGGCCTCCGGGCTGAAGGCTTCGGGCGAGAAGGCCTCCGGCGAGAAGGCCTCCGGCGAAAACGCTTCGGGGCTAAAGGCCTCCGGGCTAAAGGCTTCGGGCGAGAAGGCCTCCGGCGAGAAGGCCTCAGGCGAGAAGGCTTCCGGCGAGAAGGCCTCGGGCGCGAACTCGGCCCCCAGCCGCAGCAGGTCGGCCGGCGTGCTGAGGGTCTGGTAGGCGCGGTCAACGTCCTTGTACAGGGTCAGGTCGTAGTTGGCCGGCAGCCCGGTCAGTGCCACCTCCAGCCGGCTGTTGGCCTGGACGCTGAATTTATACCAGCGCGACTGGCCCGGCAGGTCGACGTAGTCGTCGACCGCCGCGCTGTAGCTGGCGCTGGGGTCGTCCGGGAACAGGCGCAGCGCGCTGGGCCACGAGTCGTTGCCGGGGCCGGCGCGCACGCAGGCGCTGGGCGCGGAGGCGCTGCCCCGCGGGTCGCGCGTGACGGCCCACACCGATTGGCCGGGCAGGGCCGACGCGGTCAACTCGGCATTGAAATAGGCCTGCCCGCTGCTGCCGGTCGTCACGAGAACCGGGGCGCCCAGCGGCTGGCCGGCGGCCGGGTCGCAAGACTGGGCGGTGTAGAACTGCAGGCTGAACGTGACCTCGGCCGCGCTCGACAGCCGCCCAACCGCCGTGGTGACGTTCTGGCCCGGCGCGGCGGCGACCGTGAGGGCGCGAATGACGAGGGCCGAGTTCGGCTGCCCGGCTTCGTAGGCGCCCATGTCGCAGCGCGGCCCGCGCGGCCGCAGCGCGCCGCGCTGGTCGGCGGGGGCGCAGGCCTGGCCGCCGCTGCCCGGCATGGCCGGGCTGCCCGCGTCGATGGCGGCGCTGCCGGGGAGCAGGGCGTGGGTGAGGCTGGGACCACCGTTGTTTTGCAGCGGCTCCAGCCCGGCGCTGCCGCTCAGCAGGCCGGGGGCACCGGCCGGCAGCGCGCAGCCCGGGCCGGCGCCGATGAGGCTGTAGCCGGCCGAGGCCAGCGCGCCGGCGCAATCAGGCCCGCTGGCGGCCAGGTTGCCGGCGGCGATGGAGTTCCACAGGCTGAGCGCGCCCCCCTGGGCCGCCAGGCCGCCGCCGAGGGCGGCGCTGTTGGCGCTGAGGGTGACGTTGTTGAGGTCAGCCGCGCCGAGGTTGTAGAGCCCGCCGCCGCTGGCCTGGCTGGTGTTAGCGCTGAGGGTGACGTTGGTCAGCGCCAGCGCGGCGCCCGGCGCGTTGTAAATGCCGCCGCCGTGGCCCTTGGCGCGGCTGCCGCTGAGGGTGGCGTCCTCGACCACCAGCACGGCGCGGTTGTGGATGGCGCCGCCCTCGCCGCGCGCGGCGCCGCCCGCGATGGTCAGGCCGCGGATCGTCACCTGGCCGGAGTGCGCCTGGAAGATGCGGTCGGTGAAACTTCCGCCGCCGCGCACGACCACGCCAGAGCCAACGGCTTCGATGGTCAGGTCGCCGAGCAGGTCCAGGTCGCCGGTGGCGGCGGCGTCCTCGTTGCCTTTGTCGGTGCGCGTCAGCACCAGCGGGCCGAGGCCGGCCGGGATGCGGATCACGTCGGGACCGCTGCCGGCCGGGCACTCGCCCTGGCGCGAGCCCGAGCGGGCGTCACGGTTGGCGGCGATGACGGCCTCGCGCAGGCTGCAGCGGCCGTCGTCGGCCAGTTTGTCGAGGCTGGTGTTGACTTCGATGACGGCGGCGGCCCGCGCGGTCTGCCAGCGCAGCGCGAGCAGCCCGCTCAGCACAAGCAGGGACAGCGCCAGCAGGCGGCGCAGGGTCAGGGCGATCGGCGTGCGTGAGTTCATTCGGCCTCTTCGGCGTGGTGAGGGGTGGATAGGCTTAGGAGTTGGCGCAGGTAGGGCAGGTGCGCCTCGGCCGCCTGCGCGCCGCGTTCGATGATGTACGGGATGCGGTGGGCGTCGAAGCCGCCGATGGCCACGTCGAAGTCGGGCAGGATCGGGATGATCTCGGCGTGGTGGACGGCGTTGTAGAAGGCGTAGGTGGCCTTGAGGATGTTGTTCATATACAGGTTGTTGAAATGGGCCGTGACCGCGCTGTACGAGCGCATGCGCTTGCGGCCCGGCACGTCAAAGCCCAGCGTGATGATCAGGCCGGCGCCTTCGCGGATGGCCACGTCGGCCGGCAGCGGGTTGGAGACGGCCCCGTCCACCAGCAGGCGCTCGCCGATCTTCCACGGCGCGAAGACCAGCGGGATAGCGATGCTGGCGCGCACGGCGTCGACGATGCGGCCGCTGGAGATGACCACCGGCTCGCCGCTGTACAGGTCGGTGGCCACGGCGTAGAAGGGCAGGCGCGTGTCGGCGAAGGTCTTGTCGCCGAAGGCGCGCTCCAGCCGCTCCATGACCGGCCCGTCATCCACCAGCCCGCTGAGCTCGCTGAAGGGCAGCTCGCCGGCCTGCGCCTGGCGCAGGTGGGTGGTGTAGCCTTCCACCAGGTCGCTGGTCCAGAATTCGAGCGTCATCGCGCGGGTGGCCTCTTCCGACAGGCCCAGCGCGATGGCCGCGGCGTACAGGCTGCCGCCGCTGGCGCCGACCGTCATGCCCAGCGGGATCTTCTCGCGGTTGAGGGCCTGCCACAGGCCCAGCGCCGCGGCGCACTTGATGGCGCCCGAGCCGATGACGAGCGCCACGCGATTAGCCGGCGAAGACGCCATGCGCTTAGTGCCCTTCCGCCGCAAGCAATTGGCGCAGATAAGGCAGGCTGGCTTCCATGGCCTGCTCGCCCCGCTCGATCACGTAGGGGATCAGGCCGGTGTCGAACAAGCGCACCGGCCGGTCAAACTCGGGCAGGATGGAGACGATTTCGGCGTGGTGGGCCAGGTTGTGAAAAGAATAGTTGCCCTTGAAGAGATTATTGGTCATAATCCCGTTTATGTGAAACACAAAGCGGCTGATGGACTTCACCTGGCGCGGGAGGGGGCTTTCGAAGCCCAGGGCCAGGATGGTCTCGGCGCCCTCGCGCATGGCCACGTCGAGGGGCATGGGGTTCGCCACCGAGCCGTCGATTAGCAGCCGCCCATTCACGCGCCAGGGCGCCCAGATGAAGGGGATGGCGACGCTGGCGCGCAGGGCGTCAGCCAGCCGGCCATCCGAGAGCACCACCGCCTCGCCGCTGGCGAAATCGGTGGCCACCACGTGCAGCGGCGTCTGGACGTCGGCAAAGGTCAGCTCGCCAAACACGGCGTTCAGCGCCCCGCGCAAATAGCCGTCGTCCACCAGGCCAAAGCGCTCGTCGAACTTGAAGAGCGCCGGAAAGGCGGCCCGGGCCAGCGAGGGCCAGTGGCGCTTCTGGGTCACCCGCGGGTTCCACAGCGCGCGCGTATTCTCCACGCAGTCGTCCAGCGCCCAGCCCAGCGCCATGCTGGCGGCAAACAAGCTGCCGCCGCTGCAGCCCACCAGCAGGTCGAGCTGCAGGCCGGCGCGCTGGAGAGCCCTCCAGGCGCCGAGCGCCGCGGCGCACTTGACAGCGCCGGAGCCGATGACCAGCGCCAGGCGAGGTTTGGGCGGCATCGACCGGCTGGCCTTAGGCCGCGTACTCGGCCAGGGCCTCGGGCACGCTGGCGTAGCACTTCAGGATGCTGGTGAAGCCCGAGAGCTTGAGCACCTTCTCGATGCCGGGCTGCGGGCCGGCCAGGCGCAGGTCGCCGCCCTGGCGGCGGGCCTCCTTCATGCCGTTCAGCAAGGCGCGCAGCCCGGCGCTGCTCATGAACTCCACCGCGCTCAGGTCGAGCAGCAGCCACGGCTGGCCGCCGGCGACCTGCTCGTTGAGGAAGCTCGTCACCTGGGCGGTGGAGAGCGCGTCGAGGCTGCCGGTGAGGGTGATGAGGTTGATCACGCCGTCGAGGTGGGCTGATATGTCCATGCGATCTTCTCCTGGGCCCCTGCCGGTGGCCGTCAGGCCGGGCCGGGCGGCGCGGCCGGGCGAATGTGCTTGGTGAGGACCAGGTGGTTGCCGTCCTCGCCGGTGGCATAGTCCACCTCATCCGTGCTCTGGTAGATGAAGAACAAGCCAAGACCGCCCGCGGGGACCTGGTCTGGATCGGGACCGATCTGGGGCCTGGGCGGCTCGCAAGGCTCGAACGGCCGGCCAAAGTCGGTGATGGTCAGCACCACCTTGCCCGGCTCGATCCGGCAGGCCAGGACGATGGAGCCGGGGTCCTGGCCGGCGTAGCCGTGGGTGATGATGTTGGTGCAGGCTTCGTCCACGGCCAGCGCCAGGTCGTAGATGAACGGGCGGTCGAGGCCGGGGCGCGCCTGGCAGGCCCGGGCGACGAACTCGCGCAGGGCCGGCAGCGACTCGAGCTGGGCGGCGCGCGTGATCTGGCGCCGCGCGTCGATCGATGGCTCTTCGGCGGGCTGACCCCGCCCGGCTGGAGTGGTCAATAGACGGCCCGTGGAAACGTCTCGACCCCGGCCGGGCGCCCGATCTGCTTGACCATGCGCAGCCCGTCCCAGGCGGCCTCGATGTGCTCCAAGATGCCGTCGTGAATGGCCCAGGCCCGGCCGCGCACGGTGCGCCACTGGCCGGGCTGGCGAAAGGGCGTGCTGTCGTCGAGCGCGGCGCACAGGCGGCCACCGGGCTGGAACTCGTGGTGGATGCGGTCCATCAGGGCGTGGCCGCGCACGTAGGCGAAGCCGCGCCGCTCGAAGAGCCAGGCCGAGGCGTAGGTGAGGGGCTCGAGAAAATAGGCTCGGTGACCGAGCAGGCCCAGAAAGGCCTCGAGTTGGTCGAGCACCGGCCGCGAGCCTCCCAGCCCCTGGCGGACCTGGCCGGGGGCCAGGCCGGCGGCCTGGGCGCGCTGCTCCTCGGGCAAGTTGCGGCGGGCCGTGCCGAGGTGCGTGGGCTGGCCCTGCGCGTCGAAATCAGTGCCGAAGCGCTCGGCGCGCGGGTCGCTGAGGATCAGGAAGTTCAGGTCGACGCCGTTGAGGCTGTTATCGGCCAGCTCGATCTGCATGAAATCGTCGGCCGCGTCGGGGACCGGGCGGACCCCCAGGGCGACCTTGCCGGCGCCAGGCTCGGCCTTCAACCGCACCACCGGCGCGCCGGCGGCGCGCCAGGTGATGGGGTCGATGCCGTGGCGGGCGAGGAGGGCAGGCGGCAGCAGGCCGCGATAGACGCGCCGCCGGGCGTTCTCAGGCAGTTGATTGATCTGGCGCAGGGTGATGAGGGCGGCCGGGTCGCGCTCAAGATCGCCGGCCGAGATCTGGGCGCGGTCGGGGGCGTACTTTTCGGGCCGCGGCTTGACGCGGAAGTAGCGGAGCATGCGGGCCTGGGCAAGCACTCCGTGCGGGGCGCCAACGGCGCGCCGCGGGACGATGGCGATGCGGCGGATAGGGAGGGGGCGCCCAGGGAGCGCTGATGGAGATCCCCGAGCTGAGATGCGCGCCGCGATCGTGCCGGCTCCCTAAGTGGAGTTAGTGGACATTATAACGCAGAAATGCGAAAAACCGGAGAGTGAACCCCCCGGCGAGCAAGTTCGCAAACCCGGCTCAAGGGAGGCCGCGGGTTGCACCCGCGGCCAGCCAGAGCGCAAAACCGGCTCAAGCCGGTTGCCAATCTTAATAATCTGCCGCGACCGCCAGCCCGCCAGGCTTCTCGCCCTTGCCAGCCGGGCGGTTTGCGCAGCGCCCCCGAGGGGTAGCGCCCGGCGGCCAGTCTTAACGACCCGCCGCGACCGCCAGCGACCGCCAGGGAGGCCGCTGGTTGCACCCGCGGCCAGCCAGAGCGCAAAACCGGCTCAAGCCGGTTGCCAATCTTAATAATCCG
>JADLEU010000139.1 GCA_020845955.1 Anaerolineales bacterium
ATGATTGGCCAGGTCGAGCAGCGCCTCGACGGTCAGAGCCCCGGCCGGCATCGGCGTGGTCGTCAGCCCGGCGGCCGCCAGCCGCAGGCTGCGGTGCTGCGAGTGCTGCTGGCGCGGGCCCAGCGCCGCGCGCACCGCCCCCAGCACCCGCGCGTAGGCGTGCAGCGTCGCGCGGGTGTCCTGCCAGGCCGCCAGAGGCAGCGGCGGGAAGCGCTTCGACGTCATGGCCGCTCTCCAATCGGGCTACAGGCGTACACGGATTTCACGGAACAGACGGATGGCACGGATGGGGTCAAGCAGCTTGATCTCACCGCCGAGCGGCGTCGATCAGTCAACGAGGCCCTTCGGCCCGCCACCCTTGCGCTAGGTCGGGACAACCGTGGGCCTCAGGGCGACAGAGAGGCGTCGGTCTCTATGACAGTCTCGCACCCGCCGTCGGTCGTCCGTCGTCAGCCTTGCCGTGCCAGCCGTGAACACGTTTCTTCTCCAACGCTCCTATCGCACGAACGCCTCCGCCCGCCGCTCAAACGCGTCGCGCAGCCGCTCGCGGTGGTGGTCCATCAGCGCCAGGCCCGGCAGCGCCTGCGGCCCAAACCAGCCCACCTCGGTCACCTCATCGCTCAACCCCGGCTCGCCGCTTAGCCGCTCCACCTCGAAGCACAGCGATACCAGGTGAAAGCGGCTGCCGTCGGCGTAAGTCAGCAATTGGTGGGGGCTCGAATACACCCCGATCAGCCGCGTCACCCGCACCGCCAGCCCGGTCTCCTCCAGCATCTCGCGCGCGCAGCCCTCGGCCGCGCTCTCGCCTGGCTCCAGCGCGCCGCCGGGCAGGCACCACTGGCTGTTGTCGGCCCGGCGCGTCAGCAGCACCTTCTCGCCGCTCGCGTCGAACAGCACCGCCGCCGCCGCCAGTTTCAGCGGCGCTCCCGCCGCAATCCGCTCGCCATACACGATCGCTGCCATGGTGGCCTTTCACATATCCTGGCAGCGTTAGCGCCCGGCGAACGGCACGAACAACAGGCGCGGCGGCGCCGCCAGGTATTCGGTCGCGCCGATGTCGCAGCGGGCCTCGCCGCTGCCGCCATCTACCGGGCGCAAGAAGCCGCGCTGGTCTTGCGGCGGGCAGGCCCAGCCGCCGCTGCCCGTGGGGTCTGGAGGGCCAGCGTCGATGGCTGGGCTGCCGGGCAGGGGCAGATGGGTGAGCGTTGGCCCGCCGTTCGCTTGCAAGGGGCCCAGGCTGGCTGGGCCGGTCACGTTGCCCGTCGTGTCGCCCGTATGCGGGCAGTCGCCGAACAGATTGTGACCCTGAGAGATAACGGCGATGCCGTAGCAGTCGAGCCCGGTGTTGCCCGCGAGCACACTGTTGGCCACGTTCACACTCCCGCGAAGACTGTTGTAGAGGCCGTAGGGTTCGTTGGCCGTCAGCGTGCTGTTTTGAATGACCAGCGTGGCGCCGGAGGCGTTCTCAATTGCCCCGCCGTTTACAGAACGGTTGTCGCTGAATGTGGTGTTGACCAGCCGCGTCATGCCATTATTCCAGATAGCGCCCGCGCGGAAGCTGGTGGCGTGGTTGGCATAGAAGGCGGCAGCCTGAATCTCGGCTGTGCTCGCAATCTGCATGGCGCCGCCCCCGTACGTCGCAGTGTTGTGCGAAAAGGTGCTGGCCGTGACCGTCACTGGCCCCACACTGTATAGGCCGCCCCCACCAGTGCCCGTGGTGTTGCTGTAGACCCACACGTGGTCAAGCGTCAGGCGGCCATCGTTGGCGATGCCGCCGCCGTTGTTGACGAAGTGCACGGGCATGCCCGGCCGCTGGCCGTGCTGAATAGTCACCTGGCTCAGCCTGACCTCGACAGTGGCGGCGATCTGAAAGACGCGGTCGAGTTGGCCGCCGTCGATCACGGTTTGCGTGGTACCCGCGCCGGCCAGGTCGAGGTCGCCGGTAATATCGAGATCGCCTGTCGCGGCGGCGTCTTCGTCCAAGCCGGGCAGGCTCAGTGTGTAGAGGCCGGCGGGCAGATACAGCGTGTCGTGGCCGAGGCCGGCCGGGCAGCCGTCCATCGCCGTGTCTGTGTTGGCGGCCAGGATGGCTTCGCGCAGCGCGCAGTTGCCATCAGTCGCCAGCACGTCGGCGGTGGTCGTTACCGTGATAATTGTCCCCGGTTGGGCAGGACTCCCAGGCCAACCGAGACCTGCCAGACTGACCAGCAGACCCAACTGCGCCAGGATTGTTCGTGCTTTCATTGATCCCCCAGGATGGTGATAGGTTACTCCACGAGTAGGCCGAGATGCGCCAGGTTGTGCAGGCAGGTCTCCACCTGGTCCAGCACCAGCGCGTGCTTGTGCTCGGGGTCGGTCAGCGCTTCGCCGCCCTTCTCGATCGCCAGCGTCTGGTTGGCCAGCACCAGCCGCGTCAGCGCCTCGCGGTCGTGCGTGCCGTCCAGGAACGGCACCAGGTACCAGCCCAGCGTGTCCAGGTGGATGTGGTGGTGGTAGGGGTTGGTCACCGCGTGGCCGAGCAGCGCCTGGAAGCGCGCGCTGGGGATGGCCGTCGGGCGCTCGCCCGGCGTCACCGCCAGGCAGGGCGCAAACGCGTGCAGATCGATCAGCGAGCTGTCGTAGGCGTACCCCTGCAGCAGGTTTGGGCCCAGGGCCTCCGCCTCGCGCATCAGCCGCGCCCCGGCCGCCTGCGCCGCCCGCCAATACGCCAACAGCCGCTCCTCGGCCTGGGCCGCCTCCACCAGCGCCGCGTAGCGCAGCACCGCGCCCTGCCAGCCGCGCGTGTGCCAGG
>JADLEU010000140.1 GCA_020845955.1 Anaerolineales bacterium
AACAGATGTTCGCGCAAGACCTTGCCCTCGCGCCGGACGAGGTACAGGATAAAGGCGAACATACCCAGGAAGCCCAGCCAGTCGATCAGGCTTCCAAACAGGCAGATCAGGGGGCTGCCCAGGCTGGCCAGCAGGTTGTGAAAGGCGTGTAAGGCAATGGCCGTCGCATAGCCGATGACCGGGCCGGCGAAGCGTAATGCTCCGCCGTTTAGGCGCCCGACGGCCAGGCCGATGCCGGTGCAGGCCGTCAGCGTGGCATGCAGGAAAGGAACGAGCAAGACTCGCACGACGATCAACGTGACCAGGCCCTCGGTGCCAGCCTCGATGAAGCCGGTGAAGATGTAGTTGACATTTTCGGCGGCGGCGAAGCCATAACCCACCAGGCCACCGTACACGACGCCGTCGAGCAGCGAGTCGAACTCGTTCCGGAAGTAGACGAAGACGATCAGCACCGCCAATCCTTTGACCGTCTCCTCGACAACCGGCGCCGAGATCACCGACATGCCGATATTGGCCAGACCCTCGCTGCCGGATAGCGCGAACAGGCTGATGCCGAACAGGGTGTTGAAGATCAGCGCGACGCCAGAGGCGACGAAGAAACCCCACAGAAAAACTCCCAACAGGAGCAGCGGCGGCTCGCGCTCGTAGCGGTCGAAGAGCGTGAGCAGCACGGCCAGGATCGCCATGGGCATGATGCCGAACAACAGGGACAGGAGGATGCCGACGACGGTGTTCACGCGGAGTTCCTTACCAGGGCACGCGCCTGGCCAGCCGGGCCAGCCGCTTCCAGGTCTTGGCAAAACGCGAGGTGAAATGGATAGCCGGCGACGAGAGCCGCGTGACCGCCTGGCCCGCGGCCAGGCCGGCCACCAGCTCGGCGCTGCTGGCAGCGCGCGGCAGCTTGTGCAGCGCGCGGCCCAGCTCGCGCAACGAATGGGCGTCAGAGCCGACCGTGCCGAGTTTAGCATGCTCGCGCGCGAAGGCAAGCGCGCGCGCGTTGTCTTCTGGGTAGATGCAGCGCGCGTTAAACACTTCGATGGCGTCGACCAGGGGCAGAATGGCTGCCAGGTCGGCCGCCTGCCAGGCGCCGTGGCGCAGGCGGTCAAAGGGATGTGAGACGCTGATGGCGGCGCCCTGGGCGCGCAGACGGGCGATGGTCTCTACGGGCGACAGGCCGGCGGGCACCTCCTCCTGGACGAAGTACGCCAGGAGCTCGCCCTGGGTAGTCATGATTTCCTCGCCTAAGATGACCAGGTCAGGCGCCTGGGCCTGGACAGCGCGCGCGCCGCGCAGTGTGTTGTGATCGGTCACGGCCAGGCGGTCGATGCCGCGGGCCCGGCAGGTGCGAACGATATCGGCTGGCCGCGTCAGGCAGTCTTCGGAGGCGCTGGTATGGGCGTGGAGCTCAACTGCGATCAGGGCAGGCATGCGCGGCCTGTATTGGAGCTCATCAACGGCAAACCTATTTGTCTCTTACGAGATGGCCCGCCAGATAGAAGCGTGGGCGCATTGGCGGCCGCGGCGGGTGGAGCACGGGCCGGCGGTCGAGGTCGGACTGCCGGCCGTGGCGGCGCCGCGCACCTGGCCTGGCTGGCCCGCCCGCTTCACTCAGGACTCATTGGCAACAAAATCGAACTGTAGTGTCACGGTCTCCTCGACGTTGGCCACCTGCGGCACGTTGGGGATCGTCAGCGCGAAATCGGCGCGGTTGACTGTGGCGGTCGCCGTGCCCGCCAACTGGGTGGGCGAGCTGGCGCTGGCGGTGACGGCAAATACGACCGGTTGGGTGATATCGCGAATGGTCAGGTCGCCGGCGATCTGGAAGGTGAAGGTGTCGCCGGGCGCGCCGCTTCCGCTCAAGCCAGTCACGGCCGTGGGCGTGAAGGTGATGAACTCGTAGCGGTCGGTCTCGAGGATGAAGTTCCGGATGGCCTGGTCGCGCCTGTCGCTGTCAGTGGCAAAGGTCCGCGCGTTGATTTGGATGACGCCGACCTGCACCGTGCTCAGGTCGCCGGCATTCACGGCCAGCTCGCCGGCGATTTGGCTGGTGGCACCCACGACGATATTGGGCTGCCCGCGCAACTCCTCGGAGATCGTGAAACGGGCTTCAGAGGCGGACGGGTCGAGCCGAAAGACGACGTGGCCGCCGGCAGCAGCGGCGGTGTTCGCGGCGCCGGCTACCGGCTGGGTGTTGACGACCACTGGAATAGCGGTGATTGGGCCGCTGGCTGACAGGGTGGGGCCGAGCACGAAGTTGTAGAGGGTGAAGGCGGCGGCGGCGAGCCCCAGACACAGGACCAGCGCTACGCCGATGAGGAGGGGCACACGCTTCATCTGATCGTCACCTCGATGGTTGAGAAATACAAGGGCCGCCCGCGGCGGCCATGGGCCTTCAGGCTATCCGGGCTCGATTAATGCTGGATGAGGGCCGCATGAGATTAGCGCGAGAGTCAGGTGCTGGGCGTTGCCTTAAGGACCAGGCCTATCGGGCCGGGTCTCGCACCAGGAAGCCCTCCGGCGCGGGCTCGTTGGCCAGGCCAAACTGGTCCACCCGCGCCCGCGCCAGGTCGCGGCGGGTGGGGAACCCGAGCGCAATATGATACAAGCCGATGGCGCCGCGCGCCATCCTAGGTTGTGGCCGCGGTCTGACCCTGGTCAGCCACTGCCTGGAGATCGAGCCGCAGCAATCGCCGGGCGCTGGCCAATGCCGCCAGCCCAAGACCAACGCCAAACCAGAGCGTGAAGAACCGGATTAGCAGGGTAGCCGCCGCGGCCAACTGGCCCGATAGGCCCAGCGTGATGGCCAACAGACCGGCAATGCTGGCCTCGGCGGCACCCAGCCCGCCCGGCAGGGCCGACACGGCGCCGACGATGGTCGAGAAGGAGAGCACAAAAACGGCCACCGAAGCGGTCTGAAGCGACGGGGGCAGGCCCAGGCCACGCAGCACCAGGTAGAACCCAATGCCTTCGCCCAACCAGGAGACCAGCCCGAGGCCGACAGCGACGAGCGTGCTGCGCGGTCTAAAGAGCTGGTAGGCGCCCTCGTAAGACTCGCGCAGGTGATGGGAGAAGCGGGCGACAACCGGCAGCCGGTCGCCCCAGGCTAACAGCCACAAGGCCAGCGGCCGCACCTGGCTGGCGATCACGATTCCCAGGAGCCCTGCCAGCACCAGCAGGAAGCCCGGCCAAAACCGCGGATAAGCGACAACGCCGAGCGTTGAGAGCAGCAGCACGGCCAGGCCATCGCTGAGACGCTCGGCGGCCACTACCGGGATGCCGCGCGCTACGGGCACGCCGCTGGCCTGCCAGAGCCAGACGGCCTTGAGCGGCTCGGCGATCTTGCCAGGCGAGAGGGCCAGCGGAAAGCCCGCCACAAAAATCCGCAGGCTCTCGGTCCAGGCCAGGCCGCGGGCCCCGACGCGGCGCGCGTAGTAGTGCCACTTTACAAAGCGCAGCGCGTAATTGGCCAGGGTCAAGCCGAGGATGGCCGGGACGTAGGCCCACTGAAAGTGGCGTACGGTCTGCCCGACCGCGCGCACGTCGGCGACGAGGGCCAGGCCGATCATCACGGCCAGGCCGAAGGCCAGCCCCAGGCAGATCTTGGACCACAGGTTTCTCATCGAGCGGCTCGGCAGGTAAGGCGGCTCGATTATAGCATCCGGTAGGCGGCACTTAAGATTCCAGCGCCACACTGCCGACTATGAGCTGATCCAGGCCCTTCCAACAGCCGCAGCAGCACGCTGCCGCCGGCGCCCAGCGACCAGGATCTGGTCATCGACCAGGGCGTGGACAATTGGCAGATCTGGGTGTATCGCGCGGACGATGTTGTCCCCAATCGTCCGCCCCAGGCAGTCACTGACACTTTTATGCTGGATGGCGACGACCGCAACCTACCGTTGTTGGAAACCTTTGACGTGGGCGGAAGGCGTTTTCGCCCAGCATGGCCGAGCTGAGGACCGTCATCAGGAGGAGCAGGGAGAGGTCGCGGGCCAGGTAGACCGTGACCGGCTGCGACGCGAAGATGTAGCGATCTGCAGCACCGAATAGCGCTGCCCGTTCACCTGCAGCGTGACGCCCAGGCAGGTGACCCAGGTCAGCGCCAGGTAGACCCAGGTGTAGACGCGGGCGAAGGACAGAAAACCGGGGTTGTCGAAGCGGCGCTGGCTGAGCACGCCCAGCCCCAGGCCAAAGACGAACACCAGGCCCAGGATCAAGATCTTGACCAGCAGATTACTGGCGGTGCTGATGACGACGACGTCGTAGGCCAGGCGGCCGGCGCCGGCGACGTAGATGAGCAGGCACAGCGCCGCCAGCGCAAAGACCAGGGTGCCGAAGATCTGGCGCTGGCTGGCGGGCGGCGACGGCGTCATTGACTGGTTCGGCCGCGCAGGTAGAGCATCGCCGCCAATCCTAGCGCCAGCGTGGCCAGCCCGCCGGCGGCGACCGCGACGGTCTTGGGCTCCATGCCCGGCATCACCACGCGGCCGTCGCCGTACGCCTTGAAGAGCTGGCCCCACTTGGTCTGCAGGGCGGCCTCGACGCGCGGGCGCCCGACGAAGGGATACCAATAGACGTTGTGATAGAAGTTGCTGGCGAAGTAGGACCACGGCACGATGGGCGTGCGCAGCAGCAGCTTCTCGAGCGGCTTGAGCGGTCCGTGGTAGATGAGCTTCTGGCCCTTGCTGGCAAAGGTGTCGCCCTGCTCGAAGCGCCAGGGCGCCTCCTGGCTGATGTCGTAGCCGGCGATCTCGATCTGGCGCGGGTCGCCAACGCCCAGGCCAAGCTCGTGCGCCCGGCGGATGAAGCGGATTGACAGTGGGTCGAAGCCCTGCAGCTTGGCCGAGACCGCGTCGATGGCCACCTGGTCGGCGGAGGCCAGCAGGATGTCTTTCTCGTGCCAGCGCATGGCGCGCGGACCGGGACCATCGCCGGCGAAGGTGCCGTCCATCACCGCAAACACGCCGGGGTGGATGTCCTGCTGGATCATCAGCAGGTCGACCAGCGTGTCGTGGATGACCGAGTGGGTAAAGTGGCGGTTGCGGTGGAGGAGGCCGCCGAAGGCGTTCTTCATCGCGCCGGTGATGGTGGTGAATACATGCGTCTTCACGGTCGGTAAATGGACGATGTTCTTCCCCACCAGCGCCTTGGGGATGAAGACGCCATCGGGGTACACCTGGTCGAGCACCAGGAACGGCTGCTTGGGCCGGTATTCGAACCACTCGAAGTCCTCTTCGTACAGGTAGATGCAAGGTAGGCCGAGCAGGTCGGTGACGAAGCGGTGCTTGTTGTTGAATTCGCCGTCGCGCGCGTCGACGACCACGGTGTCGTTGTGCACGCCCACCAGGGCGGTGTACCCGGCCGACCGCAGCGCCCGGGCCACGCCTTCGATCTGCCAGGGCGCCGAGGAGCAGGCCGGGTACCAGGTCTGCCAGGAGATGTTGATCTTGAGGGCGGTGGTCGGGCCGGTTGGCAGCGCCTGCTGGAAGCCGGCCAGCGCCATCACGCGGCCGTAATCCTCCAGGATCGTAGCGGGCGCGGTCTTAAGGACGGCCACTTTGCCTTTGCCGGGGTATGCAGACATGCAGCCTCCTGCGCTGGGCAGGATCCAGCCTGCTCGGCAGAATACCATGGGCGTGTGGGCTTGTCCAGACGCGAGCGCGTGTGACGAGATAAGCCCTTATCTCCACCGCGCGAAGCGCCGGGCATGCGGGCTTTTATGCTAGAATTGCTGGCAATGGCCACCTCGCCCAGCAGCGCGCCTCCTCCCCCGTCGGCAACGAAAGTGCCCCATGTCCAGAACCCGCGCACTCAGGCCCAAGTGCGGCGGGACGTGACCTGGCAGATCGCGCTGCCGCTTGGGCTGGCCGTCATGGCGATGCTGGTGCTGATGGTGCTGCTGATCCTGCCAGCCGCGGCGCCGGTGCGCTCGCCGTGGGCCGACGTCTCGCTTATCTTGCTCATCATCCCGACCGCCGTCTTTGGCCTGGTCATCCTGGCCCTGCTGGTCGGCCTGATTTACGGCGCCTGGTATGGACTGCGCGAACTGCCGTTTCTGTTCAAGCGCGGCCAGGATATTGTGGCGCTGGCCAGCTACCGGGTGCAGGCCGGCGCCGGCAAGGTCTCTGGCGTGTTCTTGTCGATCAGGTCGGCCGCGGCCGGCGCGCGCCGCGCGGCCAAAGGCGTCAGCGACTTTTTCAACTTGGGAGGCTAGGCGATGGAGCTTGACTGGCGGCGAAGAGCCTTTGTCGTTGGCGGGGTGCTAGGCGCGCTACTGGGCCTGGGCGCGGCATACATCTACGTGAACGCCGCCGAGCAAAGCGGCGAGACGCCAGAGGTCACACCCGGCACCGCGGTCACCATCGGCCTGTCGCTGTTGGCGCTGCTGCGCCAGGTGGCGTCGATCGGGGAGGGTGGTGAGGTCAAGAAGAAGCGGTAGCGCGTAGGCGGCGATTGCGCGGCGATCACCTGCGCCCGATCAACCTCCTGGTGCTCGGCCGAGACCCCGGCGGCGGCGCTGAGCGCGGCCGGCCTGATCCCGGCCAAGGTCGAGCCGGCCGGCATCACGTTCGAAGACGTGTTCGCCGAGTTGGCCCTCCGACGGCCGATGCCTGCTGGCTAAGGCCAAGCGGCGCTGGCCATAGGGCCAGTGACGAACGCGTCGATAGCGGGAGCGCCGCACCACAAGGCCATCGGCTCCCCCCGTTTCCTCCCGCCCGCTCTCTCCATTACAATACGGCTCATGGCAACCCAGAAGATCGGCCGTTACCGCGTTTTGCGCGAGTTGGGGCGCGGCAGCGCGGCCACCGTCTACCTGGCCCGCGATCCTGACTCGGGCAAGCAGGTCGCCATCAAGGTCTTTTCCGCGCGCGCTGCTAGCGCGCCCGATTTCCCACAGCGCTTCGAGCAGACCCTGCGAGCGCTGGTGGCGCTCGAGCACCCCTTCCTGGTGCCGGTGCTCGACTACGGGCTGGAGGAGGCGCCCGACAGCAGTCCCGGTGAGCCGCGCTGTTACCTGGTCATGCGCTATATGCCCGGTGGCACCCTGGCCGACCGCATGGATGGCCGGCCGATGCTCCTGGCCGAGGTAGTGCCCTTGCTGCAGCGGCTCTCCGACGCGCTCGACGCCGCCCACAGCGTCCACTTGGCGCATGGCGCCATCCATCCTGGCCACATCCTCTTCGACATTCACAACCGCGCCTACCTG
The DNA here is from genome assembly GCA_020845955.1 of Anaerolineales bacterium. Taxonomy (GTDB): domain Bacteria; phylum Chloroflexota; class Anaerolineae; order Anaerolineales; family UBA6663; genus JADLEU01. The sequence continues at coordinate 7,205 of JADLEU010000140.1, forward strand.
ACCGACATGGGCCTGGCTGATCTGCTTCATCCGCCCGTCGAGCTGCCCGAGGACGCGCCCGACGGCGCCCCGCCTGGACGGCCGCCAGGCACGCCGGCCGGCACGCCCGCCTATCTCAGCCCAGAGCAGATCAGCGGTCTGGCGCTGGACGGCCGGGCCGACGTGTACGGGCTGGGAGTGCTACTCTTTGAGATGCTTACCGGCCGGCAGCCCTTTGTCGGTGAGAGCACCGAGGACCTGCTGGCGCAGCACCTGGAGGCGCCTGTGCCGCGGCTGAGCGCCAATGCGCTGGCGCACCTGGTGCTGCCGCTGGAGTTCAACCACGTCGTGGGCCGCGCTCTGGCCAAGAACCGCGATATGCGTTACCCCACCGCCGGCATCTTGGCGGAGGCGGTGCGCTCCATGTTCGTCATGCCCCCTGCCGAAGCCGAGCCAACGCCGCTCGTCTTGCCGCGCGCGGCGCCGCCGTCCCCGCCTCCGCCCGCGCCGTCTCCAGCGGAGCCGGCCCCAGTCAGCGATTTCCCAGAAGCGCCGCCGCCGGCCGAACCGCCACCGCCGGCCCAGCGTGCTGGATCGCCAGACCTGCCCGAACCCGAGCCGGTGCTGGTCGTTCCGCCGCTGCACGAGGTTGCCATCCCGCTCC
>JADLEU010000141.1 GCA_020845955.1 Anaerolineales bacterium
ACGTACGTTTACGTGGCATACTGCACCTCACGATGCTTTTTTCTAGTTTGGAACTCCTTGACGAGTTCCGGGCTGGGCTGATAGTAGAGGAATTGTCTCGCACCATAGGCTTCGCCCCGCAATACTCCGTGGCAGCGCCAGTACCAGATCATCGTCTGCGAAGTGTGGAGCTGGGCGGCCATCTCCTCGATAGTCAACAGCCCGCATTCCCGTAAACGCTGCCAGCGGCTCTTGATGCCGTGCCGGCGCAGCGCGTGCTGGATCCCCACCGCATTGAAGGTGAGATCGTATCCGGTGCGGAGGCCGCGCGCATTCAACATGGCCGCGATCTCCGCTTCCGTGTGGCGCTCCAGCAGGCGATCGATCTCCTGCATGACGGCGGGGTCGAGCCTGTGCAGTTCCCAGTACGGGTGCGGTAAAGGGACATTGAGAACCGTGGTGGCGCCGCCCTTGAATCGCACGCCCAACGTGATTTCCTTCGCCTTGGTCAGTGTGACATCTTCCAGGATCAAGCGGGCGATGCGTTTGCGCTCGCGATCCGGCGTATTGGGATCCTGCCATAGCCGCGGGAAGTCACGCGCCATCGCCATGATCTGCTCGCGTTGCTTCGAATCGAGCTGTGCAGTGTCGGCCTGGCGCTGGCGTTCGTACTCTTGCTCGGCGTCGGCCAGCGCGCGCAGCTTGTTGTTCCAATCCGCCTCCAGTGTCCCCGCGACCAGGCGGTTGTCCGGATCGACTTGCATGTAGCGCCGTTGCGCCAAACGCACCTCGTAGCGGGCGCGCTCCACCTGAGCGCGGCGCAAGCGATCGGCCTCCTCCACCCGGCTTTGGATCTCCTGCTGGACCGACAGTGCGACTTCCAGTGCCAGCGGAGTCACGGCTTCCAGCAGCAGCTTACTGATGGCCGCGTCCACGTTCACGCCATGAACCACCTGGCAAGGCGGCTCGCCGCGCTGTTGCGTTCGGCGCTGGCACTCGTAGTACGGAATGAGCTGTTCACGGTAAATCTTATAGCGCACCGTCATCGGATCCCCGCAGCGTCCGCACAAGGCCAGTCCCTGAAGCAAGGCTGGCCCCTCGCGCGCCGGAGCCTGATGATCCACGCTCCGCACTTGCTCGTTCTCCCGCAATCGCTGCAAGTTCTCCTGATACTGTTCCCAGGAGATGTATCCGGGGTGGGCGTCGCGCAGCACGATCTGCCATTGGTCCTGAGGGAGGTTCGTGACCACCGTGCCACCATCCGGTTTGCGGCGGTAGCGGCTGCGCCCGTAAACGAAGGCGCCGGCGTAGCGCGGATTGTGCAGGATGCTGATCGTGTGGCCGTAAGCGAGTTCGCCCCAGAGTAGCGGTGTGGGCCCGCCACATCGGCGTCGCGGAAATCGCAGGCCCTGCCGGTGGAATTCCCGGATGACAGCCATCGCCGAGCCCAGCCGCCGAAAGCTGTCAAACAGCCAGTGGATACTCTGCTGCACCTGCTGGTCGGGATCGAGGATGACCCGCGAGGCGGCATCGTACAGAAAGCCGATGGGCAGTGGGATCGCCAACTCGCCGCGCCTGGCCTTGTTCAACAAGCCGCCCTGCATGCGCGCATGCAGGATGTGCAACTCGGCTTCGCTCATCGTGCCCTTCAATCCAAGCAGCAGGCGATCGTTGAACTGCGAAGGATTGTAGATGCCGTCCTCGTCGAGGATGAGTGTATCGGAGTAGGCGCAGAGCTCCAGTAGCCGATGCCATTCCGCGCAATTGCGCGCCAACCGCGACACCTCCAGCCCCAGCACCAGGCCAGCGCGCCCCAGGCTAACCTCGGCCACGAGTTTCTGAAAACCATCACGATCGGCGGCGAAAGCGCCGGATTGCCCGAGGTCGCTGTCGATTACCACGATCTGTTCGGCGGGCCAACCGAGCGCGGTCGCACGCTGGCGCAGCGCATACTGGCGCGCCGTGCTCTCGGCGTGTTCCAACACCTGCTGTGGCGTGGACTGCCGCACGTACAGGTAGGCGTTTCGCTTCAAGTGTGAAGCGCTGACTTTCTGGGCAGCTTCGATCATGCGTGCCTTCCTTGCTGCCAGCCGTGCAGAACCATCCCGGCCAGCACGGCCGTGAGTTGGTTGCGATATTCACCGGGCACGGTTTGGAGTGGACCGGCATCCACGACTATCTCCGGCCGTGGCGGCGCGGGGCGCACGTCGAACGAGCCAGCCACCTCGAGCCAGGCTTTCATGCCACGGCCCAGCAGAATCGCCAAACCCGGGCCGCGGCTGTCGCCGGCCAGCACCCGCCGGCGCAATTCCTCGTAGCAAGACCTCCCGCAACCGACGCCGGAGACAGGCGGCGTGGCCGGGCTCAACTCGTTTTTTTTTGCCCGCGCCTCAAATGCCGCTCGATGCTGCGCGGGTTCACAGCAAGACCAAACCGTTCTTGCACCCGTCCGGCCATCTCCGGGTAACGGATTTCCGGTTGCTCTTCCCGAAGCTGTTCGAGGAACGCCATCACCTCGGCGCTGAACTTGTGTGCCCGCCGCGGTCCGCGCTTCTGGGGCGCCAAGCCGGCCAAGCCATCCTGTTCGAAGGCCGAGCGCGCCTGGTAGTAGGACGGTCTCGACAGGCCGAAGGCCGTCACCGCCGTGCTGACCGGCGCGCCATCGATCTCGACCTTGCGCAGCAACTCGTACTTGACCTGCATCAGGTCGCGGGCATCGAAGAAGGGCTGGTCCTGAAACAGCGGGTCGGTCACCCGTTGCGGATGCGGGTGCAGCGTGCCGCTCTGGCGCAAGGCATCGAGTTTGGCGGGGCCGCGCGGTTTGGGACGATTCATGAGCGTCGGCTGTAAATCTCATTATATACCGCTTGGCATCCCTGTCAAGCCCTAATTGTTCATGGTGGCGCCTCCAAGTGTCATCGATACTGCATGAAACGGAATTGCTGGCCAGCAGAAACGCCGCCCAACCGCAGCCTACGTACATAATGCGCTTTACATATTGCGCATAATTTCCTTTACAGTGTTGTGCCCCAGTCATGGCCGCAGATCCTCCATGAGCCGGCGGATGGCCAGCAGGTCCGCTACCCGAAACCGGGAGCGTCCGGCCCCAAGCGCCACTACCGCATCCGGCGCCACCAAGTCCGTAAAGGAGGCTGAGATCGAGCGTAGACAACCACTTCCGTCCTGATAGAAGACCCGGTCTTTGGTCCGGATGCTGTGCCGCTCCACGACCTCGAACTTCTGGCCTGCCTGCGGGTGAAAGGGATGCGTGATGCGAAAGCCCTGTGAAACAACCGACTCATCAGATGTAGTTGTGAGCCTGGAGTTA
>JADLEU010000142.1 GCA_020845955.1 Anaerolineales bacterium
AACCAGGCGAAGGCCACGCCGGCCAGGAAGAGCAGGCTGACCAGCGGCACGCCAAACACCAGCCAGCGCCGCTCACGCGTGGTCAGACCGGGCAAGACGAAGCGCAGCACCTGGTAGACCACCCCCGGCATGCCCAGCGCCAGACCGCTGAGCAGCGAGACTCGCATGAAGATCGCCATGTTCTCGGTGATCTCGATCGACACCAGCGCGGCGCGGCCGCCGATTGGGACGGTGAGAAAATCGACCAGCCGGTCGGCGAAGATAAAGCTCAGCAGCGTGGTGACCGCGACCACCGCCACGGCGTTGAAGACGCGCCGGCGCAGCTCTTCCAGGTGCTGGAGCAGCGGCAGCGAGGTGGTCAGCTCCGCGCGCGCCTTGCGGTGCGAACGGCCCAGCGCGCGCAGGTAGTCGCGCCACCCGGCCCGGGCGCGGCGCGCCGGCTGAGGCAGGGGCGGGGATGACATGCGCCTACTTTTCGGCCGGGGGCTCGTCGGCGGTCTTCTGCTCTTCCAGGCCCTGCCGGAATTGGCGGATGCCCTGGCCGAGCTCGGAAGCGATACGGCCGATGCGGCCCACGCCGAAGACCAAGAGGACGATCACCAACAGGATGATCAGCTCAGGGGTGCCCAAACGAAACGGCATGACAGCCTCCTTAGATATCCGCAACCAGATCGAACTCGCGCGGCCGGGTCAACTCGACCTGCAGCTCGCGCAGGAACCGCTCGCCGGCCTGGGCCTCGGCAACGTTGGAAGACAGGCCCACCTCGACGTCCAGATCGCGCAGCGCCGGGATCTGCTGCACCGGGAACTCAAGGTAATCGTAGTCGTGGTTGCGCTCGAAGTGGGCAGCGCCGGCGCGCTGCAGCGCGCGCCGCGCGGGCACGATGTCGCGTCCAAAGACCTTGGCCGACTTGAGGAAGTAATCGCGCGCCGAGAAGGTGTAGGGCGCCGGCGCCGGGCGCTCGTTGTTCTGCTGGTAGATCTGGCCGGTATGCTTGTTCTCCAGCGAGCAGTAGTGCACACCCAGGCGCAGCCCCTGTTCGCGCGCGAACTCCAGCAGCGCCAGGCAGAGCACCTCGCTGCCGGCAACCGGCAGACCGCCGGCGTACCAGTAGTTGTACAGCACCCGGTAAGGCGGCGACTTGATCCGGAAGCCGCGCGCGGCGAACTCGGGTGCGTTGAATAGAGGGAAGCAGAACTCCAGCAGGTTGATGCTGTGGATGCCCAGCCGGTCCAGCTCCAGCAGGACGTCGCGCATGCTGGCCTCGGTGCCGGGCAGCACGGGCATCTCGACCATTACGGTGGAGATAAAGCGCTGGGCCAGGGCGAGGCGCTCGAAGACGTGGCGATGGCCCTTGTCCAGGTCGTGCATGCGGATGCTCAAGCGGATCTCGTCCAATCCCGCTGCCTGGAGTTGCTGGAGGATCTCGGCGTCGACGTAGTCGCCGCAGGTGTAGAGGCGGCGATGGGCCTCGGGAAAGCTGCGGCGGGCGTGGTCGAAAAACGCCACGGCCTGCGGCTTGTGCAGCAGCGGCTCGCCACCCGTCAGCGCCACGTGCCGCAGCCGCAGACCGCGCGCGCGAATGGCGTCCAGCTCCGCGGTGAGGTCGCGCTGGTTGTCGCGGAAGTACTCGTAGTTCTCCTGGTTTGGGTTAAAGCAGTAATAGCAGCTGCGGTGGCATTGGAGCGAGATGAAGAACGTCGCGCTGCCTACCCCGGTCTGGCAGGCCTCGCAGGCCGGCGAAAGGCGGTTGAGCACCAGGCTCTTATCGTCGTTGCGAAACAGCACCGCCTGGCCGCGCAGGCGGGCCAGGCGCTCGGCCGTCTCGGCCGCGGTTTGGGCGGCGGCCTCCGGCGTCTCGAAGTCCAGGCCCAGGCCGCGCACCTGCTCGGCGAAACGCGCGTAGCCGTTGACATACCGGGCGGCATACTGGCGGAAGACCGGGTTGCGCACCACCGGCAGGGTTTCGGCCGTGAGGGCGGTCTTCATCGGCGCAGCCCTCGCGCTTCGAGCGCGGCGCGCACGACCGCGGGCATGTGAGGACTAGCCAGCTTGTTGGCGCCGCCGGCGCAGATGTCGCACAGCTGCTGGTCGGGACGCGCGGCCATGAGCGCGCGGCAGCGCTGGCAGCGCGCCAGCCTCCCGGACGCCAGCGTGACCGGCTCGGGCGCGCAGAACACCTGGGCAAACGCCGCCGGGCGCGCGAGGCCGATGGCGGCCGGCGCACACACCGCCACGCAGGCGCCGCAGCCGAAGCACTCGGCCGGCGCCAGCCGCAGGGCAAAGCGTTCTTCGCCGTCAACCGGCGCGTGCTCGAAGCGCAGCGCCCCGGTTGGGCAGGCGCGGGCACACACGCCGCAGGCCGTGCAGGCGTCGGAAATCGCGAGTTGGGCGAAGTCGCCGTCGAGCAGGAGGTCGCCGGGCTGTTCCACCGGGGGCGTGGGCAGGGCCGTTATAGCCTGGATGATGCGCCGCCGGTCGCGGCCGGGGCCGCGTTCGCCGGGGTTGTGGGCCTCGCCAGCCGCCCAGGCGCGCGCCGCGGCGACCTGGCTCTGGCGCGATAGGCGCCGAAACAGGTCACGCCGGCTGAGCGGCGGATTGTCGGCTTCCCACAGCGGGCGAAGCACGCCGATCGCGGCCGATCCGCCGCCCGACACGGCCGTGTCGTCGAATCCGCGTCCGGCCAGCAGTTGCCGCGCCTGTTCCAACTGCTGGTGGATGGCCGGCAGCAACTGCCCCCATTCGCACTCGGCGCAAGCCTCGGTGCGCGCCACCAGCCGGCGCGCGCCCAGGGCCGCCAAGGCCACATAAGCGCCCGCCCCAAGGCCGGCCAGGCAGCCGCGCAGGCGCAGGCCGAGGGCATCG
>JADLEU010000143.1 GCA_020845955.1 Anaerolineales bacterium
AAGGGCAGCGCCGCCGGCCGGGCGCCCAGGCGGCGCGCCCAAGGCGCCCGGGCCAGGCGCGCCTCGGTCAAGGCCAGGCCGGCAAAAAAGAAGGCGTAGGCCGGCATAAAGACGAGGTCGATCCAGAGCGACTCGCGGGCCACCTGCCGCCCCGCCGCGCCCCAGGCGGCGAACAGGCGCGCGGCGCCTGCCGAAGTCCAGGCGAGCTCGTAAGAGACGATGGTGTCTGGCGCTAGCGGCCGGTCGTGGAAGGTGAAGAGTACAAAGATGATCAGCGCGCCCAGCAGGGCCGCGCCGGTCAGGCGGCGCAGGGCAGGCAGCGAGGGCCAGTTGGCTAAGTCAGGCATCGTTCGCCTTCCATCTTGATCGACCGCCTGCGCCTGGGCCAACCGCGCGGCCTGGCGGGCCAGGCGGTCTTGCTCGACGCGCCAGGCAACGGTTTCGCGCAGGCCAATCTCCATGGGTCGCGCCTGCCAACCGAGATCGCGCCGGGCTTGGCCGGCGCCCCCCAGAATGGTCTGCCCGCCGCAGGCCCGCCAGGCCGCGTATGCCCGCGCGCAGGCTGGCCGGGCGGGTAATGTCGCCGGCGACGGTGCGCACTCCAGCCGGCACGGATCGGGCCCGGTCAGAGGTGCGCACCAGCGAGACAACCTCGCCGCCTTGCGCCAGAAGGTGGTCGATCAGGTGGCGGCCCAGGAAGCCTGTGCCGCCGGTGACGAAGGCCCTCACCGCCGGGCCGCGGCCCGCTCGGCGGCCAGGGTCTCGCGCCAGGCCTGCCGGGCCGGGCGGAAACAGGCGCCCAGCTCGCGCTCGGCCCGGGCCGACGAGAAGCGGAGCCTGGCGTAGCTACTGTTGATGGCCTCGCGCGAGAGAAAAGCTTGCCGCCCAAACAGATGGAGCACCGGCTCGGCCAGCAGACCAGTGAGCCAGGCCAGCGGCCGAGGCAGCCAGATGACGGGCTTGAATCCGCCCGGCGTCTGCTTCCAGGTCTCGATCAGCTCGCGCATGGTGAGCGGGGTGCCGCCCAGGAGATAGGTCACACCCGGCTGGCCGCGCTCGACGGCCAGCGCCATGGCCGCGGCCACGTCATCCACGTGCGCCATGGTGAAGACGCCCTCGGGCGCCCAGGCAGCCGGCGGCAGCAGCCCGCGCGCGTACAGCCGCGCGAAATCCCCGAAGACCGAGTGATCGCCCGGCCCGATCACCTGCGCCGGGCAGACGATGATGAGCGGCGCACCCTGTTCTTGATAGCGGCGCGCAATGGCGTGGGCGTCCGTCTTGGTGCGCTCGTACCACGAGCGCGGCGGGGCCTGGCGAACAAAACTCTCGTCGGCCAGGACGCCGCCGGTATCGCCGTAGGCCGTGGCCGTGGAGGTGTAGACGATCTTGGGGACGCCCAGCTCGACGGCCAGGCCCAGGATCGTCTCGGTGCCCTGGACGTTGGCGGCCTGCATGGCCGGCCGCCGAGCAGCCGCCAGGCCAAGCTCGTACCAGCCGGCGTTGTGGAATACGACGTCCGCGCCGCGCAGCGCGGCCCGCAGGGTGTCGCGGCCGCTGGTAACGACATCGCCGCCCGCCAGCCTGGCCCCGGCTTGCTGAAGGGCAAGCGCGGCCGGCGCGGCGGGGTTGCGCACCAGGGCGGTCAGCGCCCAGCCGCGATCCAGCAGCGCGCGGGCCAGGGACCGGCCGATGAAGCCGGTAGCGCCGGTCAACAGGATCTGCATCAAGCTCCAGGCGCTGCGAAGCGAGCGGCAGCCAGGCGAGAAATGAACCCCCTCCAGGAAGCACCGGCCGAAAGCCAGGCAGCGTTTTTCATCGCACGGCGATCTCCGACCCGTTCGGCCCCTTGACGATCTCGATGCGCGCCGGGAAGGCATCCTTGAGCTCTTCGATGTGGGTGACCACCAGGATGCGCTGGAAGTCGCGCTGGGCGGCGTTGATGGCTTCCACCAGGCGCTCGCGGCCGGCCGCGTCCAACACTCCAAAACCTTCGTCCATGATCAGCGTCTGCAGCTGGGCGCCGGCGCGGCGGGCCAGCAGCTGGCTGAGGGCCACGCGGATGGCGAAGTTGACGCGAAACTGCTCCCCGCCCGAGTAGTTCTCATAAGCGCGCGTGCCCAGCTCGTCGGCGATTTGGATATCGAGCGTCTCGCGCGTCTCGCCGGCCTGGGTCTCGCGCTGGGTGTTAAAGCGCACGTGCATGCGGCCGCCGGTCATGCGCGCCAGCAGCGCGTTGGCCGACGCTTCGATCTCGGGGACGGCGGCTTCGATCATCAGCGCCGGCACGCCCTTCTTGCCGAAGGCGTCGCGCAGCTCTTCGTGCAGGCCGCGCTGGTCGGCCAACTGCAGGCGCTCGGCGCGCTTGAGCTCGCGCCGGCGGACCTGCCCCTCCAGCGCGGCCAGCTTTTGCTCGGCGGCCCCAACCGCGGCCTTGGCCAGGGTGTCCTCCTGGCGCAGCTGGTCCACCGCCCGCTGGCGGGCAGCGGCGTCCTGGAGCACGCGGTTGTGCTGCTCAGCCTCAACCTCCAGGTGGGCGCGCTGGGCCTTGTCGGCCTCCAGGCGCTCAGACCAGCGGTCCCGCCGCTCCTGCAGCGACCCGAGGCGCTCGCGGGCCTCGTCGGCGCTGTCGAGCGCGGCGGCCAGCTCGGCCGCGCGCCTGACCAACGCGGATTTGCCGCGCAGGTTCGCGGCGGTTTGCTGCAGCCAGCGATCATAGGCCGCCAGATCGTCGGCCAGCTTCTTGAGCTGCGATTGGTTCTCGCGATACTGGCCGCGGCGCGCGTCGACCTCCTGGTTCAGGCTGGCGACGAGCTCGGCGCGGGCCGGCTCGTCGAGGGGCTGGCCGCAGGTCGGGCAGCGCGGCTCGGTGGCCGCTTCGAGCGCCTCCAGGCGCTTCTTGAGCACGTCGGCCTCCGCGCGAGCGGCGTCGTTCTGGCCGCGCAGCGCAACGGCCAACTCGGCGGCCGTCTGGCGCGCGGCGGTTACGGTCTCGCGCTCGGCCTCCTGTTCCTCAAGAGAGGCCAGGCTGCGCTGTGTAAGTTCCTGCTCACGATAAATGGCGGTCGTGTCGGCCTTGAGCTGGGCCTCGCGCAGGTCGGCCTCCACCAGGCTCAAGTCCTTCTCGAGGTCGCCAATGCGCCGGGTCAGGTCGTTGATCTGGCGCTCGAGGCCGATCATGGCCTGGCGGGCGGCGTCGATCTGCGCCCAGCCGGTTTCCGCCTGCCGCAGGCGCTCGCCAACCTCGATCACGCGGGCCTGGGCCGCAATCAGCTCGCGCTCGTACTCCGGCCGGCGGTTGAGCTCGTCTTCGAACTCCTTGAGCTGCTGCTCCAGCACGGCCAGGCGGACGTCGATGGCCTTGATCTTCTCCTTGGCCCGGGCTTCGTAGACTTCCCACTCCTGCAGCCCCAGGATGTCGGCCAGCACCTGTTTGCGGTCGGCTGCCCGTTTGCTGGTGAAGGCATCCGCCTGGCCCTGGACCAGGTAGGCCGAGTTGACGAAGGTCTCGTGCGTCAGGCGCAGCAGGCGGTTGATCTTGTCCTGCGTCTTGGGAATGGTGGCCTCGCTGATCGAGACAAACTGGCCGGCCTCGTTGGCCGACTGCAGGTCGAGCAGGCTGGTGGCGCCCTTGCCCAGCTTCTTGGCGCGGACGACGCGATACTGCCGCTCGCCCAGCGCGAAGGTGAACTCCACGCGCATGTCGGTCTGGCCCTGGTGGACCAGCTCGTTGTCGGTCTTGGCGCGCGCTTTGCTCCACAGCGCCCAGGTGATGGCATCCAGCAGCGACGATTTGCCGGCGCCGTTCTCGCCGGCCAACACCGCCACGTGGATGCCGGCAAAATCGAGCGGCGCCGGCGAGCGGTAGGCCAGGAAGTTGGTGACCTCCAGGCGGACGGGGATCACTCGTCCCCCCGCAGCAAGCCTTCCGCCGCCTGGAGCAGGCGCGCCAGCCGTTCGGGCGATTTCTGCTTGGCGGCGAAGTAACGCTCGATCCACTCCAGCGGCGTGAGCGCCTCGGGACTGACGCCCAGGCCTGCCAGGCGAGTGCTGCGCTCGACCTCGACGCTGACGGCCGCCACGCTGGCCGCCGGCGCCAGGGCGGCCTCCAGCTCGCGGCGGCGCAAGGCGGCCTCCTGGCCTTCGCGCAGCGCGACGATGACGCGCACGACGGCGCCGGCAATCGAGCGCTCGCCGATGGCGGCCACGACCGCGGCGGTCGGGTCGTCTTCCTCGCGAGCGTCGACGCGCACGGTGCGGAAGGGGCGCGCGTTGACGCGGCAGAACTCCCAGGTGGTCACGCCGCGCTGCAAGTTGATCCAGCAGAAGCCCTTGTCCTCGACTTCTTCGCCGAAGTCGATGCGCTCCAGGGAGCCAGCGTAGACGATGGGCGGCAGCCCTACCGCGCTCTTCGGCGTCAGGTTCTGGTGCTTGTGGATATGGCCCAGGGCCACGTAGTCCCAAGCCGGGTCGGCCAAGGCGGACTTCTGGATGACGAGGTCGCGGCCCAGCATGACGCTGCGCTCGGAGCCAAAGACGGCGCCGCCCACCGAAAAGTGGCCCACCAGCAGGCGCGGCATTTCGTGCGCGCGGGCCTTGCCCGCCAAGTCGGCCAACTCCTTGGTGATCAGGTCTTCGACCGCTCGATCCAACGCCTCGACCGAGGCGCCCCGGTGTTCTTCCTGGCTGAGCAAGCGGTTGCGCACCGGGAACGGCACCCAGCCCAGAAAGACCGGTCCGCGCTTGGTCTGGATGACCTGGGAGCCGATGGTGCGGCCGACCGTGATGTTGCCGACCTCGAGGGTGCGGAAGATCTCGATGGAGGTGGCCCGAGCGGCCATGCCGGGGATGTCGTGGTTGCCCACGACCATGAAGACCGGGACGCGGTCGGCGAGCTTTTTGATGCGCTTGGCGAACTCGCGCTGCTGGGTTGGGTCGGGGTCGCGGGTCTTGAAGGCGTCGCCGGCGAAGATCACCAGGTCGGCGTCATGCTCGAAGGCGTGCGCGACGACCTCGTCCAGGCGGTCGAGGAAGTCACGGATGCGGCTGGAAATTCCGGATTGCGGATCGAGCTTGCCATAGTTCTCCATGCCGATGTGGAGGTCGGCAAAGTGGAGCACGCGGATGGGGGTGGGCATAGCGGCGCGGCGAAACACGGCGGAACCGGCCGAGGCGAACGTCCCGGCGCGTGATGGTCCAGCGGTTTTCGTCCTGAGTCCTTCCTAGCGAAGCCAGTGGCTGGCGCCGGCCCATGGGGCGAGCCGAGGCCAGTTTGCATCATCGCACGTCTACCGCAAATTGTGAAGGGCGGGCTAGCGCGCTGCGGAGGGCGCTATGGGCCAAGGGCCGCTTCCACCCAAGCCTGCCACGCAACCGGCGAGGCGGCCCGGCCCTCGGCCAGCGCCGCCTCAAATTCGTCCCGGTTCAGCAGCGCGCGGGCCTGCGCCAGGAAACGGTCATACAGCCAGCGATCCACGACAGGAATACGGCCGTCAACGTCCTTCACCAGCGCCTCGACGACCCCCAACAGGCGCGCGGCGCGGCCAGGCTCCCCCCGGGCAGCGGCCACGCCGGCCACGCCAACCAGGCTGAGCGCCAGGTACCACTGGCTGCCGGTGGGCTGCAGGGCAGCCAAGGCCGCGCGATAGTGGCCCGCGGCCGTCTGCCAGTCCGCCTGGTCGAGCGCGATCTCGCCCAGGTTGGCGTTGGCCGTGGCAATGCCCCATGGGTTGTCCAGGGCCTGGTAAAGCGTCAGGCTGGCAGTACTGGCTTCTGTCGCGCGCTCAAAATCCTTCTTGAGACGCGCCACCAGCCCGAGGCGCATGAGCGATACGCCCTCGCCGAAGGGATCGGCCAGGGCGCGGAACATCTCCAGCGATGCCTCAAACAGCGGTTCGGCGCCAGCCAGGTCCTGCTGGTATAGCAGTACCACCCCCAAGATGCCGGTCGCATGGGCGTGGTTCAGCGTGGGCCGCCCGGCCGGCAGCAGGGCGAGCCCCGCGCGCAGCTGGTCTTCGGCCTCGGCATAGTCGTCCTGAGCCCATGCCAGCAGCCCGGCCGCGCACAGCGCCCGAGCGCGCGCATCGGCCGCGCCGCCCGGCTGCGCTAGAAGGCGCGCCAGCCATTGGCGCCCTTCGCGCCAGTGGCCGCGCAAATGCCAATACCAGCCAAGAGCGCCGGCCAGGCGCATACCGGTGTCCAGGCCGCGGGACAGCGGCGCCGCTAGGCTCCAGGCGAGCGCTGCGTTCAGGTTGGGGTGTTCGCCGGCCAGCCGCTTCAGCCATTCAGCCTGCGCCGCGCCCAAGATGTGCGCGGCGGCCGTGTCGGCCAAATCCGCAAAGTAGGCCAGGTGCTGCTGCCGGACAGGCTGCGCTTGCGGGCCCGCCTCCAACAGCTCCTCCGCGAACTCGCGCACCGTCTCCAACAGGTGAAATCGGTAGCCGTCCGGGCCTGCTCCTTCACGCTGCACCAGGCTCTTGTTGACGAGCGACGCCAGAGCCTCGCCGTCGGTCGCGCCGCACAGCACCTCCGCCGCCTCAAGCCCAAAATCCCCCGCGAACACCGCCAGGGCGGCGAACAGCGCCCGCTCCGGCTCATTCAGGAGTTGGTAGCTCCAGTCGATGGTGGCGCGCAGGGTCTGGTGCCGTTGGGGCGCATCCCGCGGCCCCCTGCCGAGGACGGCCAGACCACGGCCCTCCAACCGCAGCAGCAGCGCCGGCGGCGAAAACAGCTTGACGCGCGCCGCGGCCAACTCAAGTGCCAGGGGCAACCCGTCGAGGCGCAGGCAGATGTCGGCCACCGCCCCGGCCGTGGCGGCGTCCAGCGCAAAGCCGGGCAGAACAGCGTGCGCCCGCTGAACGAAGAGCGCCACGGCTTCTACCTGCGCCAGGGCCGGCCACAGCTCGGGCCGGTGGGCAGCCGGCAAAGCCAGCGGGGGCACAAGGTATTCCTGTTCACCATACACGCCGAGGGGTTCGCGGCTGGTGGCCAGGATTTTCAGTCCGGGTGCTTCGGACAGCAGGGCAGCCGCCAAGGGGACGGCGGACAGCAGGTGCTCGAAGTTGTCCAGCACCAGGAGCAGGGTTTTGGAGCGCAGGTGACGCTGGAGGGCGAGCAGCGGCCCGGCCTTATTTGGCGTCCTCACCTCCAGCATGCCAGCCACGGCCTCGGCCACCTGATCCGGTGCGCGCAGGGCAGCCAGCGGCACGAAGAACACGCCGTCGGCAAAGGCCGGCAGCACCTGGCGGGCCAGCTGTAGCGCCAGGCGGGTCTTGCCGATGCCGCCCGGACCGGTGAGCGTCAGCAGGCGAGCGCGTTCCAGCAGGCGGGACAACTCGGCCAGCACGGCCTGCCGCCCAACGAAGGCGTTGGGCTCGGCCGGCAGGTTGTGCGGCGGCTCGCCGGAAGGTGGCACCGCAGCCGAGGCGGGCTGGCGCGAGGGCGCCTCGCCCCGCGCGCGCCGCACGAAGGCGGCCCGCTCATCGAGCGGGACATCCAGCGCTGCAGCCAGGGATTCGGCCACCTGCCGCGAAGGCCGGCGGTCGCCGGCCTCGATCTTCTGGATGGTGATGACGGCGCAGCCAGCGCGCCGGGCCAGCGCGGCCTGGGTCAGATCCAGGGCCTGGCGGCGCTGACGCACCGATTCACCAAAGGTCACCTTGTCATCCATGCCCGGTCCAAGGGGGCGCACTGTCTCGGCGCAGCCGGTATGCAGTTTGTATGCGGCGCGTATGGGTGGGCCATACCAAAGGCGGTCTCGTTTCTGATTATATGGTGAGCGTTCAGCCGGCGCGAATGCGCCCCTACCCGACAGGAGCCCGCCATGTCAATCGACAGCAACAAAGACATCGCCCGCCGCTACTTCGAAGACATCTGGAACCGGCACGACCTGGCCGCGGTCGACGCGCTGGTGGCGCCCGAGGTCAGGGGCCACGTGGCTGGCACCGACCTCCAGGGCCGGGCCGCGCTGCGGCAGCGCCTGGAGGCTACCCATCAGGTGTACGCTGAGCCGCGCTTCACGGTCGAGGACCAGGTGGCCGAGGGCGACCGCGTGGCGGTACGCTGGACCTTCACTGGCCGCCAGGTGGGCGCGTTCATGGGCGTGGCGCCTTCCGGCCGCACGGTGCGGGTGACGGGCCTGAGCCTGTTCCGCCTCGCCGCTGGCCAGATCGCGGAGGTGTGGCTGAACGCCGACGACCTGGGCGAGCTGCAACAGTTGGGCGTACTGCCCGCACCCCAGGCGGCCAGAACGCCCTAGCTCAACGCCGCCTTCCAGGCCGCCGGCACGCGGCGGCGGTCGTACCCGATGTCGCGGGCGCCCAGGAAGCGCGCCAGGTCTTCCACGGCGCCCGCGACGGCGTTGGCGGTGGCCCGGTCGCTGGGCGCCGTGGGCTCGGCGTAGACGGCGTTGACGATGAGGCGGCTCCGGGCGCGATCCATCAGCGGGTCCACGCGGCCGATGAGCCGGTCGCCGTGCAGGATGGGCAGCACGTAGTAGCCGTACTTGCGCTTGTGCTTGGGCACGTAGATCTCGATGCGGAAGTCGAAGTCGAACCACTGCTGGGTCCGCTGCCGGTCGCAGATCAGGTTGTCGAAGGGCGAGAGCAGCACGGTGCGTGGCTGCCAGTCGCCGTTGGCCAGGCGCTCGAGGGCCGGTAGATCGTCGGCGTGGGCATAGTGCGGGCCTTTCCACGGCGCGCCGCTCGACTCGGGCGTCACGGCCACCCGCACCAGCCGGCCCTGCTTTTCGAGATCGGCCAGGGCCCGCGGCAGGCCAGGATAGCGGTCGCGGGTGAAGTGATGGTTGATGTCGCGAGGGCTGGCGACGCCCAGGGCGCGGACGGCCTTCTCGGCCGCCCGGCGCACCGCGGCGCGCTCGCCGAGCCGCTGGCGTGGGGTCCACTCGGGCAGCACGCGTTCGGCCAGGTCCCACAACTTTTGCCCGCCCGCCCGCCCGGCGACCATGATCTTGCCCTGGATCCACAGGAAATCCAACATCCGGCTGACATTGCGGCCCGAGGTCCACCCGCTGGAGACCCAAGCCTGCGGGTCCAGGCCCTCTTCGACGAGCAGGCGCGAGGGCAGCGGGCCGTGCTTGCGGATCTCGGCCAGCAGGAAGCGCCGCAGTTTGGCGTTGTCCTTGATCCACTGGCGCGTCCGCTCGCTCCAAGCCGAGTCGCCGCCGGGGTAGCGCCGCATCATCAGGTGGTGCAGCGGGTAGTCCTCGGTCAGCACCAGCGAGGCGCAGTGGGCCCAGTACTCGAACAGCTGGCGGTCCCCGTACACCAGTTGGTCGAGCTGGCCGCCGTCAAAGTGGCCGGCGCGGCTATAGCACACCAGGCGGTGCGTGCGGTCGACGGCGTTGATCGGATCGAGCTGAATGCAGCCCAGGTCGCGGGCCACTTCCAGCAGCCCGGCCGGGCCGGGCGCGGGGCGCGGGCCGGCCAGGCGCTGGCGGGTGATGGCCAGGCGGCGAGCGAGGGCCAGGGAGATCGGCCTAATCATCGTCGCCATACAGCGCGCTCTTAGCCGCCTTACGTTTCTCGCGGGCGGCCGGCTCGTCGAGGAACCCAATGGCGGCGTACAGGTCGGGGCCGTAGTCGCGGGTCTTGATCACGACGGGCATGGGCACGGCGTGGCCCAGGATCAGGGCCTGCTGCTGGGTGTCGAGGCGGGCCAGGACTTCGCGCAGCTGGCCGGCGCCGCTGACGCCGGAGAAGACGGCCTTGATGTCGGCCTCGTTGTCGAGCAGGCAGGTGATACGCGTGCCGATCTGGCTCATCACTTCCTCGTCGATGCCGCTCGGGCGCTGATCGACGATGAGCAGGGTGACGTTGTACTTGCGCAGCTCGCGGGCGATGTTCCCGAAGATGGTGTGGCCGGCGATGTCGGGGTCGAGGAACTTGTGGGCTTCCTCGATGGTGATGACCAGCGGGCGCGGCTCCTCGCCGCGGCGCCCGGCGGCGCGGTTCTTCATATCCACGTATTTCTCGTGGATGCGGCGCGTGAGGTAATTGGCCACCAGCACATAGGCGGCCAGCGAATTGCCGTAGACGCCGAACTCGAGCACGATGTTGGTGCCGCGGTTGAGGGCGTGGAAGATGTACTCGACCATGTCGTCGGGCGGCGGGCGCAGGCTGAGGAAGCCCAGGCGGTCGGGCCGGAACATTTCGAACTTGCGCTGCATCGCGCGCAGGGTGCCCTTCTGGACCTTCTCCTCGGCCTCCAGTTCCTGGATGGCGGCCGTGTCCTCCTCGTCCAGCAGGCGGACGATCCAATCCGGGCCTAGCTTGCGGCGCAGGTAGTAGAGCGCGCCGACCTGCACCTCGGTCAGACCGATGATGCCGGCCAGCATCTCGACGTCCTCCGGCTCGATCTGCTCCAGGCCGATCCGCAGGAGGCCGTCGGTCTTGCTGTTGCGGTGGCGCGAGGTCTCGGGATCGAGCGTGATCACCTGGACCCGGCCGTTGTCAAAAAGCTGGCGCAAACCCTTGAACTCGCGGCCGTGCTCGTCCTTCACCGCCCAGCCATAGTCGTTGTGCATGTCAAAGATCAGGTTGACGGCGCTGTCGGCCTTGACGATGCCGGCCAGGATGGTGCGGGTGATGAAGCTCTTGCCGGTGCCGGACTTGCCGAAGACGCCCGACGAGCGCTCGACAAAGCGCTTCAGGTCGAGGTTGACCTTGACCTGCTCCATGTCGAGCGGCGAGCCGATGTGCCAGTGCTGCGCGTCTTCCGGGCCGAAGACCTGGTTGACGTCCGCCTCGGTGGCGGGGTAGGCCAGCGAGAAGTGGGCTGGGACGGTCTTGACCGGCTTGGGCTCGGAAGCTTCGTGTTCGAGCAGCAGCATGGGGGCGATCTTGAGGGCGCCGAAGGCCAGCGAGCTGCTGTAGACGTCGGCCAGGAAGGCGTCGTCCGGGTCGGGCGGTGACTTGGCCAGATCGGGATTGGTGCTGTCGAGGGCGATGTCGGTGACGATGGAGAAAAACTTCTTGCCGGTCTTGCCCTCGACGACGACGTAGCGGCCGACGGCCATGTCTTCGATCACACCGCCGGGGACCTGGCCGGGGTCGAGCTTGACCAGCACGCCCTGCGAGAGCGAGCCGCCGACGACCAGCCCGAGGCGTGGCCTCGGCGGCACCTTGGCGAAGAAATCATCGAGTTCGGAGAGAGGGTGCATAGTGGCTTTCTGAGTAGGAGGGTGTTTTTGCCACGAATTACACGAATTTGGACGAAACAGAAGATTAGAAGCAGATGTCTCAGGTCATTTGACAATGCGCTTCATCTCGAGCGACTCGCGTCCAAAGTTGAGCAGCAGGGCTAATCGAAGCCCGGTAGCCGCGAGGTAGTGATGGACCTGGGCGATGTGGGTGGGGCTAGTGCGCTGGCGGACTTGAGCTCTACGATGATCTTGCTATCCACTACGAGGTCGGCCTCGTATTGACCGACAACCTGACCCTTATATGCCACGGGCAGTGCCTTCTTGCTCTCAAAAGGGATTTGCTGCAGCCGGAGCTCAAGGGCCAAGGCAGTGTGGTAAACCGCTTCTAGAAAGCCCGAACCTAGCGTTCGGTGCACTTCCATTGCGGCGCCGACCACCCGGTAAGAGAGCTCTCTGTACAGAATTTCGCCCACACACCCTCCGCGCAAGTCGCCCTAATTCGTGGGAATTCGTGGCTAAGGTTTGATGCGCCGCAGCAGGTTCTCCAAACGCGGGAGGTCGCGGCTCAGGAGCCGGGCCAGCTCGCGGCCGGCACCGCGCAGGAAGAAGAGCCGGTCTTCCGGCGGGCGCATGGCGGCGGCGCTGCGCAGCGAGACGGCGATCAGCTCGTCGGCGGGCGCGTCGGGCGCGTTGAGCACCAGGCGCAGGTATTCGAAGCTGCCGGTGCACTCGATCACCTCGCGCTGGGTGCAGGGACGGATGCTGTCGAGCGTCACGGGCGGCTGGGGCGGCAGGCCGCAGGCGATGGTGCCGGCCGAACTGCCGTTGCCCAGGCCGTCGTAGTAGCCGATGGAGAGCACGCTCACCTCGATAGGCACCTGGCGGTTGAGGCGCTGATCGAGGATGTAGGCCTCGTCCAGGTCGGGCGTGGCCACCATCTGGCGCACGAAGGCGTCGTCTTCGATGACGATGTTGTAAATCAGGCCGATGACGTTGGTGCGGCCGCGCTGGGCCGGGGCCTTGACGAAGTCGCCAAAGCGGGGCACGTCGGGCTCGGGCACCGAGCAGCCAAAGACGTAGCCGGTGGTGGCGCTGCGCAGCAGGCGCCCGATCGTAACCGCTGTATCGACCAGCATCCCAGCCTCCCTCCTCTATCCGGACCGTGCTATATGCGATTGCTTTCTAGCCCCCAAAGCGCCGGCGCCCACCGCCGGTCCAGGCTTTGCCCTGCGCCTTGCGCGAGATGGCGGGGCTCAGCCGCTGGCGGATGAGGGCCCCCATAATCATTTCGTCGAAAGCCCGGCGCTCGGCCACGCTGACCACGGCCAGCTCGTGCGCGCGCACCAGGATATACGGGAAACCGTCGCTCACCCGGGACTGGGCCACCAGCGCCGCGTGCACCAGGTTCAGCCGGGCGGGATCGACAGCCACCCACTCCGGCACCTCGACGCGCAGCAGCGCGTCCTTGCCCGGCCGCCCGGCGTTGAGATAGAAGAAGTAGATGGTGTGGTCCCGCGGACGATAGTAGATGTCGTTGTTGGGCGAGGCGTTGACGAACAAGGCACTGCGCTCGCCGGGCCGCAGGAAGCCGAAGATCAGGCTGTCGGTCAGGCCGGCGTAGTTGGGGCCCAGATCGCGCAGGGCGTCTTCGCGGATCTCGCTCTGGGCCAGGCCATTCAGGTGCAGCAGGCGCACCACGCTGGCCGCGCGCGGCCGGTCCACCACGCCGGCCACCGCCGCGCCGGAGGCCCGCAGCAAGTCGAGCTGGTCGAGATAGCGGCTGAAGAGCTCGCGGATCAGCGCCTGGTCGTCGATCTGCAGCGACAGGTAGAGCAGCAGGCCGTTGTCGAGCACGGCCACGCTGGGAGCCGCCTGCGCCTCGGCCTGCGCCAGCCGGGCCAGCTCGGCCAGTTCGCGCCAGTCCCGTTCGGCATCAATCAGCACCGCCGGCTTCTGGCCGCCGTCTTCTTCGTACAGGTCGGCGTCTTCGTAGAAGACCTGTGGCCGCGACGCCTGGCTAGGCGCCTGGGCCAGCCCGCTGCGGAAGACGATGCTGCCGATGTTGATCAGGTAGTAAAGGGCCACGCCGTGCCGGTCGGGATAGATCTGCGAGCCGTCGGCGGCAATGGCATTGTAGCGGGCGGGCGCGGGCGGCGCGGGGAAGGCAGCGTCAACCGCCTCGGCGGTGGGGATGGCGCCCGCCCAGCGGAACGGCAGGGCCGCGGCCACCTTGCGCTGAAGCGCGTCGTCGACCACGCCAATGGCCCGCAGGCTGCCCTGGGCGCCAGGCAACCGCTCGGCCAATTGGGTCAAGCGCTCGGCCAGATTAAGGCCCAGCGCGGTTACTTCGTGGGTGAGTCTGTTGAGTTCGAGCGCCATGCTGAAGGATTGTAGCACGGGTGTTCGGGACTGTGAAGCGGGTTGGACCGCCGTTCGGCTCTAACCTGCCATTTGCCTTTGTTAGGGGGCCGTGTTAAACTTTCTAACACGTTTCATACGCATACTCGGGTGGGGAGTGCCATGCCGCAAAAAATCCTAGTGATCGACGACGACGAAAACACCCTGTGGTTGGTCGGCACGCTGCTCCAGCACCACAATTTCGACGTGGTGAAGAGTGCGTCGGCCAGCGCGGGCCTCCAGGTTGTGCGCGACCAGGCGCCCGACCTGGTGTTGCTCGACGTGATGATGCCCGAGATCGATGGCTGGGAAGTCTGCCGCCGCATCCGCGAAACGTCGGCGGTGCCCATCATCTTCATCACGGCCAAGAGCTCGGTCAAGGATGTGGTCAAGGGCCTGGAGATCGGCGGCGACGACTACGTGGTCAAGCCGTTTGACAACCACGAGCTGCTGGCCCGCATCCGAACTCAACTACGGCGCGGCACGGTCGAGCGCGGCGCCGACGAACTGGTGTTTGCCGACGGCGACCTGCGCATCAATTTCCACACCCGCGAAGTGACTGTCTATGGCCGGCTGGTGGAGCTGACGCCCAAGGAATTCACGCTGCTGTCGGTGCTGGCGCGCAACGCCGGGCGGGTGCTCACGCGCAGCGAGCTGATCACGCAGACCTGGGGGCCCGAGTACGGCGAGGCCAACGAGAGCCTGAAGCTCTACATCCACTACCTGCGCAAGAAGATCGAGCGCGACCCCAACCGGCCTGAGTTCGTGCTCACCTCGCGCGGCGTGGGTTATCGCTTTGCGAATAGGTGAGTGAGCGCCCTGCTCCGCGGTGACGACCATCTCGGGTTCCGAGGCGCGATCTGACTACGCGCCCAGCCACTCGACGATGGTCGTCTCGCCCTGCCCCACGCCCACGCACAGGCTGGCCAGCCCGTAGTATGGGCGCTTCTCGCCGGGGGCGCGGCGGCGCATCTCGTGCACCAGCGTGCACATCAGGCGCGCGCCGCTGGCGCCCAGCGGGTGGCCCAGGGCGATGGCGCCGCCGTTGACGTTGGTGATCTCGGGCCGGAAGCCCAGCTCGCGCATCACCGCCAGGGCCTGGACGGCAAAGGCCTCGTTGAGCTCGATCAGCCCGATGTCGGCCATCGTCAGCCCGGCGCGCAGGAGTGCCTTGCGCGTGGCCGGGATCGGGCCGAGGCCCATGGTGCGCGGCTCGACGCCGGCCGCGGCCGAGGCCACCACGCGCGCCAGCGGCCGCAGCCCAAGCTGGATGGCCTTGCGGTCACTCATCAGCAGCAAGGCCGCCGCGCCATCGTTGATGCCGGAGGAATTGCCGGCCGTGACGGTGCCGCCCTGGCGGAAGGCGGGCTTGAGCCGGGCCAGCGCCTCGGCCGAGGTGTCGCGGCGGGGATGTTCGTCGCGGTCCACTACCAGCGGGTCGCCGCGGCGCTGCGGGATCACGACTGGCACGATCTCTTCGGCGAACCGGCCCGATTCGATGGCGGCCACGGCCCGGCGCTGGCTCTCCAGGGCAAAGGCGTCCTGGGCCTCGCGGCTGATGGGCTGGCCGGCAGCCTGGCACTCGGCCTGGACGTTCTCGGCGGTCTCGCCCATCGAGTCGTTACCGTACCGTTCTTTGAGGCGCGGGTTGGGGAAGCGCCAGCCGAGGGTGGTGTCCCACAAGGTGGCGTTGCCAAAGGCCCACTCGGGACTGGTCTTGGCCACGGCGTAGGGCGCGCGGGTCATGCTCTCCACCCCGCCCGCCACGTAGATCTCGCCCTCGCCGGCCTTGATGGCGCGGGCCGCGGCGTTGGCGGCCGTCAGGCCGGAGGCGCACAGGCGGTTGAAGGTGACGGCCGCCACCGAGGCGGGCAGGCCAGCCAGCAGCGCGGCCATGCGGGCCACGTTGCGGTTGTCTTCGCCAGCCTGGTTGGCGCAGCCCAGGTAGACCTCTTCCACCAGGGCCGGGTCGACGCCGGTGCGGCCAACCACTTCCTTCACAACCAGCGCTGCCAGGTCGTCCGGGCGAACGTCTTTGAGCGCCCCGCCGTGCCGACCGATGGGGGTGCGCACGGCAGCGATGATGACGGCTTCGGGCATCGGGCGATTCCTTTCTGGGGGTCAGGCTTGGAGTGCGCGGCAACCGCGACCATTTTAGCGCACTCAGCAGGGGCGTTCAATTCACCTGCACACCCGGCAGAGCCCGCAGGGCCACGGCCCCCACGCGGGGAACGCCCCTGGTCCGCACTCGCCCTGGCGGGTTTGGCCAAGGTTGCAGGGGGGCGGCGGCGGGCGCCGTCGATGCAACCGGGATCCGCACGAGTGCGTTTATGGTTGGATTGGCGCGAGACGGCCGGTCATGTTGCCAGGCCGCGCGACCAGGAGTAGAATGAAATCGGCGGCGCACCAGTCACCGGTGCGCCGTGTGTTTCCCGGTGGACCCCCCAAAGGACGAGTATGCGGTACACCCTGTCACACCTCACGCTAACTGAGAACCTGCCCGAGTGCTCGGCCTGCGGCGCTCCCCTGGTCTTTGCCAAGGCCGCCGACGTGGGCCGCGACGGCCGCGTCAACCTGATCTTCCGCTGCGCCAGTTGCTCGGCGGGCGAAACGAAGGTCTGGCGCCCCGAATACCAGGCCATGGCCGACCTGTTGGCCGCCGACGAGTAGCCCACCGGAACTCTTCAGGCGCCCTGCTCGTTCTAAACAGGCGACAAGGGGCGCCAAGCCGGCCGCGAATTGCCCGCTGGCACGCCTCTTGCTAGAATTCGGCCCCAACGAGGAGGCGCGGCATGCAGGTCATTCTCAGATTCCCCCAACGCGGCCTGTGGGGCGCGGTGCTGCTGGCGCTGGCCGCCGGCGCGGCCGGCTGGCGGCCGGCCCAGGCCCAGCCCGTCGCCGACACCTGCCCCAACTGCGCAGCCGGTGCGGGTCAAATCGTGCACACGGTACAGCCCGGCGAGAACCTGTTCCGTATTGGGCTGCACTACGGCGTAAGCTGGATCGACATTCTGCAGGCCAACCAGCTTTCCGGCAGCACAATCTATCCTGGCCAGCAACTCATCATCCCACTCAACGAGCCGGCGCCCGCCCCGGCGCCGCCGCCAGACCCGCCCCCGGCCGAGACGCCCGAGGAAACGCCCAGCGCGACGCCCCCGGCCGCCAGCACGACCTACGTCGTCCAGCGCGGCGACATCCTCGCGCGCATCGCCCAGCGTTTCGGCGTCACGGTGTCGGCCATCGCGGCGGCCAGCAACATCGCCAACCCGTCGCTGATCTACGCCGGGCAGACACTGGTTATCCCGGCGCCCGGCGCCAGTCCTCCGCCGGGCAGCGGCGCGCCCGTGCCCAGCGGCGGCAGTAAGGAGATCCAGGTCGACATCTCTGAGCAGCGCATGTACGTGTACCAGGACGGCAATTTGCTGTGGGACTGGGTCGTCTCGACCGGGGAGCCGGGGCGCGACACGCGCCCCGGCAGCTTCAGCGTGCTCAACAAGATCCCCAACGCCTACGGCTCGACCTGGGATCTGTGGATGCCGAACTGGCT
>JADLEU010000144.1 GCA_020845955.1 Anaerolineales bacterium
AGAATGATCAGGCCCTTGAACACGTACTGATAGAAGCCCGAGACGCCCAGCAGATTCAGGCCGTTGTTAATAAAGCCGAGCATGAACACGCCGATCAGCGTGCCCACCACACCGCCGGCCCCACCCGACACCGAGGCGCCCCCAATCAGCACGGCCGCAATGCTGTCGAGCTCCATGCCCACGCCGGCATTCGGCTGGGCGGAGGCGACCCGCCCCAGGAGCACCAGGGCTGCCAGCGCCGTTAGCAGCGCGCTGCTGACAAAGACGCCCAGCGTGATCCGGGTCAGGTCAATCCCGCACACCCGGGCCGCCTCGCGGTTGCCGCCGGTGGCGTACAGGTGGCGCCCGGCCGCCGTCGAGCGCAGCACGAAGTCGATAACGAGCGCCGCGGCCACCAGGGTGATCAGCGACCAGGGCACCGGTCCCACGTTGCCGGCGCCCAGGAATTCGTAGGGCATGGGAAACAGGATGAACGGGTGGCCGTCGGTGTAGATCAGCGTGATCCCGCGCGCGATGTACATCGTGCTCAGCGTGATGATGACCGAGATGCCCGGACCGCGGCTCACCAGGAAGCCATTGGCCAGGCCCCAGGCGAGCGCGACAAGCAGCGCCGCGGTAAACGCCGGCCCGAAGCCCCACTGCAGCGACAGGCCCGCTAGCAGCGCCCCAAACAACCCCAGAAAGCTCCCGATCGACAGGTCGATGTTGCCGGTGAGCAGGCAGAGCAGTTGGGCCAGCGCCAGAATGCCGATCACGGCCACCTGGCGCGTGACGTTGAACAGGTTCTGCGAGGTCAGGAAGACGGGCGAGCGCAGTGACAAGAACACCAGCCAGGCCACCAGCACGGCTGGCAGGATCAGCCTGGAAAGCTGGCGCCGCAGGGCCCGCTGGCGCGCAAGACCCGTGCGCGCGGCCGGCCGATACTCCAGCGAGGAGCGAGCCTCGCTCATCCACGCTCCTCTTCCGCGCCAGCCGGCACGATCAGCACCTCAATGCCGGCCGCCTGGAGCGCGCTGCGCATCTCCGGTGGGATGGCGTCGTCGGTGACCAGGCTGTCGACGACGGACAGGGGCGCCACCGCGGTGAAGGTGGTGCGCCCGATCTTGCTCGAATCGGCCAGCACGATGCGCCGGCGCGCATTCTGGATGAGCGCCTTCTTCACCAGCGCATCGTCCAGGTTGTATTCCGTCAGCCCAGCCTCCAGGTCGAGCCCCCCCACGCCGATAAAGGCTTTGTCCACGTGATACTCGCCGTACGTCCGGGCCGGGACAGGCCCGATCATGGACAGCTCGCCCGCCCGCACGATGCCGCCGGTCAGGATCAGCCGCACGTCGCTGGTGAGCGACAGGTGTTTCACCACGGCGTTGGCAATGGCCAGGCTGGCGGTAAGGATCGTCAGGTTGCGTTTTCCGCGAAGCGCCTGGGCTAATTCGAGCGTGGTGGTCCCCACGTCCAGAGCGATGCTGTCGCCGTCGAGCACCAGCTCCGCCGCCCGGCGGCCGATGGCCTGCTTGCGCGCTTCATTGCGCGTGGTGCGCATGGCATAGGGCGGCTCATAGCTGCGCCCCAGGTTGATGACCGCCCCGCCGTGCACCCGGCGCAGCAAGCCCTCGCGTTCCAGGTCGCGCAGGTCGCGGCGGATGGTCATCTCCGATACTGCAAACAGGTCGCACAGCTGCGCGACGCGCTTGCTGCCGTTCGCCTGCACCAGCTCGACGATCATCCTGCGGCGCTCAGATTGCATGGCCGGTTCCGAAAAGAAACGGTTGTCATCGGACATGAATGTTCGAAACTGTTCTGATAGTACGGCCGACCTGTTCGCTTGTCAATCCGTTCGCTCAAGTTGATCGCGCGGCCGGGCGCACCGATCAGATCAGGAACTGTCCGCGCTCCAGCACCAGCCGGCCGTCCAGCCAGACCTGGCCCTCCTGGCGCAGGTCTTTGACGATATCCCAGTGCAAGGCCGACTGGTTGACGCCCTTGTTTTCCGCATAGGCCCGCCCCAGCGCCAGATGCACCGTCCCACCGATCTTCTCGTCGTACAGGATGTCGTAGCAGAAGCGCTGGATGCCGAAATTGGTTCCTACGCCGAACTCGCCCAGGCGGCGCGCGCCGGCATCCATGCCCAGCAACTGCTCGAGCAGCGCCTGGTTGGTGCGCGCGCTGGCGCGCACCACCTCGCCGCCTTGGAACTCGAGCTGGATGCCCTCCACCTTCTGACCCACGTACACGCCGGGAAAGTCGAAGGTGATAACGCCCTGCGCGCTATCGTCGACCGGCGCGGTGAAGATCTCGCCGTCCGGCATGTTCAAGTGCCCATCGGCCACTTCGTAGAGGCGCCCCTTGGTCGAGAAGGTCAGGTCGGTGCCCAGACCCACCAGCCGCACCGTTTCGGCCGCCTGAAACACCGTGCACAGCTCGCGATAGCGCTTGGCCTCGGCCGCCCAGTCGCGCAGGGTGGCGCTGAAGAAGAACGCCATCATCTCGTCCAGGCCCATCTCGGCCTGCTGCGCCAGGGCCTCGTTGGGCACGCGTACCAGCACCCAGCGCGTCTGCTCGTTGCGCAGCGCCGACACCCGGCCCAGGGCGCGCTTGTGGGCAGCAATCTTCTCCGGAGCGATGCCCGTGAACTCGTGCGGGTTGCGAGCGCCGCGCAGGCCGATGTACACGTCTGCCCACGCCATGCCGTGGGCCTGCATCTCGGGCGCCCACTCGAGCTGCGCCTGGCTGCCGTGCAGCAGCAGGTCGCGCTCCAGGTACGCCGACTGGAACTCCACCTGCGGCAGTCCGCCAGCCCGGATCGCCGCCGCGTGCACGGCCCGCGCCAGCGGGAAAGTCTCGACCTCCATCAGTGTGATCAGAACCCTCTCAGCGGGCCGCACCTCGGTCGAGTAGTTGACCAGGATGTCGGCGAGCTGTTCCCATTCTGTCGCCATGGCGCCCTCCACCGGTCTACAGCTCGCCGCGGGCCCAGGCCGGCAGCAAGGCGTTCAGCCGCTCGCTGAGGGGCGCCTGCCACATCACGGTGACACAGGCCGCCGGGCTCAGCAGGCCGCGCTCGCTGATGATGGCCGTGACCAGCTCCGGCGGCGTCTCGTCGAACAGGCGGCCCACTACCTGGACCTCGGGCGGGTATTGGCCGCCGAGCACTTCGTGCCGGTGGATCGGGTCCACGCGGAACGGCAGCCCCAGCAGTGTGCTGGCGTCGAACTTGAGCGTGTCGGCGGCGATGTAGAACGGCACTCCATGGGCCTTGGCGACCAGGGCGGTCGGATAGGTGCCCACCTTGCACAGCGCATAACCGTGCGACGAGACCGCGTCGGCCCCAACAAAGACCAGGTCGGCCTGCGGCACCAGCTCGCCGATGCAGGCGTCGATGCTTACCGCCACCGGGATGCCCGCCTTGGCCATCTCAGTCACGGTCCACAGCCCCTCGTTGGCCGGCCGCGACTCCGTCACCACCACGCGGAAGTGCTTGCCCTGCTCCCAGGCCCGGCGCAAAATGCGCCAGACGGTCGACGACATGCTGTACATGAAGACCGTGTCGCCGTCACTCACTTTAGCCGCCCCGTAATCCGCGATGCGCGCCAGAGCGCTCTCGGCGAAGGTCAAGAACTCCCCGGCCGCGCTCAGCATCTCGGCTTTCAGCGGGCCTACCGCCGCGCCCGCGGCCTGCCCGGCCTCCATCCGGCCCAGCAGCCGGTGCAGGGCATTCACCGGCGGGGCCAGCGACGGCGTCACCCGCAGGATGTCCACGGCCGCTTGCTCCACCTCGGCCGCCAGGGCGGCGCTGTCGGGCGCCTGGCTGTCGCGCACGACACTGGCCAGCGCCTGGACCACTTCCGTGGCCGTGTCGGCCGCCCCACCGATCACATCAGTGCGGATGCGCTCAACCAGGGTGTCAATCGCAGCGTGTCGGCTCATACAAGGCTCTCCTGAATTGGCCGGCGCGCCAGCCGGCCAGTCAGCCAGCGGCTAGCCGGCAGTGCTTGCATCACGGCCGCGCAGGCCTGGGGCGCCAACAAGCCTCGTTCGGTGACGATGCCGGCCAGCAGGGCCGCCGGCGTCTGGTCGAACAGGCGCCCAGCCAGGCGCACCGGCCCGCCCGCTCGCTGCCCGGTTAGGTCGCCGGGCGAGAAGCGCAGGGCTTCCCGCTGGGGCGACAACCCTAGCAGCGAGCCGGTGTCGAACTTGAGCGTGTCGGCCGCCACGTACACGCGCAGCCCACGCCGGCGGGCCGCGAGCGCGGCCGGGTAGGTGCCCACCTTGCAGATCGCGCTGCCATCGGCCGCGATGGCTTCGGTCCCCACCAGCATGACGCTGGCCCGCGGCGTCATCGCCGGCAGCGCCGCGTCAATCGTCACCTCCACCGGCACGCCCAGCACAGCCAGGCCACGCGCGGTCTCGAGGCCATCTTGGTTGGGACGCGACTCGGTCACGCGCACGCGGAAGCGCTTGCCTTGCCGCCAGGCTTCGGCCAGGGCGCGGCGCACCGTCTCGCTCAACGTCCAGGTGAGCACCACGCCGCCCTCCGGCACCAGCGCGGCGCCGACGCGCGCCACCTGCGCGCCCGCCGCCTGGGCCCAGGCGGCCAGCCGCTCCGCTTCGCCCAGGACGGCCGCCCGCAGTTGGCCGGCGTCCCCGCCTGCTTCCAGTACTCCTTCGGCCGAGGCCAGCAGGCGATGCAGCACGTTGCGCGGCGGCGCGTAGGCCGGCAGAGCAACGACGAGCGCGTCGGCGGCGGCGTACAACTCACCGGCCAGGCCAATGGCCGATGGCGCCGCGCTGTCGGCCGCCACCTGTGCCAGCGCGCGCGCCACTTCGCGCCCGCTGCGGGCCGCGTGCAGCTCCAATGCCTTCAGACGCCGCGCCAGATCGCGAATGGCGGCGTGCTCGGCCCCGGCGCTCACCTGGCTGCTCTCCTGTCTCGGCGGGCCGCGTCCCCGTTAGGCGCCGGCCTGCCCGCGCGCCCGGCCGACCGCGTCCATAAAGCGCCACACCCGCTCCGGGTCAACCGGGTTCCAGGTGTGGCCGTCGACCTTCAGGCTCGAGCCCACGATCACCCCGTCGGCCACGCGCAGGAAGGCCTCGATATTCTCGGGCTTGGCCCCCGTGTTCACGAACACGGGCACCTCGCCGATCGCGGCCCTGACCTCGTCAAACTGCGCCGCGTCGGGCTCGCTGCCGGCCATCGGGCCCGAAATCAACACCACGTCTGCCAGGCACGACACCACCGCGCTGCGGGCCCGCTGGGCTACCGTGCGCGTGCCCAGGCTGGAGGCAAACTCGGGCACTACGTTGTAGAAGACCAGCACGTTTTGAGCGCCGATCTGTTGCCGGAACCGCATGACGCGGCCGGCGCTCGGCATCCACAATCCCATGTCTGACTCGTACACGCCCGTCAGCACCTCGCGGATGAAGGCGGCGCCAGTGGCGTGGGCCACTGCCATGGCCGCCATGGGGTCCCACAGGAAGTCGATCCCAAAGGGAATGGTGCGCGGGGCCAGCTCGGTCACCACGCGTGTCAGGGCGGACACCTGCTCGAGCCCGGCCTCGAAGACGTAGGGCCGATCGTCTTCATTGCAGAACATGACGGCGTTGACGCCCGCGCTGACCAGGTGGCTCACGTCGGCGCGGAGGCGCTCCACCAGACCGCGCACCCCGGCGGCCGGGTCATAGCGCGGCGTGCCGGGCAAGGCCGGCACGTGGGCCATGGCGATGACGGGTTTCTCGACGCCGAACAGTTCCTTCAACCGGGCACGCATGGACCCTCCCCCCGCGTGGCCGCGCCGCGGTGCTGGCGCAGTCACGCGCTAGAACCCAATGACCGCGCCGCCCTGCCGGCTGTTCGCATATGTGCGTTCGACAAGAAAGACGCGAGCGTATGGGATAATAATTGGGCAAACATGTGGTAAATATAACACAACATTCGATCAGTTGTTACCCTAACTTGGCCGAGGTTGAGCTCGCTGGGGCAGCGGAGGGACCACGGCTGGAGCGGCAACTGCTGGGCGCCCTGGCCCACCCGAGCCGGCTTAAAACAGCAGCAGGCGCCCGGCCTACGGCCGGGCGCCTGCTCGTCCCAATCACCAACGACCGTCTACGGTCGGCCAAACACCAATCCGACTGTTCGCTCAGTCCGCCGCGCTTTCCATCAACCGCGGCTGAGGCCGCGGCCGCGGCCGTTTGAGATTCACCACGCCGATGCCGCCCACAATCAGCAGCGAGCCCACCAGCAGCCGCCAGTCGGCCGGCTCGCGCAGGAAGAGGATCCCCAGCACCAGGCCGATCACGGGGAAGACGTAGGTCACCAGCGAGGCCCGCGTCGGGCCCCAGGCATTGATCAGGTAGAAGAAGAGCAGGTAGGCCGCGCAGGAGCCCAGCAGCCCCAGCCACAGGATGGCGAACCAGGCCAGGCCCGTGTCGGGCAGGTTCAGCGGGCGCTCGGCCACCGGCGCCGCCGCCCACAACAGCGCGTCGGCGATCACCAGCACCATGCCCGCCTGCAGCACCGGCGGCTGGTTGCGCAGGTGGCGGCGCGAGAAGGTGATGGCCACCGCGTACGAGATGGCCGCCGTCAGCACCGCCGCCTGCCCCCACAGCCCCATCCCGGCGAGCGATTCGCTCAGCGCGCCGGGCGCCAGGTCGCGGCTGACCAGCACCACGATGCCCACGAAGCCCAGCGCCAGCCCCGCCAGGCGCGCCACCGTGATCTTCTCATCGGCCAGCCACAGGTGGGCGAAGATGATGGTGAAGAGCGGCACTGTGCCGTTCAGGATCGACGCCAGGCTCGAATCGATGTGCTGCTCGCCCCAGGTGATCAGCACAAAGGGCGCCGCGGTGTTGAAGACGCCCATGAAGCCGTACGCCAGCAGCGTGCGCCGGTCGCGCGGCAGGCGCGTCTTCTGCGCCGCCATCACCGCCAGCAGTCC
Organism: Anaerolineales bacterium; assembly: GCA_020845955.1. Taxonomy (GTDB): domain Bacteria; phylum Chloroflexota; class Anaerolineae; order Anaerolineales; family UBA6663; genus JADLEU01. The sequence continues at coordinate 6,933 of JADLEU010000144.1, forward strand.
CAGCGCGCCGAACAGCAGCCGGAAGGCCACCAGCGTGAACGGCCCGGTCTCGGCCACCGCGATCTTGATCCACAGAAACGACGACCCCCACACCAACCCCAAGACCGCAAAGGCGGTCCACTCCTTGAGCTTCATGGTCACGAGGCTCCCGCGCGTCCCAACCGCTGCCGGCGGCCCCATCCACCGCCGGTCCTCCAGCCCCTTGCGTACAGCCTCGCCACAAGCCTTCGGCCTTCCGACTTCTGACCTCCGACCTCCAACCGCTAGCCTCCCCTGCCCCGCCCCGCCCCATTCGTCCGCTGGCCGGCCTTCGCTTCCACCACCGGTTCCTCCGCCGCCGCCGGCGCGCTAGCCAACAGCTGCCCGTCTTCCTTGACGGCTGACAGCGCGATCATGGTGATGCTGCGCAGCACCGTCATGCGGCTGCGGATGCGGTTGATCAGGGCCTCCAGCGCGCCCGCGTTGTCGACGCGCGTCTTCAGGATGAAGCAGTCCTCGCCCGCCACGCTGTAGCACTCCAGGATGTCCGGGTCCGCCTGCAGCGCAGCCTTGCCGCCGGCGTGCTTGTCGTCGTAGGCCACCGTCAGGCGGATGAAGGCCGTCAGCGTCTTGCCCAGCGCCTCGGGGTCCACCCGCACCGTGAAGCCGCGGATCACCCCGCGCTGCTCCAGCTTGCGGATGCGCTCGAAGACCGACGGCGCCGTCAGCCCCACCTTCTCGGCGATCTCGGCGTTCGTCTGCCTCGCGTCCGCCTGCAGCAAATCCAGGATCTTGCGGTCAATCTCGTCCAGATTCGGCATCGTTCACCTGTCACCGCCATCACGAGACCCTAAGGGTCTCACATCTGAGCACCAAGACTATACGCCCGAAATAGGCAGTTTCCAACTTAAATTATGCACAATGTCTCATTCACCTAATTTAGTTCGGTTACACAAGCCGTTTCCCTATTGTGATTTTGTGAACATGCGGCCCCGGATCGTGTCCCCTCGGACCGCCCCTGCGCACCTCCACACTTACGCCCGCGCCCCCTCCAGCCGCAGCAGCCGCGCCTTGGTCTCCACCCCGCTGCTCCCCAGGTAGCCGCGCAGCGCCCCGTCGGCGGCCAGCACCCGGTGGCAGGGCACCACGATGGGCACCGGGTTGTGGCTCAGCGCCTGGCCCACCGCCCGCGCCGCCCTCGGCCGGCCGATCTCGCGCGCTAGCTCTGCGTAGGTGCGCACCTGCCCGCGCGGGATCTGGCTGGCCGCCAGCAGCACCTGGCGCTGGAAGGCGCTCACGTGGCTCAGGTCCACCGGCACGTCGAAGCCCGCGCGCTTGCCGGCCACGTACTCGGCCACCTGCCGCGCGGCCGCCCCCGCCCGCGCCGGCGAATAGCGCGGCGCCTGCCCCGTCTGCCGCCGCACCAGGTCCAGGAAGGCGGCCTCGCTCATCTCGAAGCGCACCGAGGCCAGCCCGCGCGCGCTCACCGCCACGTAGATCGGCCCAATCGGCGTGCGCCCCACGCGGGCATACCACAACGGCTCGGGCGCGCGCGCGGCCTCGGCCCGCAGCGCCCGCCTCACGCGCGCCTGGGCCCGGGCCGTCTCTTCGGCCGCCGGCCCCTCGGCATACACCGCATCCAGCATCGCCCCAACACCAAGCTTCTTGAGTGTCATCGCCTCACCTCCCATCTCCGCCCTCTGACCTCCACCCTCTGACCTCCATCCTTACCCTCCTAAGCGCCTGGTACACATTCGCGCGGGCCGCGGCCTCCGAGCAGTTGAGCGCCGCGGCCACCTCGGCGTAGCTCAAGTCCTGGTAACGGCGCAGCATCAGCGCCGCGCGCTGCTGGTGCGGCAGCGCCTCCACGGCACTCGCCACCGCCGCCAACAGCGCCCGCCGGTCGGCCTGCTCGGCCGGGCCGAGGCCGGGCGCCGCGGCCAACTCGGGGTCCAGCGGCGCCGAGCGCGCCGCCGCCCGGGCGCGCCGTTTGTGCGCCGTGCGGGCCACGTTGGTGGCGATGCGATACAGCCAGGCCCGCGGGTCCGGGTGGCCGGCGGCGCGGTCAAAGGCGCGGTAGGCGCGCAGGAACGTCTCCTGCAGGCAGTCCTCGGCGTCGGCCGGGTCGCGCAGCAGCCGCCACAGGTAGGCATGCAGCGCGGCGCTGTGCGCGGTGACGAGCGTGTCGAAGTCAGGCGGCACGAAGGTGGGTCCTTTCACCCAGTTTAACCACGCCGGGGCGGTTTTGTGAAATCACTCAAGTCAAATGCCGAATGCGGCTGCCGCTTCCGGCCCGAACGGGCGCCATCCGCTGATCCGGTGCCCATCCGTTGACGCCTATGGTCAGCCGCGTTCCCCGCCTTCGGGCGCCAGTCAGAACGTGGCCCGCTGCAGGAGCAGACCCGCCCCCGGGCCAACCCTGGCACCGCCCGCCAGGGCAGGTGAGGCCCCCTACACCGGCCCGAACCGCAGGCCACGTCCCCCAAGGGCCCTGGCCCCAGGGGGTGCGGGTGGGTACGAATGCGGGGATTATGGCCGCGATGGCCCGCCTGTTCGCTGCCGAGCTTGATCGTCGATCTTGGACAATCGAAAGTCCCTATAATGAATGGTAGAGCGGCGTGATACCGCTCAAGAAAGCGGTGAAGAATGGAAGCGAAGACCGTCGAGCCAAAACCGGCTCAAACGTTTTCCCCTCGCGAGTGGGTCCGCTTAATCTTGGTGTATCTCCTCATCCCGCTGACTCTATTGCTCAGTGGAGGCGATCTCGGCTGGTGGCAGGGGTGGGTCTATTCGCTGCTGATCTTCGCGGCCGGCATTGGCGGCCGCATCGCCGCGGAACGGCGGCATCCGGGGCTGCTGACGGAGCGGGTCAGTTCTGAGCAGGCGGCCGGTGTGAAGCCCTGGGACAGAGTGCTGGCGCCGCTGATGGCCGTCAGCCTGTCCTTCCCGCTCGTCATCGTGGCCGGACTGGATCACCGCTATGGCTGGTCGCCCGTCTTCCCAAGCTGGCTGAAC
>JADLEU010000145.1 GCA_020845955.1 Anaerolineales bacterium
CATGATCCGCAGATACTTCCGGCGCTCCTGGAGGGTCATTTGTTCCGTTTGGGCCATAGTTCCTCGGTGACATTATCATTTGAGCGAACTATAGCCCATCGGTGTCATTTTAGATGACCTAACGCGCGCAATTGACACCCTCCGGGCGCGATGGTATGATGCGCGCACTACAATATAGCCCTATTACGGCGCTCTTATCCAGAGAGGCAGAGGGACCGGCCCAATGAAGCCTCGACAACCCGGCTGTGCGCAGCGCGGGTGCCAATTCCGGCAGATGCAGCACATTCTGGAAGATGAGAGGGTAACCAGCCGACCTGCTTAGCCCCCTCTCGCCACGCGCAGCGGGGGCTTTTGGTTAGGGATAAGGAGACGTATCACATGAGCAGCACTTTTATGTCCTCGCCGCGGCTGATGTTCACATCCGAGTCAGTGACCGAGGGCCATCCCGACAAGATCTGCGACCAGGTCAGCGACGCGGTGCTGGACGCCTGCCTGGAGCAGGACCCGATGAGCCGCGTCGCCTGCGAGACCGCGGTGAAGACCGGCTACGTGATGCTGTTGGGCGAGATCACCACGGGCGCTTTCGTCAACTTCGATGAGCTGGTCCGGCGCGTGATCAGGGAAATCGGCTACGACAGCAGCGACAAGGGCTTTGACGGCAACACCTGCGGCGTGCTGTCGGCCATCGCGAGCCAGAGCCCCGACATTGCGCTGGGCGTGGACCGCGCGTTGGAAGCCAAGGCCGGGGAGATGACCGACGACGAGATCGAGAAGATCGGCGCGGGTGACCAGGGCATGATGTTCGGTTTCGCCTGCAACGAGACCGAGGCCCTCATGCCCATGCCGATCTACCTGGCTCACAATCTCTCGCGCCGGCTGGCGCAGGTGCGCAAGGATGGGACGCTGCGCTGGCTGCGGCCGGATGGCAAGAGCCAGGTGACGGTTGAGTACGCCTACGGCCGCCCCAAGCGAGTGGATACGATTTTGATCAGCACGCAGCACGCGCCCGAGATCAGCCAGGCCGAGATCCGCGCGGCCATCATCGAGCACGTGATCAATCCTACGATCCCGGCCGGCCTGCTCAACGGCAGCCCCAACATCTACATCAATCCCACCGGGCGTTTTGTGGTGGGCGGCCCGATGGGCGACGCGGGCGTGACCGGCCGAAAGATCATCGTCGATACCTATGGCGGCATGGGCCGGCACGGCGGCGGCGCCTTTTCGGGCAAGGACCCGACCAAGGTCGACCGTTCGGCGGCTTACGCCGCGCGCTGGGTAGCCAAAAACGTGGTGGCGGCCGGCCTAGCCGAGCGCTGCGAGATCCAGGTGGCTTACGCGATCGGGGTGGCCCACCCCCTGAGCGTCAACGTCGAGACGTTCGGCACCGGCAAGGTCTCAGACAGCGACATCGTGCGACTGGTCAACGAGCACTTCGATCTGCGGCCCGGCGCGATCATTCGCGATTTGAACCTGCGCCGCCCGATTTATCGGCGGACGGCGACCTACGGGCATTTTGGCCGCACCGACATCGAAGCGCCCTGGGAGAACACCAACAAGGCCGCTGCGCTGCGGGCTGCCGCTCACCTGCCCGCGCCGGCCGTGGCGGTGCCTGTCGGCGTCTGAGCGACTTGCCGCAGCGCCGCTGCGCTCGCCGATTTTGGGCGTGCCGAAAATGGGTGATGCCGGCCGGGAAAATGCTGGAGGCCGGCTGATACTATCTGGTGGCGCAAGCGAAGGAGAAAGCGCATGCTAACAAAACGCAACCTTGGGCGCGGCAAAGTGCGCGTCACCTTCACCATGCCGCCTCTGGAGGGGGTGACGTCGATGGCGCTGGTGGGCGACTTCAACAATTGGAGCATTGTGGAGCACCCGCTGCGGCGCAACAGCGATGGCAGTTGGACGACGGCCGTGACCCTGGAGAGCGGCCGCGACTACCAGTACCGCTATTTTGCCAACGGGACGGATTGGCATAACGACTGGAAAGCCGATGCCTATGTCGCCAATGAGTATGGCACGGACAATTCGGTCGTGAGCACTCAGGCCGCGAACATGCCAGCCGCCAGAACGGCCAAGAAACCCAGCAGCAAGAAGAAGGCCGCCTAAGCACGAACAGCGACCCAGCCTGATACCTGGCCCGGGCCATGCTGGCGCCCGGGCATTGTGTTTAAGAGCGAAGCGGCGGCCTGTGCCGCGCTGGGACCGCGGCAGCCGCGAATCGGCGGCTGTTTCTGCTATACTTGCCTATCCGTCGCGGCCTTGGGTCGTTTCCCCACACCATCTGGAGCTTGTGATCCGTGTCTGAAGTCGAGGCCATCTTGGAGGAAACCGTCCCGCAGTTGAAGGCACTGCGGACCGCCTACAGCCTGGCTGAATGGGAGGCTGCGACCACGGGCACGCCTGAAGCCAACCGCCAGAATCAGGCCGCCCAGGCGGCTCTGATGCGCTTCCTGGCCGATCCACGGCGATATGCTGCCCTGAAACGGCTTTATGAAGCCGGGGGCGCGGCGGACCCCTTGCTGGCGAGGCAGCTCAAGCTGCTCTATCTTCAGGCGGCTGAGAACCAGCAGGATGAGGCCGCCATCGAGCGCCTGACGCAGCTCGAAGCCGCGGTCCGTGATCGGTATTACAACTTCCGCGGCGTGGTGGGCGGCCGGGCGCAGAGCGACAACGAGCTCGACAACCTGCTGGCCAACAGCACCAACACGGCCGTGGCCCGGGAGGCCTGGGAGGCCAGCAAACAGGTGGGGGGTGAGGTGGCCGGCCTCGTGCGGGAGCTGGCGCGGACCCGTAACGCCGCTGCCCAGCGCCAGGGCTTTCGCGATCATTTCCACCGCGCGCTGGAGCTGGGCGAGATCGAAGAGCAGTACCTCTTGAGCCTCTTCAAGCATCTAGAACGGGCCACCGACGAACCCTTTGCGCGGTTGAAGGCCAGCCTGGACGAGGCTCTGGCCCGGCGCTTTGCCCTGCCGGCCGGCGCGCTAGGCCCCTGGCATTATGGCGACCGCTTTTTTCAGAAGCCGCCGTCCGTGGGTGAGGTCAACTTCGACGGTCTGTTCGCCGGCAAGGACCCGGTGGCCCTGGCGCTGGCGACCTACGATGGGCTCGGTTTGGAGGTCCGCGACATCCTGGAGCGCTCGGACCTGTATGCCCGGCCGGGCAAGAACCAACACGCCTTCTGCACTGACATCGACAAAGAAGGCGATGTGCGCACCCTGAACAACCTCGAGCCCACGCATCGCTGGAACGAGACGCTGCTGCACGAGCTGGGGCACGCGGTCTACGACAAGTATCAGGACCGCGGCCTGCCGTGGCTGCTACGCGGTTACCCGCATGTGCTCTCGACCGAGGCGATTGCCATTCTGCTGGGCTCGCTGTCCAACGACCAGGAGTGGCTCACGACCATCGTGGGCGTGCCGGCGGCCGAGGCCGAGCGGGTGGCTCGGGCCGCCCAGGCCTTCGCGCGTGCCAACGCCCTGATCTTCAGCCGCTGGGTGCTGGTCATGACCCACTTCGAGCGCGGGCTGTATGCCCACCCAGACGGCGACCTCGACAGCCTGTGGTGGGATCTGGTGGAACGCTACCAGGGTCTGCGGCGGCCGGGCGATCGCCGGGCCCCCGACTGGGCTGCCAAGATCCACATCGCCCTGTACCCGGTGTACTACCACAACTATGAGCTTGGGAACCTGGTGGCGGCGCAGCTGCGGCACTGTCTGGACCAGGCGGCGGGTGGCCTGACCGGGCGCTCCGGGGCCGGCCGCTGGCTGGTCGAGCACTACTTCTGGCCCGGCAACCGCCAGGCCTGGCCCGAGCACATCACGGCGGCAACCGGCGAGCCGCTCAACCCCGACTATTTCGTGCGAGCGCTGGACGGATAGGCGGCGAGCGGGGATGGATCTGCGCGAGCTGACCGAGGCCATGCATGCCTTTGTCGCGTCCAAGGGCTGGTACGCGGCGGATAGCCCGCGCCCACAGACGCCGCGCAATCTGGCGGCCTCCCTGGCGATCGAGGCGGCCGAGGTGTTGGAACACTACCAGTGGAGCGAGGCCGCCGCTCCAGCCGAGTTGGCGGGTGAGCTGGCGGACGTGGCGCTGTACCTACTGCAATTGGCCAGCGTGACCGGCATCGATCTGGAGCAAGCGATCCTCGCCAAGCTAGAGCGCAACTACGCACGCCAGTGGGGCGCGCCGCCCGGCACGCCGGCCCAGCCGCCCGGCGGCGCCAGCGCGTGAAGATCCTGGCGATTAGCGACGAAGTGGTTGACCTGCTCTACAGCGCGCGCCTGCGCCAGAACTTTGGCCACGTCGACCTGGTGCTGGGCTGCGGCGATCTGCCTTTCTACTACCTGGAATACATCGTCACCGCGCTCGACGTGCCGCTGTATTACGTGCCGGGCAATCACGATCGGCTGGAGCAGTATCTGAGCGATGGCCGTATCATCCACCAGGCCGAGGGCTGCGAAGCGCTGGACGGGCGCGCGGTCGACGCCGCGCGACAGATTGGGGCCAGGCTGCGCTCCACAGGCCAGGCGGCGAGCGGCTCGCCGGCGCTGCTGGTGGCCGGGCTGGGCGGCAGCATGCGGTACAACGCCGAGGGCATCCACCAATACACGGAGGCTGAGATGTGGGTCCGGGCGGCGCGGCTGGCGCCGTCGCTGCTGCGCAACCGCCTGCGCTATGGCCGCTTTCTGGATATCCTCGTGACGCACGCCCCGCCGCGCGGGATCCACGACGACACCGACCCGGCGCACATAGGCTTTCAGGTATTTCGGACCCTGATGGACGTGTTCCGGCCACGGTTGCTGCTGCACGGCCACGCGCACGTCTATCGCTCCGACACGGTTACCCGCACGCGCTACAAGGATACCCAGGTGATCAACGTCTATCCCTATCGCCTGATCGAATGGGATGGCGCGGACCATGACTGATTTGAGTTCGCTGCGCGCCCAGGCCGACTTCAGCGCCGCCCGCGCCAAGGCCCTGTTTCGCGAGCTGGCGGCGCTGGTCACGGGGCGTGACAACAAACTGCTGGCTTTCGAGACGGTGCGCGAGAAACTGCGCGTGGGCGGGCCCATCTACCGCGGCGTGCAAGCCGTGCGGCTCGATCAGATCGTGGGCAGCGTCAACCGCTACCGGGACTTCGATCGCGCTTTTCTGCCGACCCAGGCCCACACGGCCGACCGCTGGCGCAAGATCTCGCGCGCCTGGTACGATGAAGTGAGCCTGCCGCCCGTGCTGCTGTACAAGGTCGGCGAGATCTATTTCGTGGTGGACGGCAACCACCGGGTATCGGTGGCGCGTGAGCAGGGCCAGGAGTATATCGACGCCGAGGTGCGTGAGTGCGAGGTGAAGGTGCCGGTGACGCCCAACCTGGGGCCGGATGACCTGGAAGAGTTGGGGGCCAAGGTGGAGTTTCTCGAGCGCACCCGTCTGGATGATCTGCGCCCGGCGGCGGACATCACCGTCACGATCCTGGGTGGATACGCCCGCATGCTGGAGCACGTCGCCGTGCACCGCTACTTTATGGGCCTGGACTTCCGGCGGGACGTGGCGGAGGCCGAAGCGGTCGAACACTGGTATGATACGGTCTACTCGCCGGTGACGCGCGTGATCCGCGCCAGCGCGGTCATGCAGGCCTTCCCCAACCGGACCGAGGCCGACTTCTACCTGTGGGTGCTGGATCACCGCCACTACCTGGTGTCGCAGGGCAAGGCCAACCTGGTGGAGCCGGGGCAGGTGGCCGAGGAGTTTGTGCGCCTGTATTTTCGGCAGACGACGCTGAGGCCGCCGAGTGAGCTGCCTCGCACCTGAGCGCATAGGTGCGCCGTGGCCTGGCCCTTTACCAACGCCGAACTGACCGCCGGGCTGCGCCGCTATTTTGCCCAACCCGGGCTACGCGTGCGCGGCGCCAGCGACTATCCGCCAGCGGCGCCGCGCCTGCAAGGCCGGGCGGCGCAAGGCGTGCGCGGGCTGCGGGTGGACTATGTGGTTGGCGAAGCCGCTTCGACCGTCGATTGCGTGGTGAAAGAGCCGGTGGGCCGGACGGGCCTGGCCAGCCCCGGCCTGTGCGAGGCCGGCCTCTACCGCTCGCTGGCCATGCAGCTGCCCATGCCGACCCCGGCGCTGATCGCGGCCGACCCTGACGGCGCCTGGCTGGTGCTGGAGGCGGTCGAGGCGGTCGAGGCGCCTGGGGCCTGGGGCGCCGAGGAATTCTACGCGGCCGTGAAGCTGCTGGCGCGGCTGCACGAGCGGTTCTGGGGCCTGGCCGATGACCTGGATACCTATCTGTGGCTGCTTCGGCCGTTGACGCGTGACTACGGGATCCACGTTCAGGCCGCGGCGCATGCCCTGGGCCAAATGGTGCGGGACGAATGGCCGCCGCTCATCGCGCACTCGCCCCAGATCGTAGGCGCCTTGGGGCAGATCATCTCGCAGGCTGAGCAGGTGGTGGCGCCGTTGCGCGCCCAACCGTTCACGCTGCTGCACGGCGACTATTGGGCGGGCAGCATCGTGCGCGACGAGACCGGCGACATGATCGTGCTGGACTGGGGGCTGGCGGGGCTGGGGCCAGGCGTGTTGGACCTGGTGACGACGGTTACGACCAGCCAGTGGTTGGCGGGCGAGCTGCCCGTGCCGGCGGAGAGGCTGGCGGCCCGCTACCGGCGCGAGGTCGCGGCGCTGGTGGGACGGCGCTGGTCGGAAGCGGAATGGTCTGAGCAGTGGGACCATGCGCTGCTGTGGCGCTTTATGCAAGAAATGCTTACCTGGGTGGCGAGCGCGCCCCGTGAGATCTACCAGGCGCGCGCCCAACAATTCGAGGACGTGTGGCTGCGGCCGGCGCTGGCTGCGGCCGGGCGGCGCCTGCCGCCACTATCTGGCTTGTAAGCCGGGCCAGCGCGGACAGCCCAGCACAAGCCAAGCCGAACAAAGAGCCGATATGCCCATCCTTGTGGACGCTCACCAAGACCTGGCCTGGAATGTATTGACGTTTGGCCGCGACTATTCGCGCAGCGCCCTGGAGACCCGCGCGCTCGAGCAGAGGGACGGCCTGGCCGTGCAGCACAACGGCAGCACGCTGCTGGGGCTCCCGGAGTACCTGCAAGGCCAGGTGGCCGTGATCTTTGCGACTTTGTTTGCTGCGCCCGCCCGGCATCTGAGCGGGGCCTGGGATACGCAGAAGTACGCCACGCCGCAAGAAGCGCACGCGCTGGCGCAGGCCCAGTTGGACGTCTATCACCGGCTGGCGGATGAGAATGAGGCCTTTGAGCTGATCGGGACCCGCGCCGACCTGGAGCGGGTGCTGGCCGCTTGGGTCGGGCCGGCGGATGGCCGGCGCGTGGGCCTAGTGCCGCTGATGGAGGGCGCGGACCCGATCCGCGAGCCGCCGGAGGCCGAGGCCTGGATGTCGCGCGGGGTGCGCATCGTGGGACTGGCCTGGTCCGGCACGCGCTACGCCGGGGGCACCGGCGAGCCGGGCCCCCTGACGCCCGATGGCCGGCGGCTGCTGGAGACGATGGCCGCGGCGGGGCTGATCCTGGATTTGTCGCACGCCTCCGACGAGTCGTTCCTGGAAGCGCTCGACCGCTTTTCTGGCACGGTTATTGCTTCGCATGCCAACGCGCGCGCGCTGCTGAAGGACTTTGCGCGGCCGGAACGGCTGCTGTCGGACGAGATGATCCGCCGGCTGGCGGGGGCGGGGGGCGTGATCGGCGTGGTGCCCTACAACCGCTTTCTCAAGGCCTGGCAGCCTGGCGACGGCAAGGCGGCCGTGACGCTGGCCGACGTGGCGGCGCACATCGATCACATCTGCCAGGTGACGGGCAGCGCCGCGCACGTGGGGCTGGGATCGGATTTTGACGGGGGCTTCGGCGTGGAGCGCACGCCAGCCGAGATCGACACGATTGCCGATCTGCAGAAGCTGGACGGGGCGCTGCGCAGCCGGGGCTATTCGCCGGCCGACGTGGCCGGCATCCTGGGGCAGAACTGGATCGATCTCCTGCGACGAGGACTGCCGGGATGACTTCGCCGGGCCGTCCGGTTGACCGGCCGGAGGCGGCCGCCCAGGCCCCCCAGCCAGACGGAGCCGGCCGGCCCGACCCGGCGCCCCAGCCGGAAACGCAGCCGCCCGCGCCCAACCTCAGCACCAGCCGCCTGGCGCGTTTCGGCGTGGGCCTGGTCGTCTTTGGCTTCTTTGTGTTTGTCATCGGCGTCTTTCCTGACCTGATTCGCCTGAGCCTGACGCCGGGGATCGGGCTGCTGCAAATCACGAGCCTTCTGCTCGGCGTGACCGTCATGACGCTGGGGGCGTACATCTATGCCTACGCCACCCGCCACCGCGCGCAGCCGCGCCGCCTGCGCGAAGACATCGGCCTGCGGCTGATGGCCACCGGCTTGGTGGTGGCGTACGCCACTGGGTATGCGGACGTGCTGGGCATCGGCAGCCACTACGGCACCGAACGGCCCCTGTTGGGCCTGCTGCAGGCCAGCGGCATCGCCCTGGGCATCTTCATCACCGTCGCCGGCATCGTGCTGTACGCGCGGCGCTGACACGCCTCTGTCCCCGTTTGCCCCTGAAATTGGTGTATACAAGACGCGTCATTCGACAGCCGGGCACCCGGTCCGCGCCCTGGGAGCGGTTGATTATCGCCCGCGGGCTACGACCCGCGCGCCATGGTGGAAGTGATGCAGATCCTGGCCGAGGCCGGCGGCCCGAACCGCCAGCCGGGGTTCTTCAGCACGCACCCCAACCCGGACAACCGGATCGAGAACATCGAAGCCGCCATCGCGGCCGAGTTCCGCAACGGCGCGCCGGATGGGCTGACGCGCTGAGGCGCCGGCCGGCGACGGCGGACGACAGAACAAGTCCTGCGCCAACGGAAGGGCCAACGGACCCTGCAACCCTGGCCAAGCCCGCCAGGGCGGGTGAGCCCGCAGGGCGGTGTCAACGGATCAGGCGACGCCGTGCACGCGAACGGAGGCCGCGCTAGGGAGCAAAAGCACGAACGGGGACGGCCGTGTAGCCAATCCCGCGGCCGTTAGAATTCGTGGCGTGCGCAACGGCCACCACCGGAGCAGATTGTGCTTCCACGTAGATCGAATGCACACCCGCGACCAACTGGCTGTAGACCTCCCGTGACTGGCGTGCTGGCAGTTGAAAGACGTACGTGTAGACTGGGGTGCCGGCAGCCTCGTATTCCGAGAGCACTACCCAGGTCGCCGTGGCGCCAGGATTGAACACGGTCACGCTCGCTTCCCATCCCCCAGTGCCGTCAATGATCCACGGCAGGTACAACCCATAGGCGCCTCCGCTGAGGGCCGGATAGCCCAGGGCCCAGAAGCCCTGGGCGTGGTGCGCGGCAGTCGTTACCCGGCGGTTGCTGCTGACCAGATAGCGGCCCGCCCCCTGGCCGGTCGGGAAGACTTGACTGGCGCCCAGGTAGATCTCCGGCCCGCCAGCCAGGTTGAGGTTGAAGCTCTCGCTCCCGCTTGGCGAATAGTACGCGTTAACGGTCGTGGCCACGTCGTACGTCTCCTGGGTGGAGGAACTGGAATTCCATCCCCAGTAGTCCTTGAACAACGAGGCCGCGAAGTTGCCGGCTCCGCCTTCGGTTGCGCCCACGTACGCGATCGTATCGGCGCCGGCATTCTCGTGACGCACGCCTGCCACAATCGGCTTGGTGTAGTCAGCGGACATGACGCGCACCGATCCGCGCGCTGTTCCGTTGAGCGAGAAGGTGTGGCTTGCTCGTGGCCCCAACGGCACGTTGGAAAGCCAATTGACGAGCACGCCCGCGTCGTCGTAGAGCTGCGCGTTGAAAGTCACGCCGCCCGGGTTCAAATTGTGGACCGTCAGGGTGGAATTCCAACCGTAGTAGTTCACCAGATTGCTGGGGATGTAGCTCCTGGCGCTGGTACCCAACCCTCCGTGGGAGGTCCCGCTGGGGACAGCCTCAATGGCATAGCTGCGCGTGCCGTTGTCCACGATGGCCACCGCCGAGAGGTTCTCGGCGCCATCGAGGTGTGCGGCCCCCTGAAAGCTCGCCGGGGCCGCCTGGGAGCACGTGGCCGAGGGTGCGAGATTGCTGCAGGAAGACGTGCTGACATTCGTGCCGGCCGCGTTGTAGTACCGGATGGAGACGTTCCGGGGCACCGTGCCGTTGTTGCGCACGTACAGGGTCGTTCCCCAACCCGATCCGGTTCGCAGGTCGGAGAGATACAGGCGTCCGTTGACGCTGGTGTAGGTTCCGAAATCGGCCAACCCGGTCTGGCCCGTGTCGGTCAGCATCCGGCTCGGCTGATGCCCCTGGGGCGCCTGGGGAGTGGCCAGCGCATCACAATTGCTGGCACATAGCGATCGATAAGCGCCGCCGTCCAGGCGCCGATAGCCAAAATGCAGGTGTACTCCGCCCGTGGTCCCGGTTTCCCCAACCAAGGCGATCAGATGAGACGAAGATACTTGAAGCCCGACGCTTACTTTGTCAACATTGATTAGGTGAGCATAGTGAGACTGATAATAATCACCAGTACGGCTTACGAGATGATTGATCTTGATGTTGCAGCCATAGCCGGGACCTGGATCGCAGTTCGCGTATGATACTTGTCCGTGTGCTACTGGGAGCACCGCTGCACCGTAATCACCCGCCCGGTTCCAGTCGGTGGCATAGTAGTCATTATAGGGGTTGCAGTGCAGGTTGTTTCCGTAGAAAGAGCCGGCAGCACCGACGACCCAGGCCTCGCCAGCGATGAATGGCATTTGAAGCTCAAGGCTACTGGTAGGCGCTTCGGTTCCTGGATTTGTGGTGCCAGTCGAGCAAGGGCCTTGTGCGTAGGCTGTTGAGTACCACAGGTCTAGGGGACTAGCTGAGATCAGCATGACGGTTATTAGGCCGAAGTGGAACGCCGCATGCTTATGCAGTTGGATTGACATATGCGCACTCCCCCAAGCGGATTGTGAGGCAACAATAGCCTCTCAGGCAACTGCGGTGCTGAGCCAGCTCTGGACCAAGTACGTCGATTCAGGGCAGGAAATCTAGTGTGCTTAGGATTTGAAGAGCATCGTCCCGAGCAGAGGCTCCCTCCTGGCTGTCGGCAGGGTTGATGGAGACTGAAGCAAGGCGACGCTCGTCAATCCTAAGGAACATGAGCAGCCACACGTCATCGTCCGGTACGATCACAGAATAACCGGTGCCAGCGTACTTCCCGAGCGTGACCGGCTCGGGTTCCGTAAGTGTGGTCCCCAAAGGTACGCCATACTCGGGGGAGGTTTGTCTGGCCATCTGATCAGACAACCACATTTCGAAGGTCGTGTCGCCAGGGAGGGTATGCGTCGATATTCTGACGGCCACAAAGTCACTCGGTCGTTCTGGGTTGGCCTCAAGCGCCTCATGGGTGTAGTTCAGAAACGTGGCCATGCCCATTGCTGAGTCGGGGGGCGGGAGATAGGCATGCCAGCCCGGCAGCAGCCGAATGCTGAACCGGTTCAGCAAGTCGTACGTGACGCCGCCGGCATAGGCGGCGGTGGCGGTGGCCCGCAGGGGATCGGTGGTCGGCGGCGGCGCCGCGGTTCCGGTGATGAGGGGGCTGGCCGCGGCCGTCGGCGGGCCTGGATACGGCCCCGGCTGGGTGGTCGGGGTGGGCCCCGCAGCGGGATAACCGCTCGCCGAAGTCGGGCTTTCGGTGGAGACGGGCTGCGCGGGGCCGCTCCCGAGCGCCTGCCCCCCCAGCCACACGCCCCCGATCAGCACCAGGACGGTCAGCACGACCGCCTCCCAACCCCAGGTGCGCTGGCGCTGCTGCATGTGGGTCTCCCCTTTGACGACAACTGGCCAATCGATTGTAAGACGCCGGTGGGTCGCGTGGTGTTCCCCTCCGCGCGGCAAGCAGGACCAGGCTCAGCGTACGCTGGGCGGGACCGGGGTGTCAAGTGACGAATATCAGCCAAACTCGTCTCAATCTCGCGTTATAATCGGCCTCAACCAACGCAGGCGCCCCAGGCGGCCCGAACGGCCGCCCGCCGCAGGAGGACGACTTTGGCATTCAATCATGGGAGTCAGTATCTGGTCGCCGTGGTCGGCGCGGGACCCGCGGGCCTGTTTGCGGCCCGGCAACTGGCGCAGGCAGGCGCGCATGTGGTGATCTTCAACCGCGACATCAAGCCGGGCGGCTTGGCCGAGTATGGGATTTATCCCGACAAGCACAAGATGAAAGAGGGGCTGCGCAAACAGTTTCGCCAACTGCTGGCCCTGCCGCAAATCGAATACTACGGCAACGTCACCATCGGCCAGCACGGCGATTTGACCCTGGACGACCTGCGCGCGGCCGGGTTCCAGGCCATCCTGGTGACGGTCGGCGCCCAGGGCACCAAGTGGCTGGGGCTGCCGGGCGAGGACCTGCGCGGGGTCTACCACGCCAAGGACCTGGTCTATCACTACAACCGGCTGCCGCCCTACAGCCAGCAGACGTTTTCGATTGGGCGCCGGGTGGCGATCGTGGGCGTCGGCAATGTGATGCTCGACATCGCGCACTGGCTGATCCATGACCTGAAGGTGGAGGAGGTGGTGGCCGTGGCCCGCCGCGGCCCGAACGAAGTCAAGTTCGACAAGGCCGAGATGGAGTACGTGGCGGCCAACCTGGACGTGCCCGCCCTGGATGAAGAGCTGGAGCGGGTGCGCGCGCGGGTGGAGGCGGTTGGGCAGGACGTGGCCAAGGCGCGCAGCTACATCCTGGCAGCGCTGCCCGGCGCGCACCCGCGGATTTCCGATACGCGCTTTCGGCTGGAGTTCCTGGGCTCGCCGCACGCCATCGTCGACGATGGGCATGGCGGTGTGGCCGGGCTGCAGGTCGAGGACACCACGCTGGTAGCCGCCAACGGCGACACCAAGGCGCGCGGCACGGGCGCCTACCGGGTGATCCCGGCCGACACGGTGGTCTTCGCCATCGGCGACCGGGTGGACGAGGGCTTCGGCCTGCCCGTCAAGTGGAACGCCTTTGTGAAGCACCCCGAGCCGTGCTTCCCGGTCGGCGGCCTGTGCTACGAGGTCTACGACCCGGCCGCCGGCGCGCCGGTGCCAAGCGTGTTCGTGGCCGGCTGGTCGCGCGAGGCCAGCACCGGTCTGGTGGGGGCGGCGCGCAAAGACGGCACCAGCGGCGCGCAGGCGGTGCTGCAGTACCTGCGCACGCTGCCAACCGCGCCGGGCGCCGACCTGGAGGCGCTGCGCGCCAGGCTGGCCGGTCTGCCCGGCCCGGTGGTGACCAAGGCCGACTGGCAGCGCCTGGAGGCAGCGGAAGCGGCCGAGGCGCAGCGGCTGGGGCTGGCCGAGTTCAAGTACAGCACTAACGCCGAGATGCTGGCCGCAATGGGGCTGGAAATAGCGGAAACGTAAGCCTGGTTTGGTCGATGCGCGTTTTGACGGTCGATATCGGCACTGGCACACAAGACATCTTCCTCTACGACTCGGCGCTCGACCTGGAAAACGGCTACAAGCTGGTGATGCCGTCGCCGACGATGATGGTCAACCGCCGGCTGAAGGCTGCCACCGCCCGGCGTGAGGCGGTGGCGCTGACGGGCTACCTGATGGGGGGCGGACCCAGCCAGTGGGCGGCGCGCGACCACGTGCGGGCCGGCGGGGTGCTGTACGCCACGCCGCAGGCGGCGCGCACGTTCAACGACGACCTGGACTACGTGGCGCGCGACATGGGGGTGCGCCTGGTCAGCGACGACGAGGCGCTGGCGCTGGACCCGGCCGTGGTGCGGCTGGAGTTGAAGGACTTCGATTATGCGCTGATCGCGCGCGCCTGCGAGCAGTTTGGGTTGTCGCTGCAGGTGGACGCGGCGGCCGTGGCGGTATTCGATCACGGCGACGCGCCGCCCGGGTATTCCGACCGGCAGTTCCGTTTCGATTACTTGGATGCCCACTGCCGGGCCGTGGCGGGCCGGGCGCGCGCCGAGGCGCAGCTGGCCGGGTTTGCGCATCGCGCGGCCGACATTCCAGCCAGCATGACGCGGCTGCGCGCCGTGGCCGCCGCCGCCCAAGCGCAGGGCCTGGAGGCGCCGCTGCTGGTGATGGACACGGCCCCGGCGGCTGTCTTGGGGACGCTGCTGGACGCGCGCGTCGGCGCGGCCGTGGAAACCGGGGCGCTGGTGGCCAACGTGGGCAACTTTCACTGCCTGGTGTTCCGGCTCGGCGCGGGCGGCGTCGAGGGGATCTTTGAGCACCATACGGGCGAGTTGACGCGGGCCAAGCTGGATAGCTTTATCAGTGCCCTAGCGCGCTCGACGCTGCAGAATCGCGATGTGTTCGACGATATGGGGCACGGCGCGCTGGTCTACGACCCGCGGCCCCTGGACGAGCCGTATTTCCTGGCGGTAGCGGGCCCGCGCCGGGCGCTGCTGCAGGGCTCGGCCCACCGACCGTACTTTGCCGCGCCAGGCGGTGATATGATGTTGGCAGGCTGTTTTGGCTTGCTGCGTGCTCTGGCCGAGGCCTGGCCGGAGTTCGGCGAGCCGATCTTGCGCTCGCTGGCTGGCGGCGGTGGACTGGCGCCGTGGGAGACGAATTGACAGGCTGAGCGGTGTGCGGAGGGTAGACCTGGACGGTCCGGAGGCTGCTATGCCGAGAGGGATTGTGTTGCGCGGGGTGCTGGCCGGCCTGCTGGCGATGACGCTGGCCTGCAGCGGGCTGCAGCGCGCGGCGCCGACGGCCACGCCAGCGCCGACAGCCGCGGCGACCGAACGCCACCTGCGAGTCTTCGAGGCGGCCTGGGAGGCGGTGCGCGATCAATACCTGCTGACGGACTACGGCGGCGTGGACTGGGAAGCAGTCGGCGAGGAGTACCGCGCCAAAATTGCGGCCGGCTTGACTGAGGACGAGTTTATCGCCGCCATGGACGCCATGTTGGCGACCCTGCCGAGCGACCAGGCGCTGTACCAGACGCGGGCCGAACGGTTGGAAGAAGAGACGACTGATCAGTCGGTCTATCACGGCATCGGGGCCTTTATCGGCTTCCGCGAAACCCCGCAGCCGCACGTGGTGATCCTGGCCGTGATCCAGGAGTCGCCGGCGGAGGCCGCCGGGCTGGAGGCGCACGACAGCATTTATGCCGTCGACGGCGTGCCGTTTGCAGTGGAGGACGCGCGCGGTCCGGCCGAGCGCATCCGCGGCGCTCCGGAGACCAGCGTAACGCTAACGGTCCAGTCGCCCGGCGAGGAGCGGCGCGACGTGGTCGTCCCGCGGCAGGAGATCCGCGCGACGGATGTGCTGCGCGGCGGGCTGCTGACCACGCTGGAGGTCGCTTACTACCGGGTGCCGGTGATCGCGACCGCCAGCCTGGCCTCGGCGATTGCCGGCGACCTGGAGGCGATCAGCGCGACAACCCAATTGCGGGGCATCGTGCTGGACCTGCGCGTGTCGCGCTCAGGGACCGGCGAATGGCCGCTGGGCGAAATGTTGGCGATCTTCGGCAATGGCGCGCTGGGTGAGTTCTATACCCGCACCACGACCGACCCGGTGACGGTCGAGGGCCGAGACGTGGGCGGCTCGCAGACGCTGCCGCTCATCCTGCTGGTAGGGCGCGACACCGAGGGCACCCCCGAGATCTTCGCGGCGGCGATGCAGGCTTCGGGGCGCGCGCAGGTGCTGGGCCAACCCACGCCGGGCTCGGTCGAAGGCTTTGACGAGATCGCGCTGCCTGACGGATCGCGCCTGTTCCTGGCGACCTCATCGTTTCGCACCAGCGACCACGTGGACCTGGCGCGGTCCGGCATCACGCCCGACCAGGAATTCGACGCCGACTGGGACCAGGTCTCGATTGACGACGACCCGATCCTGGGCGCCGCGCTGAGCCTGTTGGTATCGGCACAGCCGCATTGACAGCCGCTCAGACGCATAGTAACATCCCCAAACAACCGCATAGCGGCGCGGCAGCGCCGCGGACGCTCATCCAGAGAGGCGGAGGGACCGGCCCGATGAAGCCTCGGCAACCTGCACGGCCGGTTGGTGTGCCACACACCGGCCGAGCCCCCAAGGTGCCAATTCCGGCAGAGCATTCTGGAAGATGAGGCAGACCGAGCAGGATTGACAGCGGGCCTCTCCTTTTGGAAGAGGCCTTTTGTTTCGGCGCTTGTTTCGATCGGAGGCGCGACACACGCATGGGCAGGTCAATGGACGGATCGCGACGGTATCTCGAGGCGCTGGCGGAGCGCGTGCTCATCTTTGACGGCGCCATGGGCACCAGCCTGCAGCGCTTTTCGCTCTCGGCGGCCGACTTCGGCGGCGAAACGCTGTGGGGCTGCAACGATAACCTGGTGATCAGCAAGCCGGCGGTGGTCGAAACCGTGCACGACGGCTTCCTGGCCGCCGGCTGCGATGTGGTGGAAACCTGCACCTTTCGAGCCAACCGGCTGACCTTGCGCGAATATGGCCTGCAGGACCAGATCGTGACGCTGAACCGCACGGCGGCGCAGCTGGCGCGGCGCTGCGCCGACCGCTACGCCACGGCCGGCCGGCCGCGCTTTGTGGCCGGCTCGATCGGCCCCAGCGGCCTGCTGCCCTCCGCCGACGATCCCATGCTGTCGAATATCACTTTTGACGAGCTGGCCGAGGCCTTTCGCGAGCAAGGGGTGGGCCTGTTGGAAGGCGGCGTGGACGTGCTGCTGATCGAGACTTCGCAGGACATCCTGGAAGTCAAGGCCGCCATCTGGGGGCTGCGGCAGGCCTGCGCCGGCACGGGCCGGCAGGTGCCGATCCAGGTGCAGGTGACGCTCGACACCACCGGACGCATGCTGCTGGGCACCGATATTGCCGCCGCGCTGGCCACGCTGGAGCGCCTGGCGATCGACGTGGTCGGCCTAAACTGCTCGACCGGTCCCGAGCACATGCGCGAGCCGATCCGCTACTTGGCGGAGAATTCCAGCCTGCCAGTGGCCTGCATCCCGAACGCCGGGCTGCCGCTCAACGTGGACGGGCAGGCAGTCTACCCGCTGGAGCCAGAGCCGTTTGCGACGGAGTTGGCCGAGTTCGTGACCCAGCACGGGGTGAGCACGGTGGGCGGCTGCTGCGGCACGACGCCCGAGCACATCCGGCTGCTGGTGGAGCGCGTGGGCGGCCGGCGCCAGGCGCCGCGCCCGGCGCTGCCGCTGCCGCTGGTGTCGTCGGCGATCCGGGCCACCGGACTGCAGCAGGCTCCGCCGCCGATGCTGATCGGCGAACGGCTCAACTCGCAGGGCAGCCGCAAGATGAAGGATTTGCTGCTGGCCGACGACTACGACGGCATGCTGGAGCTGGCGCGCGAGCAGGTGGCCAGCGGCGCGCACACGCTGGACGTGTGCGTAGCGCTGACCGAGCGCGCCGACGAAGCGGCCCAGATGCGGGCGCTGGTGAAAAAGCTAAGCATGAGCATCGAGGCCCCGCTGGTGATCGACACCACCGAGCCCGACGTCGTGGCGGCGGCGCTGAAGGCCGCACCCGGCCGCGTGATCGTCAACGCCATCAACATGGAAAACGGCCGCCAGCGCATCGACGCCGTGGTCCCGCTGGTCAAGGCGCACGGCGCCGCGGTGATCGCCTTGACGATCGACGAAGCGGGGATGGCCAAGACGGCGGCGCGCAAGCGCGAGGTGGCCGAGAAGGTCTACGCCCTGGTGGTGGGCGAATATGGCCTGCGGCCCGACGCGCTGATCTTCGACGACCTGACCTTCACGCTGGCGACCGGCGAAGCCGAGTTCGCCAACTCGGCGGTCGAAACCATTGAGGGCCTGCGGCAGATCAAGGCCGGTCTGCCAGGAGTGCTCACGTCGCTGGGCGTCAGCAACGTTTCCTTCGGCTTCAAGCCGGCGGCGCGGGCGGTACTGAACAGCGTCTTCCTCTACCACTGCGTCCAGGCCGGCCTGGATATGGCCATCGTGAACCCCAAGCACATCACGCCCTATGCCGAGATCCCGGCCGAACAGCGCGTCCTGGCCGACGACCTGATCTTCAACCGGCGGCCCGAGGCCCTGGCGCGCTTCATCAGCTTCTTCGAGGCGGTCAACCTGCCGACGGCTGAAGCGGTGGACGAGCTGGATGGCATGACGGCCGAGCAGCGCGTGCACTGGCGCATTCTGCACCGCAAGAAGGACCAGGTGGAGGCCGACTTGGACGAGATCCTGGAACGGCTGGTGCGCCAGGCTGGCGGGGTGGCGGACTTCCGGCGCCAGCCCGGCTACGTTTACCCCAACGCGGACACCTCGCGCGCCGTGGTGCAGGTGCTCAACCAGGTGCTGCTGCCGGCCATGAAAGAAGTCGGCGACAAGTTCGGCGCCGGCGAGCTGATCCTGCCCTTCGTACTGCAGTCGGCCGAGGTGATGAAGAAGGCCGTGGCCCACGTCGAGCGCTTCTTGGAGCGGCAGGAAGGCGTGACCAAGGGCAAGGTGGTGCTGGCCACGGTTTACGGCGACGTGCACGACATCGGCAAGAACCTGGTGAAGACCATCCTGGCCAACAACGGCTACACCGTCTTCGACCTGGGCAAGCAGGCGCCGGCCAACGTCATCATCGACAAGGCGGTAGAAGTGGGCGCCGATGCCATCGGCTTGAGCGCGCTGCTGGTCAGCACCTCCAAGCAGATGCCGCTGGTCGTTCAGGAGCTGCAGCGGCGCGGGCTGGCTATCCCGGTGCTCATCGGCGGCGCGGCCATCAACCGCAAGTTCGGCCGCCGCATCCTGTTCGTGGACGCCGAGCAGCAGAGGCCGTACGCGCCGGGTGTGTACTACTGCAAGGACGCTTTCGAGGGCCTGGAGACGATGGACCGCCTGCAAGACCCCGCGCAGCGGGCGGAATTTGTGAGCCGGGTTCAGCAGGCGGCGGCGCGCGAGGTCAGCCAGCAGGCCGCCACGGGCCCGCGGCCCGCGCCGGGCGCCCGCTCAGCGGTGGCCCAGCGCCGGGCGCAGATCCCGGCGCCGGCCGTGTGGGGACCGCGCGTGATCGAGCGCATGCCGCTCGAGCTGGTGTTCGAGTGTCTCGACCAGGATGAGCTCTTCCGGCTCTCGTGGGGGGCCAAGAACGCGCACGGCGCCGAATGGGAGCGGCTGCGCGGCGAGTTTGAGGCGCGGCTGGCCGCGATGAAGCGCGCGGCCCTGGCGCAGGCGTGGTTTGCGCCGCGGGCCGTCTACGGGTTCTGGCCGGCGCAGTCTGAAGGCGACGACCTGCTGATCTACGACGCCGCCTCCGCTCAGAATGGCGGCGGGCTGCGCGCGCTGGCCCGCTTTACTTTCCCACGCCAGCCCGGCCAGGATGTCTTGTGCCTGGCGGACTACTTTGCGCCGGTCGACTCCGGGGTGATCGACGTCGCCGCCTTCCAGGTGGTGACGGTTGGGCCGCGGGCTACCGAGCGCTTCGACCGCCTGCAGGCCAGCCACGCCTACACCGACGCGTATTTCTTTCACGGCCTGGCCGTGCAGACGGCCGAGGCCACGGCGGAATACGTGCACCGCCACCTGCGGCGCGAGCTGGCGATCGCTCCGGGCCGAGGCAAGCGGTACTCGTGGGGCTATCCGGCCATCCCAGAGTTGGACGATCACCGCAAGGTGTTCGACCTGCTGCCGGCCAAGCAGGCGCTGGGCATGGCGCTGAGCCCGGCCTGCCAACTGATCCCCGAGCAATCCACCGCCGCGATCGTGGTGCATCATCCCGAGGCGCGCTACTTCACCATCGGCGGCAGCCGGATCGAGCAGCTCGAGCGGGAGATGAGCAAGCTGGAGTAGGTCTGTCCAATGATGACACCGTTGCTGCTTGAGCGGCTGAACCGCGGACCGCTTCTGGCCGATGGGGCCATGGGCACCATGCTGCACGCGCGCGGCGTGCCCTTTGCCGACAGTTTCGACGCCCTCAACCTCAGCCGGCCGGCGCTGGTGGCGGAGATCCACCGCGCCTACATCGAGGCCGGGACGGAAATCGTCGCTACCAATACCTTTGGCGCCAATCGCTACAAGCTCGGCCAGCACGGCCTGGCCGGCCAGGCGCGTGACGTCAACGCGGCCGGCGTCGCGCTGGCGCGACGCGTAATCGCCGCGACCTATAAGGAAGTGCTCGTGGCGGGGAGCGTGGGGCCGCTGGGGGTGCGGCTGGCGCCGTTTGGCCGCGTGAAGTCTGAGCAAGCCTACGCCGCCTTTCACGAGCAGATCGCGGCCTTGGTCGAGAGCGGCGTCGACCTGGTCCTGATCGAGACGATGAGCGACCTGTTCGAGATGGCCGAGGCCGTGCGGGCGGCCCGGCTGGTGGGGCGGGCGCCGGTGGCGGCCAGCATGACGTTCACGCGCGACGACCGCACGCTGCTAGGCGACACCCCGGCCAAGGTGGGCGAGGCGCTGGCGCGGCTGGGCGTCGACTTCGTCGGCGTCAACTGCTCGGGCGGCCCGGCCCAAGTGCTGCGAATCCTGCAGGCGCTGCGGCGGGCCGCGCCAGACGCCCGCCTGCTGGTCAAACCCAATGCGGGCTGGCCCGAGCACGTTGGCGGCCGGATCATGTACCCCGCCACGCCCGAGTATTTCGGTGAGTACGCGTTGGCGTTTGTGGCGGCCGGGGCCAGCATTGTGGGCGGCTGCTGCGGCACCACGCCCGACCACATTGCCGCGATGCGCCAGGCGCTGGACGCGCCAGCGCAGCCGCAGCTGGAGGCCGGCCTGGCGCTGACCCGCGAGGTGGAGCGGCGCGAGGACGGCAGGGCGGCCGACGCGCCCACCGCCCTGGCCGAGAAGCTGGCCGCCGGCAAATTCGTGGTGGGGGTGGAGGTGGACCCGCCGCGCGGGTTCAGCCCTCACAAGCTCCTGGCAGGGGCGCACCTGCTGGCCGAGGCCGGAGCGGACATTATCAACGTCGCCGATTCGCCCATGGCGCGCATGCGCATGTCGGCCTGGGCCGTGGCGCACCTGATCCAGCGCGAGGTGAAGCTGGAGACGGTGCTGCACTTTCCCACTCGCGGCCGGAACCTGCTGCGGGTGCAGGGCGACTTGCTGGCGGCGCATGCCCTGGGGGTGCGTAACGTTTTCGTCGTGATGGGCGATCCGACGGCGATCGGCGACTACCCCAACGCCATGGACAACTATGACCTGGTGCCGTCGGGCCTGATCAAGCTCATCAAACAGGGCTTCAACGCCGGGGTGGATCACTCGGGGGCCGATATCGGCCAGCCGACTTCTTTCCTGGTGGGGTGTGCCCTCAACCTGGCCGCGGTCGACCTGGACAAGGAGGTCAAAACGCTGCACCGGAAGATCGCGGCCGGCGCCGACTTCGCGTTGACCCAGCCGCTGTACGAAGCCGCTCCGGCGCGCGCCTTTCTCCAACGCTACGCCCAGGCCCATGGGCCGCTGCGGCTGCCGCTCCTGGTGGGGGTGCTGCCACTCTACAACGCGCGGCACGCGGCCTTCCTGCACAACGAGGTGCCGGGGATCGCGATCCCGGCGGCGCTGCGGGAGCGCATGGCGGCGGCCGGCGAGCAGGGCCCGGCCGAGGGCGTGCGCCAGGCCGTGGCGCTGCTGGCCGAGCTGCGCGGCGTGGTTCAGGGCGCCTACCTGATGCCGCCGTTTGGGCGCTATGACCTGGCCGCGGAGATCCTCGACAGCGTGCGCGCAGGCGCCGGGCAGGCAGCGCGCCGCTAGAGCTGGAGCCGCCTTACCGCTGGCGGCTGGGCAGCCAGGCGCCCAGCAGGGCCGTGGCGCTGCCTAGCACGGCCCCGGCCAGGATCATAGCCAGCCCCGCAGCCGTGAGCCAATAGCCTCGCTCAAGGGTGAAGGCCTCGCCGGCGAGCCCCGAGAAGAGACCCAACTCGCTTTCCAACTGGCTCTGCGCGGCGCGCAGGCTGGTGTAGACCACCACCAGCGGCGCCGCGGCGGCCACGGCCAGCAGTCCCACCAGTCCCGACGCCAATATCAAGGCGACCGGCGGTACGCGGCGCCAGGCGGCCAAGGGGACGATGCTGAGCGCGATCCCCAGGCAGCCGATGGCCAGGAAGGGCACGAGATAGATCCACGCCAGGTTCTGCCCCTGCGGACCGGGCTGCCCCGCGATCTGCAGGCCGCTCAACGGTTGGCCGGCGCAGGACGCCCAGGGCAGGAGGAAGCCGATGAGGGCCAGCACCGCGCCCAGCATGCTCAGCGCGCCGCCGGCGATAGGGCCACCGCGCCCGACGGCGTTCTTGGGTGTCAGCCAGGCATCGCTCTCAGACGGCATGGCGGCCTCGCGGGGTGTGGATCTAATGATGACGAAACAGGCCCTCGCGGGAGGGCCTGTCGGCGAAGGCTGCTGGTTGACAGGTGGGCGTTGCCTACAAGCCCAGCATCGTCCTGATGGCGCCGAGGTTGGTCCACACGACCGCCAGGAGGCCGATGCAGCCGCACAGCGCCAGGCAGCCGCAGCCAATCCCCACGTACCGCATGGTATTGTCTCGTTTTGGGGCCGGCGGCGGGGCTGGCGGCGGCGGGGCCGGCGGCGGCAGCGGACTGCCGCCGGTGCTCAAGCTGATGGGCTCGGGTGCGGGCGGCGGCGCCATGGGTGGCATGGTGGCCGGTTCAGAAATGACTGGCTCGGCCATGGTCGACAGCGACGCTGGCTCAGGTTCGGGCGGCGGCGCCATCATCGGTTCGCCCGCCACGTGTGGCGGCAGCCCCGCGGCCACGACTGTCGCGCCAGCATCGGCCACCTGGTTGAATTCGAGCACAAT
This sequence comes from Anaerolineales bacterium, assembly GCA_020845955.1. Taxonomy (GTDB): domain Bacteria; phylum Chloroflexota; class Anaerolineae; order Anaerolineales; family UBA6663; genus JADLEU01. The sequence goes on from JADLEU010000145.1 coordinate 22,690, forward strand.
CGTCTCGCCCAGACCGACGACATCGCCTGGGTTCAGCAGTTTCGGACCAATCAGCCGCTGGCCATTGACAAAGGTGCCGTTGGTGCTGGCCAGATCCTCGATCAAGTAGCCGCCCGATTGGGCGGTCAGGCGGGCGTGATTGCGCGACACCTCGGCATCGTTCAGGACGACGTCGTTATTGACATCACGCCCAATGGTCAGCACATCCTTGCCCAGCTCGTAGATTTTGCCCGGCGCCGGCCCTTGCCGGACAGTCAGCCGACTACTGCCTGTGGACTGCATATCGCCTCCTTAGCGGTGGACGCTCTGGTTTGCAGGGCGCAATGTCCCGGAGTATAGACGGACTAAGCATCAATGGCAACTGGGAAATTAGCCCTTTTTAAGGTGAACGAGCACACGCAGGCCGCGCACGGCAGCCACGACGACCTTCTGGCCGGGCTCGAGCGCGCCGGCGGCAGGGTCTTCTGGCTCGGCTGACCACAACTCGCCAGCGACCTGGACCGAGGTGGGGGTGCGCACCTCGCCTACCTGCCCGACCAGGCTCTCGACGCCGACGACCACCGGCCGGCGCTGAGCGCGCAGGGCAAAGGTCATGATCGTGATGACGCCGGCAGCCAAGGCCAGGGCGGTGCCGATCACCAGGGGCACGCTGACGCGGAAGAACACTGGCGAGCCGGGCGAGTTGAACAGCACCAGGGCGCCGATGATGAGCGAGCCGACACCGGCCGCCGCCAGCCCGCCATGGGTCGGCGTGTTAACTTCCATGATGAAGAGCACGAAGGCCAGACCGATGAAGATGATGCCGAACCAGTTGACGGGCAGCACCCCCAGCCCATAAAAGGCCAGTAGCAGCGCCACCAGGCCCGCGAAGCCGGCGACCCAGCCGCCCGGGCTGGACAGCTCCACCAGGATCAGCAGCGGGCCAAGCGAGAGCAGCAGGAAAACGACGTTGGGGTTGGTGAGCAGGTTGAGCAGGCTCTCGATGAAGGTCATGGGGACATCGCTGACCGACAGGCCGGCCGTCTGCAAGACCCGCTCGCCGTCGTCCAGGCGGACGGTGAAGCCATCCAACTGCTGCAGCAGGTCGGGCACGTCGTCGGCCATGAAGTCGATCATGCCGGCCGCATAGGCTTCGGCCACGGTGGCGGCCTTGGCGCTGTCGATGGCGCTCTCCGCCAGGGCGATGGCCTGCGGGGGGCGGTGGGCGGCCAGGACGCGCACCTTGGCCTTGAGATCCTCTTTGATTTTGGCCGAGAGCGTTTCGTCGAGGTCTTCGCCCTGCCCGCCCACCGGGCTGGCCGCCCCGATGACGGTTTCGGGCGCCATGGCCGAGGCGTGCCCGGCCAGGGTAATGATGGTCCCGGCACTGCCGGCCGTGGCGCCGCGCGGCGCCACAAAGACCACTACCGGCACTTCGCTGGCACGGATCTGGGCCACCAGCTGGTCCATCAAGTCGAGCTGGCCGCCGGGGGTGTTGAGGCGCAGGATGACGACCTCGGCGTTGGCGCGGTCGGCCTGGCCGAGGCCGCGTTCCAAGTAAAGCGAGTGGACTGCCGTCAGCGGGCCATCGATCGTCAACACCAAGGCCCCGCCGGATTGGGCAGCAGCGCTGCCCACCAGGGTAAGCGCCAGGAGGGCGGCCAGCAGGCAGGCGGCGAAGCGGCGGCTAAGGGCAGTCGGCATATTTCCCTCGACTCCGATTATACTGGCTTTATCCTAACCGCCTATGCCGACGCCGTTTACCCACCTCGCGACGGTCCCTGAAATCCTCGATCATCCCAGCCTGACCGGCGGGGCGCGCGAAGCGCTGCGTGTTGAGCTGCCGGCTTTTATGCTGGGCAACATCGCGCCGGATGTGCAGACGCTGTCCGGCCAGACGCGCGAGGCCACACACTTCTTCCCGGTGCCCCTCGAGGCGGGACCGCCGGCGCAGGCGCGCCTGCTGGCGCTGCATCCCAGCCTGGCCCGGCCGGGGGCGCTGCCGCTGGCCCAGGCCTCCTTCGTGGCCGGTTACCTGGCGCATCTGGTGCTCGACCAGCTCTGGGTGGCCGAGATCTTCGAGCCGGTGTTTGGGCCGGCGCAGCCCTGGGCCAGCTTTCGCGATCGGCTGTATCTGCACAATGTGCTGCGCGCTCATTGGGATGCGGCCGACCTGGCTCGGCTGCAGCCGGGCACAGCCGGGCAGCTTCAGGCGTCCCAGCCCGCACACTGGCTGCCGTTTGTGCGGGACCCTCACCTGCGCGCCTGGCGTGATCAGGTGGCGGGGCAGTTGGAGCCGGGCGCGGCACGCACCGTGGAGGTCTTTGCCGAGCGCATGAACGCCGACCCGCGGGCCCTGGCCGAGTTGCTGGCGTCGCCGGACGAGCTCGAGCGCCAGGTCTTTGCGCATCTGCCGGCCGGGGCGCTGGAGCGCTACCGCACGGCGGCGGTGGGCGCCGCGGCCGGCGTGATCGAGGCGTACTGGAGCGGCCAGCTCCAGGCGGCTCGGTTATAATCGCCGGCATCTGATCAGCGCGAGGTGGCGCATGCGGGTGTATATCACCGGGCACCGCGGCCAGTTGGGCCAGGCCCTGCTGAAACGGCTGCCCCAGGCCAGCGGCGGAGATCTGCCCGAGCTGGATATTACCAATCCGGTTTCAATTGGCACGGCCCTGGCGGAGGCGGGCGCGGAGCTGGTGGTGCACTGCGCGGCGCTGACCGACGTCGACGGCGCCGCGCGCGACCCCGAACTGGCCTATCGCGTCAACGGATTGGGCACGCAGAACGTGGCGCTGGCGGCGGCCCAGGCGGGCGCGGCGCTGGTGTACGTCAGCACCAACGAGGTCTTCGATGGCGCGCGCGGCCAGCCGTACTACGAGTTCGACACGCCCAACCCCATCAACGCCTACGCGCGCTCGAAGCTGGCGGGCGAATGGTTCGCCGCGCATTTGCTGGCGCGCAGCTACATCGTGCGCACGGCCTGGCTATCGGCGCCCGGCGGCCGCAACTTCGTTCATCGCATCCTGCAGCTGGCGGACGAGCGCGGGTCGCTGCGTGTAGTGACCGACGAGGTGGCCAACCCCACGTTCGTGGGCGACCTGGCCGAGGCGCTGCTGCGGTTGATTGCCACCGGGCGCTACGGGATCTATCACCTGACCAACGCCGGCTACTGTTCGCGCTACGAGTATGCCTGCCGGATCCTGGCGCTGAGCGGGCGCGGGCACGTGCCGGTAGAGCCAATCAGCCTGGCGCAGTACCCGCGGGCCTCCACGCCGCCGCCCTTCGGCGCGCTGGCCAACACGGCCGCGGCCGCGCTGGGTGTCACTCTGCGGCCGTGGCAAGACGCCTTGGCTGACTTCCTAAAGGCGTGAGCTCCCCCAGGCGCCTCAAGCCTCTCCGCTCCGTCGAACAGCGGGTTCGCCGGGGCCGATCGGCTTGAGCGCGGCGCGGTTGTGTCCACTCCACTGGCGTCCCTGATCATCCCGAACTGGAACGGCGCGGCGCACCTGCCCACCTGCCTGGAGGCGCTGCGCGCGCAGACCTGCCGCGCGTTTGAAGTGCTGGTAGTGGACAACGGCTCGACCGACGGGTCACAAGCGCTGCTGGCGCGCGACTTTCCGGAAGTGCGCCTCCTGCCGCTGGATCGCAACCTGGGGTTTACTGGAGCCTGCAACGCCGGGCTGCGCGCCGGGCGAGGCGCCGTGCTGGTGCTGCTGAACAACGATACCGAGGCGCGGCCCGACTGGCTGGCGGAAGTGCTGGCGGCTTTTGAGCGGCACCCACAAGCCGGCAGCGTGGCCTCGAAGATGCTGCTGTTCGACCGGCGCGACACCCTGCACGCGGCGGGCGACCTGTTCCGCCTGGACGGCACGCCGGGCAACCGCGGCGTGTGGACGCTGGACCGAGACCAGTTTGCCGAGGGGCCGGTGTTCTCGGCCAACGGCGGCAGCGCGGCCTACCGGCGGGCCATGCTGGAGGAGGTGGGCCTGCTGGACGAGGACTTCTACTTTTCGCTCGAAGACGTGGACCTGGGCTGGCGGGCGCAGCTGCGCGGCTGGCCCTGCATTTACGCGCCGCGCGCCGGGCTGTATCACAAGCTCTCGGCCACGGGCGGCGGGGTGATCCACAGCTATTACAATGGGCGCAATTTCCTGTACATCTTGGCCAAGGATGTGCCCAGCGACCTGTGGCGCCGGTATTGGCCGCGCATGCTACGCGCCCAGCTCGCCATTACGGCCGAGGCGATGCGCGCTTGGCGCGGGCGCGAGGCGCGCGCCAGGCTGCGCGGGCAACTGGCCGGCCTGGCCGGCCTGCCGCGGATGCTGGCCAAGCGCAAGGCCGTGCAGGCGGGGCGCAAGGTGCCGCTGGGCTATTTGGAGAGCCTCCTGGAACGAGAAGAGATGTGAGGCGGACGCCAGTGTTCTTGTCGATCATCATTCCCGCTCATAACGAAGAGCTGCGGCTGCCGCCGACGCTGAAAGCGATTGACGCCTATCTTGAGAAACAGCGCTACGAGAGCGAAGTGGTGGTGGTGGAAAACGGCAGCCAGGACCTGACGGCCATCGTGGCCGAGGCGTTCGCGGCCGATCACGGGCGGGTGCGCGTGCTGCGCGAGCGCGGCCGCGGCAAGGGCCTGGCGGTGCGGCGCGGCATGCTGGAGGCTGCTGGTGACTATCGCTTTATTTGCGACGCTGACCTATCCATGCCCATCACGGAGCTCGCTAAGTTCCTGCCGCCGGCGTTGGACGACTACGAGGTGGCCATCGGGTCGCGCGAGGCGGCCGGCGCGCGGCGCTTCAACGAGCCGCGCTATCGTCACATTCAAGGGCGGGTTTTCAGCAACCTGGTGAAGTTATTTGCGCTGCCTGGCTTTGAAGACACGCAGTGCGGCTTCAAGTGCTTCACCGCCGCGGCCGCGGCCGACCTGTTCCGCGCGCAGCGCTTCGACGGCATGAGCTTCGACGTGGAGGTGCTCTACATCGCACGGCAGCGCGGCTACCGCATCCGCGAAGTGCCGATCGATTGGTACTACCGGTCGGAGAGCCGGGTGCAGCCGCTGGCCGATCCGCTGCGGATGCTGCGCGACATACTCGCGATCCGGCGCAACTGGAGCCAAGGCGTGTACGGCCCGCTTCCGGCGAATGAGGCGGCGCCCCGGCCGTGAGCAAGGCCCGGCCGCGCCTGGCACAGGAACGGCGCTGGTGGCGCCAGGGGTACCAGCGCGTGGCGGGCCTGGACGAGGTGGGCCGCGGCGCCTGGGCCGGGCCGGTGGTGGCGGCGGCCGTGATCCTGCCGCCAGACCAGCCGGGGCTGAGCGCGGCCCTGCGCGGCGTGACGGATTCGAAACAGCTCACGGCGCGCCAGCGCGAGCGGCTGGCCGAGGTGATCGGCCAGGTGGCGCTGGCCATCGGCGTGGGCGGCGCCGGCGCGGGGGAGGTCGACCGCGATGGGCTGATCGGCGCGACGCGCGCCGCCATGCAGCGCGCCATCGGCATGCTGGCCCTGGCGCCCGAGGCGCTGCTGATCGATGCGCTGGACCTGACGCCGGTGGCGCCGCTGCCGCAGCAGGCCGTGATCTTCGGCGAATCGGTGTCGCTGAGCATTGCGGCGGCTTCGATCATTGCCAAGGTCAGCCGCGACCGCTGGATGGCGGGGCTGGACGCGCGCTATCCGGGCTACGGGTTTGGGCGGCACAAAGGCTATGGCACACGCGGCCACAGCGCCGCTCTGGCGCAGCTTGGCGTGAGCGATGTTCACCGGCGGAGCTACGCGCCGATCGCGCGGCTGTGCTCCGAAGGGCGCCTGGCGCGGCCCAAGTGATTACCGTCACGCCCGACGCGGCGGCTATAATGCCGGCATGCCCCCTGCCCTGGTGCACGATTGGCTCAACCAAATCGGCGGCGCGGAGGACGTGCTCGCGGCGCTGGTCGGTATGTTCCCCGGCGCGCCGGTCTACACCTCCATTTATTGGCGCGAAAAGATGCCGGCCGGCTATCGCCAATGGCCGATCCGCGTGTCCTTCATGGACCGGCTGCCGGGGGTGCACCGGCACCATCAGCCGTACTTGCCGCTCTACCCTTTGGCGTTCGAGCGCTTTGACCTGCGCGGCCATGACTTGATTCTGTCCAACAAGAGCGGGTTCTGCCATGGCGTGCGCAAGCCGCCGGGCGCGGCGCACGTGTGCTATTGCCTGACGCCGACGCGCTACGTCTGGGACTTTGACGCCTATGCCGGGCGAGAGGGGCTGGGGCGGGCGGCCCGCCTGCTGCTGCGCCCGCTGCTGGCCTGGTTGCGCGGCTGGGACCGGGCCGCGGCGCAGCGGGTAGACCACTTCATTGCCATCTCGACGGAGGTTCAACGGCGGATCGCCCGGTTCTACCGGCGCGATTCCGTCGTCATCTATCCACCGGTGGAGACGGCCCGCTTCGCCCGCGCGCCAGCCGAGGCGGGTGCGGGAAATTACTATTTAAGCCTCGGGCGGCTTATCCCATACAAGCGCGTGGACCTGGCAGTGCGGGCGTGCACGGCCCTGAGGTTGCCGCTACTCGTGGGGGGCGACGGGCGCGACCGGGCGCGGCTGGAAGCCCAGGCGGGTCCTACAGTACAATTCCTCGGCCGCGTGGCCGACAACGACCTGCCCGCGCTGATAGCGGGCTGCCGCGCTTTCATCTTTCCTGGGCTGGAGGATTTCGGCATCACGCCGGTGCAGGCCCTGGCCGCGGGCCGGCCGGTGGTAGCCTTTGCTGGAGGCGGCGCGCTGGACATTGTCCAGGACGGCGTGAATGGGGTGCTGTTCGACCAGCCGACAGCGGCCAGTCTGTGTGCCGCGCTCGAACGGGTTGAGCGCCTGCGCTTCGATGCCGATGCGCTGCAGGCCTCGGCCGGGCGGTTTGACCGGGCGCGGTTTGTGGACGCCATGACAGACTTTCTGGCGCGGAATAGAGGCTAGCACGCTAGGCGAGGCCTTATGGAACTTCGCGACTATGCCAGGATCGCTCGGCGCTGGTGGTACCTGCTGCTGCTGCCGCCGCTGGTGGTGGGGGCGTACGGGCTGGCCACGTACCAGGCGCCAGTCGGGGGCTATGCGGCCGGGGTGCGCTACATGGTCGGGCAGCCGGCCGGGCTGGCGGAGACAAGCGGCTACGATCCCAACTACTACCGCTGGCTGACGTCGGAGTACATCACAACGGCGCTGAAGGATTGGGTGCGCACCCAGCGGTTTGCCGAGGCCGTCAGCGCTCAACTGGCGACGACGGGGGTCGTGGCGCCTCCCGCGGCGCTGCAAAGCGCGTTGATCTCCGACAACGCGCGCAGTATTCTGACAGTATCGCTCACCTGGGGCAATGCCGAGCAGGTGCCGGCGATCTTCGAGGCCGTGGCTGTCGTGCTGGGCCGCAACGCCGAGGCATTCCCGCAACTTGGCGGGCTGGCGGCCGAGGTTGTGCCGCTCGATGCCGGCATCCCCGGGCCGGCGGCGCCCTCGCTGCGAGCGCGGCTCGACCTGCCGCTCAAGTTGGCCGTGGGGTTGGTCGCCGGGGCCGCCCTGGCGCTGGCGGCGCACTACTTCGACCCATTTGTGCGCGACCGGCGCGATCTGGAGGGGCTGGGAGTGGCCGTCCTGGGCGAAATTCCGAAGGGGGAACGCTGAGCGCGCCGATTGCCCCATCTGGTACAATTACCCGGCCCGGAGAGGTCATGTCAGTCAACGATTACGTCCGCATCCTGCGGCGCTGGTGGTGGATCATGGCCCTGCTGGCGCTGCTCACCTCCGCCAGCGCTTATGTCTTCAGCGCGCTCCAGACGCCGATCTACAAGTCCACGGTGTTTGTAGGTGTGCAGCCCTCGCGACCGGATTTTGGCCTGAGCCAGAGCACCCAGGCGCTGCTGCGCTTCTACGTATCGGTGATCAACACCGAGACCTACGCGCGGAAGGTGATCGATGTGCTCCAATTGGATATGACGCCTGGCGAGCTGCTGGGCGACGTCACGATTGCGTCGGATAACTCGCGCTTCGTCATCCAGATCGATGTCGAGAACCCTAACGGCGACGTGGCCAACGACATCGCCCGAACATGGGCACTGGAGTTCAAGGCCTGGCGCGATGCAGAGAATGCCCAGATTGCGCGCGAGGATCAGGTTGAGGCCTTTATCCTGGACAACCCGCGCTACAGCCTGTTCCGCCCGCAAAAGAACATCAACACCCTGGCCGGCGGTATCCTCGGACTGTTGATCGGCGGCCTCATTATCTTCCTGGTCGAGTATCGCGACGCCTCGGTCATCCGGTTTGCCGAGGACGTCGAGCGCGGTCTCGGGCTGCCGGTGTTGGGCGTCATTCCCACGGCCGAGGCCGCCATGGGGGGGCGCGGCCGGACGGCGCGGGGCCGCAAATAGGTGGAGCGCATGCCGTCTACGATGCCGCAATTGATCACCCTGACCGATCCGCGCTCGCCGCTGGCCGAGGCCTACCGCACGCTGCGCACCAACCTGATGTTTTCGGGCCTGGACAAGCCGCTGACGACGCTGCTGGTGACCTCGGCGGCGCCAGATGAGGGCAAGAGCCTGACCCTGGCCAACCTGGCCGTGACCATGGCCCAGGGCGGGCGCAGCACGATCTTGGTGGACTGCGACCTGCGCCGCCCGCGCCAGCACGAGATCTTTGGCGTGCCGGCCGAGCCGGGGCTGAGCAACGCCATTCTAGAAAAGGTGGAAGCACCGGCGCTGGTGGCGACCAGCGTGGACGGGCTGTCGCTGCTGCCGGCCGGTGGCCTGCCGCCCAGTCCGGCCGACCTGCTCGGCTCGCGGCGCATGGAAGCCCTGATCGCCAACCTGAAGAGCCGGGCCGACTTCGTGCTGTTTGACGCGCCGCCGGTGATTGCCGTCACCGATGCCGCCCTGCTGGCCTCCAAGCTAGACGCGGCGCTGCTGGTGGTCAGCGCCGGCCATACGCGCCGCGAGCACGCCCAGCGCGCAAAGGATCTTCTGGAAAAGATCCACGTCCGCATCGTGGGCGCGGTGCTGACCAACGCGGCCGTCGACCGGGGTGTCAACGCCTATTAGGCCGGCCGGGCGCACGGCCTGCCCCTAGGAGCTTTATGAAAGGTCTCATCCTCTCTGGCGGCAAGGGCACGCGTCTGCTGCCCCTCACCTATCGGCGCGCCAAACAGTTGATCCCGGTAGCAAACGAACCCGTGCTGTGCCGCGTCATCCGCGCCATCCGCGACGCGGGCATCACCGAGGTGGGCATCGTGGTGGGCGATACCGAGCCTGAGATCCGCGAGGCCGTCAACGGCGGTGAGCGCTGGGGCGTAAACATCACCTATATCCGCCAGTCGGCCCCGGCCGGGCTGGCGCACGCCGTCAAGGAGGCGCTGCCATTCCTGGGCGACGACCGCTTTGTGATGTTCCTGGGCGACAACGTCATCCAGGGCGGCATCAGCTCGCTGATCCGGCAGTTTGCCGACAGCGATTGGAACAGCCAGATCGTGCTGAAGCGCGTGCCCAACCCGCAGCAGTTCGGGGTGGCCGAGCTGACCGCCGAGGGATCCATCCGGCGCCTGGTGGAAAAGCCCAAGCAGCCACCATCCGACCTGGCGCTGGTCGGGATTTATATGTTCGACCGGCACGTGCGCCAGGCAGTGGAGAGCATCCGGCCCTCGGCGCGCGGCGAGCTGGAAATCACCGACGCGATCCAGTGGTTGGTGGACCACGGCTTCCGGGTGCATCCCTATATCCATGACGGCTGGTGGATCGACACCGGGAAGATGGCCGACATGCTGACGGCGAATGCCTATGTGCTGGACGAGCTGGCGCCCAGCAACGAGGGCCGGGTGGACGAAAACTCAACCATTGGGCGGCGGGTGACCTTGCAGAAAGGGGCCGAGATCATCAGTAGCCAGGTGCGCGGCCCATCGATCATCGGCGAGAACACGCGCATCATCAACAGCTACATCGGTCCCTATACCTCAATCTACAACGGCGTGGTCATCGAGAACAGCGAGATCGAGCACTCGATTGTGCTGGAGAACTCGCACATTGAGAACGTCGGCGCCCGCATCCAGGACTCGCTGATCGGCCGCAACGCTCATGTGGCCCAGACCGTGCGCAAGCCGAAGTCGATCTGCCTGAACCTGGGAGACTATTCGCAGATCGATCTGGTATGAGGGCCGCGGTCCATCGACGGGGGCTGGCGAAGGACGAAGGGCGAACGGCGGCGAGGCATAGGCGATAAGATGCAGAACATACTCGTCACGGGCGGCGCCGGGTTCATCGGCTCGAACTTTGTGCGCCATCTGCTGCGCGAATATCCCAGCTACCACGTGGTGGCCTACGACAAGCTGACCTACGCCGGCAACCTGAAGAACCTGCTGGAGGTGCACGACGAACCGCGCTACCGTTTCGTGCGCGGCGATATCGCCGATAAACACAGCCTGGCGCAGGCGATCCGCGAGCACAACATCGACACGATCGTCAACTTCGCGGCGGAGAGCCACGTGGACCGCTCGATCTTGGAGCCGGACGCCTTCATCCACACCGACGTGGTCGGCACTTACGTGCTGCTGGAGGCGGCGCGCCAGTTCCAGCTCGAACGATTTCACCAGGTGAGCACGGACGAGGTCTATGGCTCGATCCCGGAGGGCTTCTTCAAGGAAGGCGACCCGCTGGAGCCGAACAGCCCCTACTCGGCCAGCAAGGCGGGCGGGGAGCTGATGGTGCGCGCCTATCACGAGACCTACGGCCTGAACACGGTCGTTACGCGCGGCAGTAACACCTTTGGACCCTACCAGTACCCGGAGAAGGTGGCGCCACTTTTCATCACGAACGCCATCGACGATGAGCCCTTGCCGCTGTACGGCGACGGGCGGCAAGTGCGCGATTGGCTGTACGTGGAAGATCACTGCTCCGGCATTGACCTGGCGCTGCACCGCGGGGCGGCTGGCGAGGTTTACAATCTGGGCGGCGGCAACGAGCGCCACAACATCGACGTCACGCGATTGATTCTGAGGCTGCTCGGCAAGCCCGACAGTCTCATCCGGCCGGTCGCCGACCGCCCCGGCCATGATCGGCGCTATGCGCTGGACTGTGCCAGGCTGCGCGCGCTCGGCTGGCAGCCGGCCTGGGGTTTCGAGGCGGCCATGGCCGAGACGGTTGCCTGGTACCGGCAAAATGAGTGGTGGTGGCGGCCGATCAAGAGCGGCGAGTTCAAAGCCTATTACCAGCAACAATACGGCCAGCGACTGACGGCCGGCTAGCCGTGCCGAGCACGGCGGCGCGCCTGGCTGCCACGGGTGGCCCGCGGGCCTATCGGCGGCGCTGGCCGGCAGGCCGGGCGGGCGTCCTATTGCGCATGGCGCGGCTGTCATTGACGGGCCTTATCGAGGGTGATAAAATCGCCGCCAATCATGGGCTGCTGCGCACCCCTCTGCAATAATCCGCCCAACAGAGTCCAACCCATTCTGCAATGCTGGCGGCGGGCTTCCGCGGCCGGCGTTGTTTTCACTTCGTATAAGGAGTAGATCGCTATGAACATGACCCCCGCCGCTGCGCCGCCCTTCGCCAAAGGCCTGGTTGGTGTCGTGGCCGCACAGACCGCGCTTTCGTCGGTAGATGGGACGAATGGCGTCCTCACCTATCGCGGCTACAACATTCACGATCTGGCCGGCAAGGCCTCGTATGAAGAGGTTGTGCATCTGCTGCTGCGCGGCCACCTGCCCGCTCGCGCTGAGTTGGGCGCCTTGGACCAGTCCTTGAGAGGCAATCGCGGGCTGCCGCAGCCGGTATTGGACCACATCGCGGCGGCCCCGGCCGGGGCCACCCCGATGGACGTGCTGCGCACGGCGGTGTCCATGCTGGCCTACTTCGAGGCCGAAACAGAAGACATCTCGGTGGAGGCCACGCTGCGCAAAGGCTTGCGACTGGTGGCGCAGTTCCCAACCATTGTGGCCGCCATCCATCGGCGCCGCCAGGGCCAGGCGGCCGTGGCGCCTGATCCGGCGCTGGGGCACGCGGCCAACTTCCTCTACATGCTGCACGGCCAGGCGCAGAGCGATCTTCAGAACCAGGCGGCCAACCTATACCTGGTGCTGCTGGCTGATCACTCGCTGAATGCGTCGACGTTTACGGCGCGCGTGGCGGCCAGCACCAACGCCGACCTGCACGCCGCCGTCACCGCCGCTATTGGGGCGCTCAAGGGGAACCTGCACGGCGGCGCGGCCGAAGCCACCATGAACATGCTGCTGGAGATCGGCCCGATCGAGCAGGTGGACCCGTTTGTCGATCGGGCCTTTGAGACCAAGCGCAAGATCATGGGCATCGGGCACCGGATCTACAAGAGCGGCGACCCGCGCGCCCGGCACCTGCTGGAGTGGGCACGGCGGATGGAGGCGGCGCAGGGGCGCGGCGCCAATTACGTCGACATGGCCCTGGGCGTGGAGAGGGCTGTGCTGCGCCATAAGGAGTTGTATCCCAACGTGGACTTCTTCTCAGCGCCCATGCTCTATTACCTGGGCATTCCCACCGACCTGGATACGTGCGTCTTCGCGACTTCCCGCGTCGTAGGCTGGACCGCGCACGTCATCGAGCAATACAACGATGCTACGCTGATCCGGCCCGGCGCCGATTACGTCGGGCCGAAAGCGCAGAGCTATGTCGAGCTAGACAAGCGCGGCTAGCGCCAGTGAGTGCCGTGCGGTCCGCGCCAGGCGTGGACCGCACGGCTGGGCGGCAGCGCTTCCAGGAACCCTGAGACGATGCGCCTGGGTGATCCCCGTTTTGCAGACTTTCCCACGACGCCTGGCGCGGCGCAGCTGCGTTGGTACATCCGCAAGACCGCCCAGGGCACGCTGACGGTCCGCGAATTCCTGGCCGACTTCCGGGCGCTGCACGAGACGATCGAGCAGACCGGCGCTCCCGAATTCGCCTCGCAGGAAGAGGCGCGGGCGGTCTGGGATGCGCTGTGGGCGGTGGAGTTTTGCTCGACCGATCTCTCCAAGGAAGAAAACCCAGAGGATTGGTACAGTCCCGACGACGTGCTGGCGATCGTCAAGCGTTCGGCGACCAAGCTCGCGGCCTGAAGCATGGCGCTTTCGGCCTATGGCCCGCGCCGCGCGAGCAGTTGTTCGACCTGGTGGGCGGGACTGGGCAGCCTGGGGCTGCTGCTGGGGTTGGGCCTGGCGGCCTTCGTTTCGCTCCCGCGCCTGACCGCCGTCTACCCGGCGAATGGGACCACCCAGGTCTCCGCGCGCGCTCCAATCAAGCTCGAATTCAGCCGGCCGATGGACACCACCTCGGTGGAGCAGGCCTTGGCGATCACGCCAGACGTTCCTGGCCGGCTGACCTGGGTCGGGAATACGCTGATCTTTACACCGGCGCTGGCCTGGCCGCTAAATGCCACGATCAACGTCGCGTTGGCGGGCGCCCGCAGCCAGCGCGGGCTGCCGCTGTTGGGCGGGGAAGCCTGGTCGTTCCAGATCGGCACGCGGCGCCTGGCCTTCCTGGCCGGCAGCCAGAGGCCGAACCTGTGGGTGTTGCCGGTAGAGGCGGGCAGCTCGGCTCAGCCCCTAACGGACGAGCCGTACGGCATCTATGACTACGCCGTCAGCCCAGACGGCACGCGGATTGTCTACGCCGCGCGGCGCGCGGATGGCGGCGCCGATCTACGACAGATCAACGCCGACGGAAGCGGCCGGCGGGATGTGCTGGTGTGCTCCGGCGAGGCCTGTGTCTCGCCAGCGATTGCCCCCGACGGCGAACGGCTGGCTTACCAGCGGCACGCGTTAGTGCCCGGATTGACGGGAGCGCTGGGGCTGGGGGCGGCGCACGTGTACGTGCGCCCGGTGGACGCGCCCGCCAATGATCCCGGCCAGCAGATGAGCGAGAACGAAGCGCGCTTTCCGCGCTGGGCGCCGGATGGGCGGCTGAGCTACCTGGACACCGGGCGTGAAGCGGTCGTGATCCACGACCTGGTGACTGGCGCGTTGAGCCTGATCCCAAACTCGTCTGGCGAGATGGGCGCTTGGTCGCCAGACGCCACGTTCATCGTCTATCCCGAGCTCGCTTTTCCAGCCGGCGCCGCGCGCGCCTCGGATCACCCTGGCCCGCCCGAAGCGGTGGGCGGTTTTTACACCTCCCTGACGCGCGTCACCATTGCCACCAACGTTCGGCAGACGCTGTCGGGGCCGGGCCTGGTCGACGACTCCTCGCCGGCCTTTTCGCCGAGCGGCGGCTGGCTGGCCTTTGGCCGCAAGCGGCCGGAAGGGGAACAATGGACGCTGGGGCGGCAGCTTTGGCTGATGCGGCCCGATGGCAGCGAAGCGCATGCATTAACCGCCGATCCACTCTATAATCACAGCGCCTTTACCTGGAGCCCAGACGGCCAACTGCTGGCTTACATGCGCTTCAACACGGACAACCTGGAGGCCCCGGCCGAGATCTGGTTGACGAGTATTGACCCGGCCGGCCAGCTTGGGCCCGGCGCGGCGGGTCCGCGCCGGCTGACACAGGGCTATCTACCGGAGTGGCTGCCGTGAATCGAGCTGCCTCACGAGACCACCCAGGCGAACCGCATTATTGGCTCAACCGTTTAGCGCCTGATTTCACGCTGCCGATAGTCGATGGCGGCCGCCTGTCGCTGTCTGATCTGCGCGGCTTTATCGTCATCGTCAATTTCTGGTCGGCTGAATGTGCCTGGAGCCGGCGTGGTGATGTGCTGCTGGTCTATCGCGCGTTGACGTGGGAAACGCGCGGGGTGCGCGTGGTCGGCGTCGCCGCCAACGTGAATGAGCCCGAGATCCAGATCCGCTACGAGTTGCAGAGCCGTCACGTGCGCTACCCGCTGGCGCTCGATCTGGATCAGCGCGTGGCTGACCTGTACAAGGCCGAGGCCACGCCCCACTTCTTCGTGCTCGACCGCCAGGGGATCGTGCGTTACATCGGCGCATTGGACGATGCCACGCAGGACCGGCGCGACGGCAAGAACTTCTACCTGGATCAGGCCGTTACTGCGCTGCTGAACAATCGCTCGCCAGATCCAGCCTGGACTCCCGCCTATGGCTGCCCGTTGGTGCGCCAGCCGGCCGCGCGCTGACGGATCTCCAGACTGAAGGACGCATGAAGGTTGAAACCCTGCTGGATGTGCTCGGGCTCGGGCTGCGCGTGGCGAGGACTGTTGTGAACCGCCAGGCTGCCAGGCCGAAGGTGCAAACAGGCGCCCGGCTGGCGCGGCGCGTATTGCCCGCGACGGAGGCGGCGCTGCAGCGCGCGGCTCCACGGGCGCGCGCCGGCCGGGCGCGCCAGCGGGCTGAACGCCGGCGGTCGGCGTTGAGCCGGTTGGCCGCCACCACCGTGGGCGCCCTCGCGGCCGGCAGCGTCGCCTACGTCGTGGTTAAGGAGCAGCAGCGGGTCCGGGAGCGTTATCGCCCGCAGCGGGCGCCCTTCCCCGAGGCGCTGCTGGAAGTGCTGTCGGCGCCGGGCGGCGGCGGCCGGCTGACCTTTTCTCGCCAGAGCCTCAGCGATTCGCAGACGGGCGCCGAATATGGCGTGATCGACGGAATCCCCGATTTTATTGCGCCGGCCTCGCCGGCCGAGCAAATGGCCAGCGAGGACAGTTGGGTGCAGGACCTGGTGCGGCCGATGGCCCTGCTGATGTTGGGACGCAATCACACTGGCAACGCGGCCTATGCCGGGGCCATGGCAGCCGGCGTCGGCCAGGGCTGGGTGCTGTCGGTCCCGGCTGGGCGCGGCACGTACGAGGTCGAAATGGCGCGGGCCAACCCCCAGGCGCGCATCCTGTGCCTGAGCAACAATTGGGACGTGCTGCTGGAGGTGCGCCGGCGCGCTAACGCGGTCGGGCTGGGCAACCTGTTCTACGCGCGCGGCATCCCGCGCCTGCTGCCGCTGCAGGACCAGGTGTTCCACGGCGTGTGGACGGGCGGGGGGCTGCACCGCTACCCCGCGCCCGAGCGCGAACTGACGCAGATGATGCGGGTGGCGCGGCCGGGAGCGCTGGTGGCGGGCGTGTCCCTGGTGTTGGGGGGCCCGCCGGTGCGAGACAGCCTGCTGCGCCTGGGCGCGCGCTTTGCTCCCGGCCTGCACAGCCAGGCCGCCCACCTGGCGCTCCTGCAGGCGGCCGGGCTGCGCGACGTGCGCCTGGCCCGAGACGGCGCCTTTCTGCGCTTCAGCGCGGTCCGCCGTTAGACCCGCAAAAAACGATCAGGAGGACAGATACAAGCCCGGCCGTGGTGCGTATTAGGATTGGTCGAGCTGCTGGCGGCGGGTCGGATGGCAGCGCGGCCAGGAATGGCCGATCGAATGCATCCCACAGACTGATGAGGGATTGATGGCGCTCGGGGCTCAGGCCGGCCGGAGGCATTGGCGCGCCCCTATGACTGCTGGTAATTGCGCGATCAGGCCCCGGTGCAGCCGGCCTGGGCCTCAGGCGCCTGGCGTTTGTCGAAGGCTGTAGAATAGTAAGGGCACGTCAATGTCGAACGATCTCCACGTCCAGGAGCTATTGCCCGCCTACGTCATCGGCGCCCTGGAGGTCGAGGAGGCTCAAAGGGTCGACGAACACGTGCGGGCGTGTTCGCAATACCAGCGGGAGTTGGGCGAATACGCGGGGGCGGCGAAGGCGTTGGCGTTATGGGCCCCAGACGTCGCTCCCCGTCCTGAAGTCAAAGAGCGCCTGATGCAGCGCATCCGGGCGGCGCGCTCGGCCCCACCACCAGGGCGGCCTACGGCCCGCGCCTGGCCGCCCCGCTGGCTGGCGGTGTGGAGAACGGCCAGCGCGCTGCTCGTCGTGGCGCTGCTGGCCGCCAACCTGGCACTTTGGCAGCGCACCCGAAACATCGACGCGATCGCAGCGCCGGGAGGAATGGTGGCCATTGCGCTGACGGCCAGCGACGCGCTGCCGGATGCCACGGGTTTTGTGTTGATCGGCGCCGATGGGCGTAACGGGGCGTTGGTCGTCGACCGCCTGCCGGCCCTGCCGGATGGCCAAACCTACCAGGTCTGGCTCATGCGCCAGGGCGAAGAAGCGAGTGGGGCGCTGTTCTCCACCGGTGAGGCCGGCTACCGCGGCGTGCGCCTGAAGGCGCCGCGCTCGCTTCTGGAGTACACCGCGGTCGACATCACGATCGAGCCTGCTGAGGGGAGCGCGCGCCCCACGGGGGTGCGGGTGCTGGGCGGCGCGCTGGTCATTCCATGACCCTTCGAGCCGCTACCGGTCCGAAACAGACAACGACCCGCCGGACGGCGGGTCGTTGTCTGCATGCTGCTCAAGGCGACAGCCGTCGAAGGAACGTCGATTGCGAAAGCCGCCGCCGGCAGATTGCTGGCGGCATCGAGAGCGGCGGCCAGCCGTTAGGCTCGGCGACTGCTTCAGGTAAGGGAGAACGGTCATGACGATGCAAGCAGAGGGAGCCAGCAGCAGGCAGCGGCCAGCCTGGCCAATCGCGGTGGGATGCGCGGCCCTGGCGGTCTGCCTGGGTCTGGCCGGCATTGCCGGCGCCGGCGCGCTGTGGTTCTCGCGACGCGCGGCGGGCTCAGGCCGCCAGCCGGCAGTGGAGTACATCCTGGACGCCTCGCCGCGCATGGCCCTGCCCGCCCAGGGCGCGCAGGCCTCGCGGCTGGTCGTGGCGCAAGGCGTGCTGGCCGAGATCGTGCGCCCGGCCGACCCGGGCGTATCGGCCGGGCTGCGCGTGTTCGGCTCCGGCGCCTTGCCCGATGCCTGCCGCGACACCGACCTGCTGGTGCCGCTGGGCACGGCCAACCAGGGTGAGATCTCGGACCGGGTGCAGGCCCTGCAGGCCGGCGCCGCGGCGGATGCCGCTATGGCCGAAGCGATGGTCGCCGCGATCCGCGACCTGGCCGACCCAAGCGGCCCGCACACCCTGGTGGTCGTCACCGGCGGGTCCGACTCGTGCAACCCCGAGGCGGGCGAGTTGATCGCGCGCGAAGCCGAGCGCGCCGGCATCGACCTGCAGCTCTTCGTGGTCGGCTACCAGGTGAGCGACGAAGACGCCGCGGCCATCAAGGGCACGGTGGAGGAAAGCGCCGGCACCTACCTGGCAGCGCTGACCGAGGACGACCTACGCGCCATCCTGGAGGCCATCCAGGCGTACATCGACGAGGGGACGACGGCGCTGCTGGAACAGGCGCAGGCGCTGGCGACGCCCGAGACGCTGGCCACGGCCGTGGCGGCGGGCGGGTTCACGCCCGCGCCACCCCAGCCCACGGCGCAGCCGGGCGAGGCGACCCCCACGGGCGCGGCGGCCACGGCGGGGCCCGGCGAGCCGACGGCCGCGCCCACCGCCGGCGGGACAGCCGGCTATGAGGCCCAAAGCGCCTGCGACCACCCCTACTTTCCACTGCGGCAGGGCGCGACCTGGACCTATAGCTCAGAGTTCGGCGACTATACCTGGACCGTGACCGAAGTCACCGGCGACCTGCAGAACGCCACGGCCACTTTGCAGATGGCGGTGCTCGATGGGACCATCACCTACCATTGGAACTGCTCGGCGGAGGGCGTGGTGTCGTATGACTTCGGCAATATTGCCGTGAGCGGCGCCGAGGGCGGCATGCAAATGGATATCGTGTCGAGCGAAGGCGCCTGGCTGCTGCCGGCCGACGAGATGGAAGCCGGCGCCAGTTGGACACACAGCTATTCCCTCCAGATGGCGTCGCCGGATGGATTGACGATCACGTCCGAGGTATCGCAGAGCTTTACCGCGGCGGGCCTCGAGACGACGGAGACCGAGGCCGGAAGCTTTGAATCGCTGCGCGTGGATGGGACAGCGGTCAACACGACCAGCATAGCCGGCATATCGACGACCAGCACAGACAGCTCGGTGACCTACTGGTTGGCGTACGGCATAGGCATGGTGCGGTCGGACAGCGTTACCGACGGCGAAGTTAGTTCGGCGGTGCTGGTGAGCTATTCCATCCCGTAGGGACTACTCGACGGCCGTCACGACCAAGTCGTCGAATTCCACGATCAGCGCTCCCGGCGCGCGCAGCCCGGCTAGCAGGCCCACGTCGCCGGCGATGGGGGCGGGGTCGCCGGCCTCAGCCAGCGCCTGCCCGGCTGCCTCCAGCCGCAGCCCGTCGCCGGCGCAGGTGGCGGCCAGGCTTTGAGGCGTGCCCAGGCTCAGCGCCAGGTCAGGCGCCTCGGTCCAATCCACCAGCCAGGTGGTGCGGCCGAGGCGCTTTTGCCAGATGGCGTAGTGGCCGTCGGCGCTCAGGCCCAGGGCGGTGTAGTTGTCATTGTC
>JADLEU010000146.1 GCA_020845955.1 Anaerolineales bacterium
ATGCTGCCTCTTTCCGACACCATCCGCTCGCGCTCTTTCCCCCTCGTCAACTGGCTCATCATTGCCGCCAATGTGCTCGTCTTCGTGGTTTTTGAGCTGCCGCTCGACGAGGGCGCCCTCGACCGCTTCGTGCAGCTCTGGGGCCTCGTGCCGGCCAATCTGTTCTCCGGCAACCCCTGGGCGGTGCTGACGATCTTCAGCGGCATGTTCCTGCACGGCGGCTGGCTGCACCTGCTCAGCAACCTCTGGGCGCTGTACATCTTCGGCGACAACGTGGAAGACCGGCTCGGCTCGGGGCGCTATCTCATCTTTTACCTGGTCTGCGGGGCGGCCGCCGGGCTGGCGCAGGCGTTTGCCGGCGCTGACTCGCGCGTGCCGCTGGTCGGCGCCAGCGGCGCCATCGCCGGTGTGCTGGCGGCCTACCTGCTGCTCTTTCCGACCTCGCGCGTCATCACCCTCATCCCGATCTTCTTCCTGCCCTGGTTTGTCGAGATCCCGGCCGTGGTCTACCTGGTGTTCTGGTTCGTCTCGCAGTTGTTCAGCGGTGTGTTGTCGTTGGGCGCCCAGGCCATCGGCGGCGTGGCCTACTGGGCCCACGTCGGCGGCTTCGTGACCGGGCTGCTGCTCGTCAAGCTCTTTGCTCGCCGCGCGCGGGCGCACTACCGCTGGTACCCGGACGAATACCATCCCTGGTGAAGCCCGGGCCGGTCCGCGCCGGCCGGATGAGGAGCAACCCGTGGACAACCTCTTCAACCTGTTTTGGCTGTTCTTCATCGTCGTCAGCCTGCAGCCCGTCATCCGGCAGAAGATGCTCGAAGCCGCGCGCGTGCGCCTGCTGCGCGCTATCGAGCACAAGCGCAACAGCCGGGCGATCACCCTGATCCACCGGCAAGAGACGCTGGCGCTGCTGGGTTTCCCGCTGGCGCGCTACATCGACATTAATGACTCGGAGGCCGTCCTGCGCGCGATCAAGCTCACCGGCCCCGACGTGCCCATCGACATCATCCTGCACACGCCCGGCGGGCTGGTGCTGGCGGCGGAGCAGATCGCCCGCGCCTTGTGCCGCCACCCGGCCCGGGTGACGGTCTTCGTGCCCCACTACGCCATGTCGGGCGGCACCTTGCTGGCCCTGGCGGCCGACGAGATCGTCATGGACGAGAACGCCGTGCTCGGTCCGGTGGACCCGCAGTTAGGCCAGTACCCGGCCGTGTCGATCCTGAAGGCCGTCGAGCAGAAGGACGTCAACAAGGTCGACGACGCGACCTTGATCCAGGCCGACATCGCCCGCAAGGCCATCCGGCAGGTGCGCGAGGCGGTGGCCGGCATCGTGCGCGCCAACGCCGCGGCCCCCGGCAAGGTCGATGACCTGGTCGAACAGCTCACCAGCGGGCAGTGGACGCACGATTACCCGATCAGCGTGAGCGAAGCGCGCGCGCTGGGGATGCCCGTCAGCACCGAGATGCCGACCGAGGTCTACCAGCTGATGAACCTGTACCCGCAGTCGGGCCAGCGCCGGCCGTCGGTCGACTATATTCCCGTGCCATATCCGCAGCCCGCCCCTGGCGAGCGCCGCCGCGAGGCGGGGCCGGAGAAGGCCTGACCATCTTTTAAGGTTTTCTTTATCCAACGACACGTTCGCCGGCGGATGAGTCATGGTATCATTACGCCGAACCACGGTCGTGCGCAATAACATAAATGTGGGCACTGAACCGGGGATTATTGATATGGATCGAGAAGCCGAAAAGATCACCATTATCGAGGGGCCGACGCCCGTCTTCGAGCAGACGCCCGAAACCTGGCTGCCTTCGCTGGCCGAGGGGCCTGAGTTGCCCAACCTGGCCCTTACCCGGCTGCGCACCTTCAACGGCCCGTCCATGGTCGAGCGCTGCTGGAAGGCCTGGGACGAGGCTCGGCCCGTCTACCTCGAATATCGCGACGAAGACGGCGAGCGCCAGGCAGCCGAGGTGCTGGCCGCGCGCTACGTCGAAGTGCCTGAAGGCCACGTTCTGCTGCTTTACCTGCGCCTCAACTGAGGCCGGTCTGTGACCTCCTGTGAAGGGCCGTGACGGCCGGGCGCCCAGTGCGCCTGCCCCGCGGCCCTTCAGCGTTTAAGCCATACGTTTGACCATCCTGCACTTCAACGATCTGCACGGCCGCCTCGAGCAGCTGCCGCGCCTGTTCACCCTGGTCCAGCGCGAGCGCGCCCAGGCGCTGGCCGCCGGCCGCCAGGCGCTGCTGCTCGACGGCGGCGATTCGTCCGACCGCGCCCGCTGGGAGTCCGACCTGACCAAGGGGCGGGCCAATTTCAGCCTGCTGGAGGCGATGGGGGTGCAGGCCACCGTGATCGGCAACGGCGAGGCGCTGCAGTGGGGGCGGGCGGCGCTGGCGCGGCTGGTCGGCGCGGCGCACTTCCCGGCGCTGGCCGCCAACCTGGTGGATTGCGCCGACCCCGCGCGCCTGGCCGTGCCCGGGCTGCAGCGCACCGCCCTGCTGGACCTGGGCGGCTTTGCGCTTGGGCTGGCGGGCGTCACCCAAGTGCATCCTGGCGGCTACGACCGCTTTGGCTACACCTCGGCCGACCCGGCCGCTGCCTTGCGCAGGGCGGTGGACGAGCTGCGCGCGCAGGGGGCGCGCCAGATCCTGCTGCTCTCGCACCTGGGCGTGGCGCCCTCGCCGGAGCAAAAGCTGACCTGGAATAATCCCAACGAGTACACGGATGACGTCGTGGCGGCAACGCTTCCTGAGATCGGCTTGATCGTGGGCGGGCACTCGCACACGGCGCTGGAGAGGCCGCTGGTCGTCGGCCGGACGGTGATCGTGCAGGCCGGTGACTATGGGCGCTACCTGGGCCGGCTGGACGTGGATCTGGACGACGAGACCGGCGCGGTGCTGGGCCACAGCGGCCGGTTGGTCCCCTGCGGCGGCGACGTGCCGCCCGACCCGACCATCCAGGCCACGCTGGAGTTGGTGCGCGAGGAGGCCGATCGCCTGCTTGATGCGCCCCTGGGCGCTGCCCCGGCCGACCTGCCGCACGCCTTCGACCGGCCCTCGGCCTTTGCCGGGCGGGTGGCCGACGCGCTGCGGGCGGCCTGCCGGGCCGACCTGGCGATCTTGTTCGCGGGCTTTGCCCACCGCGGGCTGGCGGCCGGGCCGATCACGCGCCGCGACCTGTACCAGGCGCTGCCCGGCTCGGCGCACGTGACCGCGGCCCAGGTGACCGGCGCGCAGATCCGGCGGATGGTGGAACGCATGCTGGCCTCGCCTTACCGCGGCGAGTCCTTCAACCCCAAGCGCAACGCCCCGCCGCTCGGGCTGCCGGCGGCCTCGGCCAACGCGGCGCTCGACTACGACCTGGCGACCAACACCCTGCGCGGCTGTCTCGTCGACGGCCGGCCGCTCGACCCCGGCCGCCGCTACCGGCTGGCCAGCACCTATTACACGCTCAGCGACGTCACGGCCGATCCCGAGTACGACTTCATCGGCCTGCAGCCCGGGCAGGTGGTGGAGATGGTGCGGGTCGAGGAAGTGCTGTGGGAGGTGGTCGCGGGGTACGTGACGGAAACTGGGCGACTGTAAAGCAGCCTGGGCGTCTGGGAGTTTGGGTGAGTGGGCGTAAAATAGGCGCCTGGATTGGCGCAATCACTCGGAGAAGCTCATGGCCTACTCGACGATCCTCACTGACCTGACCGACGGCGTCTTCACCCTGACGCTGAACCGCCCCGAAGTCCTCAACGCCTTCAACGACGAGATGGCGCACGAGGTGCCGGAGGCGCTCAAGGCGGCCGAACGCGACGCCGCCGCGCGCTGCCTGGTGATCACCGGTGCCGGCAAGGGGTTCTGCGCCGGTCAGGACCTGGGCGCGCTGCGCGGCCGCCGCGAGGCGGTGTCGTTCCGCGAGCACGTGCAGCAGACCTACAACCCCATCATCAGCAAGTTGCGGGCGCTGGAAAAACCCGTCATCGGCCAGATCAACGGCGCCGCGGCCGGGGCCGGGCTGGGCCTGGCGCTGGCCTGCGACCTGCGCTACGCCGCCGAGGGCGCCAGGTTCCGCCTGGCCTTCAGCGGCATCGGCCTGGCGCCCGATTCGGGCGCCAGCTTCTTCCTGCCGCGCCTCATCGGCTACGCCCGCGCCTACGAGCTGGCGGCCACCAACAGCCCGCTCGGCGCGCAGGCCGCCCTGGAGCTTGGCCTGGTCAACAGCATTTTCCCCGCGGACCAACTGGCCTCGGCCGTGCGCGAGATCGCCGCCCGGCTGGCCCAGGGGCCTACCAAGGCGCTCGGCCTCACCAAGCGCGCCATGAACAAGGCCTTCCAGCTTTCCATCGATGAAGCGCTCGACTACGAAGCGCACCTGCAGGAGATCGCCGCGCGCACGGCCGACCATCGCGAGGGCGTGGCCGCCTTCCTCGAAAAGCGCCCGGCCAACTTCACGGGCCAGTGAGATCAGGCCCGTATGCCGCCGCCCATTCCCCCTGGCTGGAAGGCGATCCTGAAGCCCGAGACCCAAAAGCCCTACTACCAAAAGCTGGCCGGCTTCCTGGAGGCGGAACGGGCGGCGCACACCGTCTTTCCGCCCAAGGCCGAGGTCTTCTCGGCCCTGGCGCTGACGCCCTACCGCCAGGCCAACGTCCTGATCCTGGGCCAGGACCCCTACCACGACGACAACCAGGCCCACGGCCTGGCCTTCTCGGTCCGGCCGGGGGTGCCGCCGCCGCCCTCGCTGCTCAATATCTTCAAGGAGCTCAAGAGCGACGTGGGCTTTCGCATTCCCAACAATGGCGATCTCGCGCCCTGGGCCAGGCAGGGGGTGCTGCTGCTCAACGCCGTGCTGACCGTCCGCGCCCACGCGCCGAACTCGCACAAGAACCGGGGCTGGGAGCAGTTCACCGACGCCGTCATCCGCGCTCTCGGCGACCGCGCCGAGCCGGTGGTCTTCGTGCTGTGGGGCGGCGACGCGCGCAAGAAGGTCAAGCTGCTGGACACTCAGCGCCACGCCGTCATCGCATCCGCTCATCCGTCGCCGCTTTCAGCCCGCTCGGGCTTCTTCGGCAGCCGGCCGTTCTCGCGCGCCAACGCCGCCCTGCACGCCTTCGGCCACCCCGAGATTGATTGGCAATTGCCCGACGATTGACAGCTTGCGTGCGGCTATGGGTGTGCTGAACCCAGGCGGATGCGTTCCCGTGCGCGCCGCACGCTGTGCCTTTCGCGGCGGGCCGGGCACAGTCGACCAGACCGTTGGCCTGTGACGCGCGTGGGCGGCGGGGGCATGCCACGCCAACCTGCTCATGGGTTGCCGCTCTTGGCGCGGCGCGGGGAGCTCATGAGAGCGCCTGGCAGGCGCAATTGGAGGCTGCTGTCAGGGTGATCCGCTTCTCATGCTTGCGTGCCGTGGCCCGCGCCCAGGGGTGCGCGCTGGCGCTCGGCCGGCGTCGGCCGCTATTCGGCGCTGGCGCCAACGTGGCCCTGGCCGCGCTGCACCTGGCAGGGCTGGCGTTGGTGGCCCGCCTGGCGCATTGGCCGGTCTGGACGGCGCCGCTGCTCCTGGCGCTCTTTAGCCTGCCCCAGCTCCTACCGGCGCGTCGCGGCCTGGGGGCCCTGGCGCCGCTGGGGCTGCTCTATGCGGTGGCCCTGCTTCGGCTTGGCTGGGTCTACGGCCTGCGGCGCCCTGTTCCTGAAGCTCTGAGCTACAGCGGTGTGCTGGCCATCAGCGCGGCCTGGGCGGCGCTGATGGCGCTGCGGGCCGTGGGCCGGCTGCGGCTGGGGTGGGCCGGCGCGGCCGCGGGGGCGGCCGCCCTGCTGGCCTGGCAGTTGTGGCGCCTGGCGCCGGCGGGGGTCACGGGCAGCGATCCCTTTGCCTATTTACAAATGGCGCTGGACCTGGCCGGGCGCGGGACGGCGCGGCACGCCTTCCCCCTGGCGGTGCTGGCGGCCAACCTGGGCCTGCCCACGCTTCCGGCCGTCCACGTTGGCTATGTGCTGCCTAACGCGGAGGGCCTGGCGCCCACGGTCTGGCCGCCAGGCTTCTCGGCGCTGCTGGCCGCCGCCTATCGCCTCGGTGGCGAGGCGGCGGCGCTGACGCTAAACGCCTGGATCGGGGCGGCGGCGGTGATCCTGACCGGCGGGTTGGGCGCGCTGTTGGCGCCCGCGCCAGCGCGCTGGCGCGGGCTGCCGCTGGCTGTCGGCGGATTGGCCGCCTGCCTCGTGGCGGCCTCGCCCGAGGTCTTCACGCGGCTGGCCGTGCCGCTCGCCGATGGCGCGGTGCTGGTCTTTACCACGCTGGCGGTTGGGATTGTGCTGGTCGCTGGCGCCGGTCCTGCACGGTCGTTAAGGGACCTGGCGCCCGCCCGCTATGCCCTGGCCGGCGCCCTGGCCGGCTTCTCCCTGGCCATCGCCTTCAGCCTGCGCTACACCCAGGCGCTGGCCGCGCCAGGCCTGCTGCTGGCGGCCTGGTGGGGGCTGCCGCGCCGCGGGCCGCGGCTGCCCTTTGCCGTGGCCTTTGCCGCGGCCGCCCTCCTGGGCGCGCTGCCCGACACGGTCTATCGCACTGGCTTGTACGGCGCGCCGTGGCGCTTCGGCACCGGTGAGCTGGCGTTGTTTTCAGCCGCCGCGCTGCCCGAGGCGCTGGTCAGGCTGGGGTCCGAGTTGCTGGCCCCGGCCGAATGGGGTTGGCTGTGGCCGCTGGCGCTCCTGGGCGCGGCGTATGCCTGGCGCCGGTCGCGCCGGGCGCTGGCGGTGCTGGCCGCCGCCTACGGCCCGCTGCTGATCTTTCACCTGTGGTACCCCTTCCTGCGCCTGCGCGATCTGCTCTCGCTCTACGCGCCGCTGGCGGCCCTGACGGCGCTGGGGACCGCCGCGCTGCTGGCGGCCGCCTGGCGCTGGGGCCGCCGCCATTGGCCGCCGCGGGCCGCGCTGGTGGCCGCCGCGCTGCTGTTAGGAGCAGCGCGGCTTGCTCCGCTGCTCGAACGGCAGCCTGGCTTCTACACCTTCGGCTACCTGCTCCCCGAGCAACGCCGGGCTTTCGAGAAACTGGCTGACCTTACCGAGCGGGGGGCCGTGG
>JADLEU010000147.1 GCA_020845955.1 Anaerolineales bacterium
AGGGCCAGTACAATACGGGCGCGGGAGGCAGAGGCAAAATGGCGCAAAAACCGGTCTTCGTGCGCGGACGCCTGTCGCCGCGCGGGGTCGAGCACATGCGGCGGCTGTTCCGGGTGTTGTATGGCATTTTCTGCCGGGTGGAGGTGCGCGGGCTGCAAAACGTTCCGCCCGGGGGTGTGCTGATGTGCCCGAACCATCTGAGCCGCTTTGATCCGCCGCTGGTCTTCATGGTGCTGCCCAATCGCAAGTCGACCGTCTTCAACGCCGACACGTACCGGCGGAGCCTGTTCTTCCGGACGATCATGGAGATGGTCGACGTGATCTGGGTCAACCGGGGCGCCACCAGCCCGTCGGCGATCAAGGCCGCCATCGGGGCACTCAAAGAGGGTTCTCTGTTGGGGGTGGCGCCGGAGGGCACGCGCAGCAAGACTGGCGCGCTGCAGCCGGGCAAGACGGGTGTGGCTTACCTGGGCTACGCCTCAGGCGCGCCCATCGTGCCAATCGCGATCACGAACACCGATAAGCTGGGCAAAGCTATCCTGAGCCTGCGGCGCATTACGCTGACCGTGACCTTCGGCGAGCCCATGCGCCTGGCCCAGCCGGGCAGCCGCAGGCGGCCGACGGACGAGCAACTGCAGGCGGCCACGACCGAAATCATGTGCCGGCTCGCGGCGATGCTGCCGCTGGAGTACCGCGGCGTTTACGCCGACCATCCGCGGACGCAGACACTGCTGGCCCAGGCACAAGCCGCTGGCCGGCCGGCGCCTCAGGCGATGACCGATGGCGACGGCGCCGCGCTGCGAAAGCCAAGCGACGCCTGACCCCGACGCCAAGTGATCCAGTGCCACCTCGGTCCTCCTCTGGACCCTGCATTGCGACGACCTATCGCGCGAATTAAACCGGCCGCCAGCGCCCCATTTGGGCCGACTCCAAGCTAGGCCATAAGACCGAGGCGATTTCCGCCCCCTGGCTGATGGTCACCGACTGCGTTTCGGGTTTAACATGCCCAATATAGAGTGCTATCCGAAGCGAGCGGCCTGAGGTGGACCATGTTCGAACAAGAGTTCGAAGTCGGCGCCCACCCGCGTTCCTGCCTGCTCAACACGTAGCGCGGCGGTGGCGGCAAAAACCGGTGCAACCGGCGCCTCTCTCGGGCGTAGAATGAAATGTGAGTGGCTAATCAAGAGAGGACACGATGAAACGCGACACTGTCTTAGTTGCGCTGGCGGCGTTGACGGCGGCGTCGTTGGCCTGTTCGGTGGACCTGGGCGTCCCACGCCTGGAAACCGGCCCCACCGAAACTGTCACGCTGAGCGAGCCCCTGCCAGACGACGTGGAGGTGGTGGAAATGACCCTCAATATGGCCGCCGGCGAACTGGACCTCGCCGGCGGCGCTGAAGGGGTGCTGGAAGGTGAGATCCGCTACAACGTCGTGGACTGGGCGCCGACACTAGTGAACGAGGGCAACCGGGTGACGCTTGACCAGGGCGAGGGGGACACCAACATCGGGCTGCCGACCTCGGGCAGCCAAATCATCAACGAGTGGGCGCTTAAGCTCGGCGACATTCCCTACGAGCTGACGCTGAACGCCGGCGCCTACGAGGGCAGCCTGGACTTGACTGGCGTGCCCCTGCGGCGGCTGGAGGTGCACGACGGCGCCAGCAGCGCGAAGGTGATCTTCGACAGCTTGAACCCGGAAGAGATGAGCGAGCTGCGCTACGAAACCGGAGCATCTTCGGTAGAGCTGCGCGGGCTAGGGAACAGCAATGCGGCTGAGGTGGCCTTTACGGGCGGGGCCGGGGATTACACGCTGGATTTCTCGGGCGACCTGCAGCAGGACATGGACGTGACCGTTAAGGCGGGGGTCAGCAGCGTGCGCATCCGCGTGCCGGCCGGCGCCACGGTGGAAGTGAATGTGGACAGCGGGCTGAGCGACGTGGACACCGACGGCAATTGGGCCCAGAGCGGCGACACGTACACGCTCAGCGGCAGCGGGCCGACCATAACGATCAACGTGGATATGGGGGTGGGCAGCCTGAAGCTGGAAGAGGACTAGCCCAGGAGGCAGGCACTCAAAACGGCCCTCCGCGGCATGCACACGCCGCGGAGGGCCGTTTTCTTTGTCAATGCTGTCCGGCGGGAATTACTCAAATAACTCCGCCGGGAGAGCCTGTGTTGCCGCCATTTCAGCCATCCTGCTCCCCATACAGCTTGCGGTGCACGACGCTGAGGGCGCGCACCTGCTCTTCGGCGTGGTAGGAGGAGCGTACCAGCGGGGCGCACTCGACCCAGGCGAACTTGAGCTCGTCCTGGGCGAAGCGCTTGAGCTCGGTGAACTCGTCGGGGGTGTAGTAGCGCGCGATAGGCAGGTGGCGCTTGGAAGGCTGGAGGTATTGGCCCACGGTGAGGATATCCACGCCCCAGGAGCGGATATCGGCGATGGTCTCCTTGACCTCGTCGAGGGTCTCGCCCAGGCCGAGCATCAGGCCGCTCTTGGTGAGCACCTCGGCGTCCAAGTCCTTAGCGTTGCTCAGCGTGGCGCGAGCCCAGGCGTAGTTGTCCTGCGGCTGCACCTGCTTGAACAGGCGCGGCACGGTCTCCACGTTGTGGTTGAGGATCTCGGGGCGGGCATCCATGACGATCTTGAGGGCGTCGCGGCTGCCCTTGAAGTCGGGGATCAGAACTTCGATCGAGCAGCCGGGATGGATCTCGCGCACGCGGCGGATGACGGCGGCAAAGATGGGCGCGCCGCCGTCTTCGCGCTCGTCGCGGTTGACGCTGGTGATGACGGCGTGCTTGAGGTTCATGGCCTTGATGGCCTCGGCCACGCGGTTGGGCTCGTCCCAATCCAGCGGGGCTGGCCGGCCGTGCTTGATGTCGCAGAAGCCGCAGGTGCGGGTGCAGACATCGCCCATCATCAGGAAGGTGCCGGTGCCGCGCCCCCAGCAGTCACCGATGTTGGGACACATGGCCTCCTCGCAGACCGTGTGCAGGGTCTTAGAGCGCATTAGACCGCGCAGCCACTCGTAGGTCTCGCCGGCGGGCGCCCGCACTTTGAGCCAGTCGGGGCGGCGCCGGGGGCGCGGCGCTTCGACCTGGTCGAGGTGGATCAGGCGGTCGCGGGTGGGTTCCTGAATCGGCATGCGGCGGCTCCTCAAGATGAATTCAGGAGGATTCTACGCCAGAATCTGGAAAACTCACAGGTTGACGAATGTCACCTGTTCGCGCGCCGATTGGCCGGCCACGCCCGGTGACAATGGCGCGAGGCAGCCATTAGGATAAAGAGCAAGGCAGACGAGCTGGATGGCAACGATCGTGGCGCTGGACCTGGGCCAGCCGAAGCGCGCGGCGCATCACGGGCAGACGGCGCGGACGACAACGGGCAGCTTGCGCGGCGGCGCTAGACCGGCTGCATCTGCTTCTGGAAGACTCTCCCAAAACTCTCGATAACCGCATCCATCACAGCGTCGAGGGAGGGCGGCGGTTCCACGAGGTCGGCCAGGGCGATGGAGGCGTGGCCGCGCAGGCCGCAGCCGACGATGCCATCCCAATAGCTCATGTCCGGGCTGACGTTGAGGGCAAAGCCGTGCTGGGTCACGCCGCGGGCATCCACCTTGACGCCGATGGCGGCGATCTTGGAGGGCGCGCGCCGCGCGGCAGGATGGCAATTCCGGCAGCGCGAGGCGACATCGGGCTGGACCCAGACGCCGGTGAGGCCCGGCACCTGGCCGGCGACCAGGCCGAAGCGAACCAAGGCGCGGATGAGCATTTCTTCGATGCGGCGGACGTAGCCAATGTAGTCGGCCTGGGGGACGCGGCCGCGGGCGGAATCGACAACGGCGCCCAACGCCAGGATGGGGTAGCCGACGAGCTGGCCGGGACCGTGGTAGGTGATGTCGCCGCCGCGGTCGACCCAGTGCAGGGTGACGCCCCGGGCAGCTAGCTCGGCCTCGCTGAGCAGCAGGTTGCCGGCGTGACCGGAGCGCCCGAGCGTGTAGGTATGCTGGTGCTCGAGCAGCAGCAGGGTGTCGGGGATTTCTCCGGCGGCGCGCCGGTCGGCAAGCTGCTTTTGCAGCGCCCAGGCTTCGGCATAGGGCACCTGGCCGAGGCGGCGGACGTGGCAGAGGCTCGATGCGGTCATAGCAAGCCGATATCCTGGCTTAATGATAGCACTGGATGGGCGGTGCTATGGTTCAGGCAGCGGCGCCAGCCGCGGCTGGCGCCGCTCGTAGAAGGTCAGGTGCTTTAGGCCAGCGGCGCGGGCGGTCGCCAGGGCCGTTTCGAGGTAGCCACCGACCTGGCTGGGCCGGTGGGCGTCCGAGCCGAGGGTGATCCGCTCGCCGCCCAGCTCGACGTACCAGCGCAGGATCTCCAGGCCAGGGTTGAGCACCTCGGCGCGGCGGCGCAGGGAGGCGGTGTTAATGTCTAGGGCCAGGCCGCGCTCGACGCAGTTGCGCAGCACCGGGCGGATGTAGTCCTCGTGCTCGGCCGGGTCGTAGCGGCCATAGACGGCGAAGGCCGCCCGCGTGGGAACGTCGAGGTGGCTGAGGATGTCGAAACCGCCGGCGCGGGTGACGTGCTCCAATTCTTCGAAATACAGGTGGAAGGCGTCGGCGGCTGAATGCTCTTGAAAGTAGGTCAGGTCAAAGATACTGGCCGAGCCAACCCAATGGAGCGAGCCCAGAGCGTAGTCAAAGGGATAGCGCGCCAGCAGAGCCTGGGCCTCGGCCGCAAACAAGTGGGGCTCGCCCAGCTCCACGCCGGCGCGCAGGATGAGACGGCCGGCAAATTCGGCTTGGCAGCGCTCCAACTCGGCGCTCCAGGCCTCCAGGCGAAAGGCGTCGCGGCAGTTGTCGCTCTCGCCAGCGTGCAGGTCGTAGTGCTCGGTAAAGCCGATCTCGGGGATGCCGAGGGCGATGGCGGCGCGGCACATGTCGGCCATGGGCGCCTGGCAATCGCAGGAGAAGCTGCTGTGCAGGTGATAATCGTGCGGGATCAAGCCGGCCTCGCGGTAGTTGGGGTAGCGCTGATTGTCAGGACGCGGCGCCGCCTGCCGGCGCAGGCAGCATTGTACCCAATGTTTGGGCGAGGACCGGTCGCTGTTTTAGGGGAGGCACAATCGGGCGGGACCGGCGCCCACCAAGGGCGTTTTGCGAAGCCGGCGCAGTTCGCGATGACGCGTCCGACGGGGTTGGGCGGGACCATCCGGTCTTGCGGGCCGAAGCCCTAGTCGGCGGCCTCGCCGGCCAACTGGCCAAAGCCGCTGACCTCGCGCTGGAAGGCCTCCACGCCCACGCGCGCGAGAAAGAGCAGCGCGGCCATGACACCCAGTCCTTCAAGCATAAAGACCAGGGCGTAGGCCTGGCCGGCGGTGGCGCCAAGCGAGGTGAGGAAGGAGACCAACGCCCCGCCCACGACGGAGGCCGGACCGGTGGCCACCGAGCGCACCAGGGTCCAGGCGCCGGCGAAGAGCCCGGTGTGCTGCGCGGCGGTCAGGTCCATCATGATGGCCACGCCACCCACCGTGAAGAGGCCTGAGCCAAAGCCCAGGAGCGTGATCGCCGAGCTGAGCAGGCCCTCCTGGCCACCGGCGCCGGCCAGGGCCAGCAGCGCAAAAGCCGCGCCCATGAGCCAGCAGCCCAGGGCCGTGATGCGCGGTTTGCCGAAGCGCGGGATGAGGACCAGACCTCCCAGCAGCATGCCGAGGATAACGCCCGTGCCGAGATAGGCATTGAAGCGAGCGGTGTGGGCGGCATCCAGGCCAAAGACCTCGCCGCCAAACGGCTCGAGGATGACGTCCTGCATGAAGAAGGCAAACAGCGAGAGCAGCAGGAAGGCGGAAAACCAGCGTGCCTGGCGGCTGCGCAGCAGCAGGCGCACGGAGGCGACCAGGCCGAGGCGTGCAGCGCGGCCGGCCGGCGGCGCGGGAACCCGGGGTTCCTGGCGGACCAGGGCCAACAGGCTCAGCACCACGGCCAGGCCGGCGCCCACCTGCGCCAGGGTGGCGAAGGCCGAGGTGGAATAGGGGTCCAAGATCATGCCCACGCCGATGCCGCTAACGATGATGCCGAGCATTAGCATGGTCCACACCACCCCGGTGGCAGGCCCTCGCTGCTTTTCGGTGGTGAGGTCGGCGAGCATGGCCAGGTAGGCCGTGCCGGCTAGGGCGGTAGCCAGCCCCTCGAGTAGAAAGAAGGCAAAGCCAAGGCCAAATCCCAGCAGCGTCTGGTTTTGGGCAACCCAGACGACGACGGTTGGCGCAGCCGCCAGGCAGGCCGCCGCCGCCAGCGCGCCAGCCAGGGCATACAAGCTGCGGCGGTAGCCGGCAACGGGGTGCGCATCGGAAAAGTGGCCGAAGGGGATGGTGGCCAGGCCGCCCAGGTAGTGGCCGCCGCCGACCAGCAGGCTGACCAGGAAAACGTCGAGGCCGAGCTCAACCCGCATGACGCGGTTGACGACGCCGAGAAAGATGACGGACGTGGAGCCCGCCGCGAGCTGAAAGAGACCCAACCGCAACAGACGACCACGATCCATCCGAGCGATCCTCCTGAGCAGTCCTGGAGCAAGTTTATCAAATACGCCCAGGAAGAGGCGTGTAGATTTGCGCAGATTCGGGGTCAGGCGGTGGGCATGGTTGAAGCGGCCCCGGGTGGCCAGGTCACCTTAACGGACAGGGATGGAGGGAAGCGGAAGAAGGTTATAAGTTGATGTACCCGCCGACGAGCCCATGCGCCGCTTCCATGATCGCCTCGGAGAGGGACGGGTGGGCGTGGACGTTGCGGGCGATCTCTTCAGCGGTCAGTTCCATGTTGTGGGCCAAGGTCAGCTCGGGCAGCAACTCGGTCACTTCCGGGCCGATCATGTGCGCGCCGAGGATCTCGCCGTACTTGGCGTCGCTGATGATCTTCACGAAGCCCTGGTAGTCGCCCAGGCCCAGCGCCTTGCCGTTGGCGATAAAAGGGAACTTGCCGATCTTGACCTCGTAGCCCTGCTCGCGGGCGGCCTTCTCGGTCAGGCCGAAGGACGCTACCTGGGGATGACTGTAGACCGCGCTGGGCTGAAAGGTGTAGTCGATGACGACGCTCTCGTGCCCGCCGATGTGCTCGGCGGCGACGATGCCCTGGGCCGAGGCGGTATGGGCCCAGCCAGTTTTTCCGGCGACGTCGCCAACGGCCCAGACGCCAGGCACGTTGGTGGCCATGCGGTCGTCGATCTGGATGTAGCCCCGGTCGGTGGCGACGCCGATGTTCTCCAGGCCGAGGTTGGCCGAGTTGGGCTTGAAGCCGATGGCGACCAGCGCCTGCTCGGCCTCGAAGGTCTCGCTGCCGCCGGGGCCGCTGACGGTCACCTTGACCTGGCCGCCGGAGGCGTCGACCTTCTCCACGCGCGTGTTGGTCTTGACGAGCATGCCGGCCCGGGTGAACTGCTTGGCCAGCTCCTGACCGACCTCCTCGTCCTCGCGCGGCACCACGGTCGGCAGCATCTCGATCAGTGTGATCTTGGCGCCGTAAGCGTTCCAGATGGTCGAGAACTCGGCGCCGATGGCGCCGGCGCCGATCACCACGGCGGAGGCCGGAACGTGGTCCTGGAGGATGGCCTCCAGATATGTGACGACCTTCTGGCCGTCCACGTTGAAGGCGGCCGGCGGAGCCACGCTCGCGCCAGTGGCGATGACGACGTGGCTGGCCGCCAGGGTCTGGGTCTGGCCGTCTTGGCCGGTGATCTCCACCCGGTTGGGCGCGGTGAGCCTGGCGGCGCCCATGTGGACGTCGATCTTGTTCTTGCGCATCAGGCTACCCACGCCCTTGACCAGCCGCTCGGACACCTGGCGCGAGCGTTTGAGGGCGGCGCCGTAATCGAGCTTGAGGTTGTCGAAGCTGAAGCCGAAATCCTTGCCGCGATGGCGCAGGATCTCGGCCACGGCCGCGTTTTGGAGCAGCGATTTGGAGGGGATGCAGCCCACGTTGAGGCAGACGCCGCCCAGCCATTGCTTATCGACGATGGCGACCTTCTGGCCGAGCTGGGCCGCGCGAATGGCGCAGACGTAGCCGCCCGGGCCGGCGCCGACCACGACGACATCATATTGATCTGCCATTGGCTCTCCTTCAGAGCTGTGGGGCCAGGCCTGGACCGGCCCGCGGGTGTGCCCCGACAGCAACAGCTGGCTCAGGGCGTGAGGCGAATTGTACCAAGAATCAGAGCGTCGGACGCCGGCCGGCCCGCGCCGGCGAGCAGAAGACGCTGGCCAGTGCTCCAATCGTAGAGGCCGGCCTGGACCAAGTACTGGCCGGGAGGCGCGTCCGTGGGCAGCAGCAGGGCGTAACGATCGCTGATGGTTTCGCCCGGCGCCCAGCCGCTGGTGGGGCGGGTGCCGCTGACCGGCTGGCTATCGGATTGGGCCAGCACCTGGCCATCGGCGTCGAGCACGTGGGTGAAAACGGTATAGTCAACCGCGAGCGGCGCGTCGGTCTGCCATTGGAGCGTGAGGTAGAGCACGCCACCAGGCGAGACCACGGCTGGGCCAAAGGCATACGCGGCCAGGCGCGGCCCGCCGGCGAACGGAGCGTCTGCAGCAGTCAGGTCAGGCTGGCCGGGGGCGTTGAGCGCATAGAGCGTGACGTAGTTGCCGGGGTAGCTCTGGTAGAAGGCCTTGTAGCCGGTCTGGCCGAGCCAGGCCTCAGCGCGGTGGTCGGGGTCATACGCGGCAGGGGCGCCGTGCAGGACCAACCAGGCCCGGCCATGGCCGGCGACCAGCGCTGGGAGGTCACGGGCGGCGGCTTCAGCCGAGATCAGGCTGTCGGGCGAGATGAAGGCATAGTCGAGTGCCGGGGGCCGGTAGATCTGGAAGAGGATGGCCTGCTGGGGCCCATCGAGCAGCAGCACGTCGCCGGGCTGGGCGTGGGCGGCGATCAGGTCCAGCATAGCCCCGTAGTAGCTCTTGAGGTTGGCCGGGTCGAAGTACCAGGCGCGCAATGAGGCCGCGCTGGTGAGGAGATAGCCCAGGGCCGCGGCGGCGGCCAGGAACTTGGGCCACGGCGCGAGGACGCGTGCCGGCGGGGCCTGGCCGGGCGACGGGCGGCGGCCCAAGCCGGCGAAGAGCCCCGGCCAGGCCAGGGCGCCGAGCAGGACGACCAGGGGCGGGAAGCTCATACTGACGAAGCGCTCGCCGAAGTGCTGCAGCCAGATGTCGAACACCCACACCAGCAGCGGAGGCAGCAGCAGGCCCAGCCCGAGCAGCGCGCCGGCCCAGCGGGTAGGCGAGCGGGCCAGCAGGGCGGCCAACGCGGCCAGGGCCAGGAGGCTGAAGAGCCAGCCGGCCCAGGCATCTTGAGTAGGGAGGGTGCTGCCGACGGTGAAACCCAGGGCGCCCTGGCTGAGGATGTGGCCCAGATTGGCCAGGCTGAGGTCTTGCACCTGATCAACGGCCTGCCCAGCCAGCAATTGGTAGTGCCGGTAGACCCAGGGCAAAAAGCCGGCGGCCACGGCGAGTTGGGCCGCGGCCCAGGGCACGACGGCGCGGCGAGCGCAGAGCAGCACGAACAGCCCCTGGGCGGCCACGGCAAAGACCGCGTAATAGTGGGTGTGCACGGTGAGCAGGGCGAGGAGGGCGTACAGCGCCCAGGCCCGCCAGCCGGCGGGCCAGCCGCGCGACGGCCGCAGCGCCCGGACCAGCGCGTAGGTGGAAAGCGCCAGCATGGCGAACAGCAGGCTGTACATCGTCAGGTCCTGCGAGTAGGAGACGTGGAAGGGCGAGAGGGCCAGCACAAAGACCGCGCCCAGCCCGGCCGCGCGCGCAGCCAACAGCCGCCGGGCCAGCACGTAGCTCAGCGGCAGGCCGAGCACGCCGAAGAGCGCCGGCA
>JADLEU010000148.1 GCA_020845955.1 Anaerolineales bacterium
CGACCGGCTCCATCAGCGGGGTGTGTATCGGAAACGGTTCTTGACCAAAACCATGCAATAGGCGGGTCTTGATCCCTGCCGCCTGGACGTCCTGCAGAAAAGCGGACATGGCGTCGCCATAACCGGCAAAGGTCAGCGCGCGGGGATCCCCGCGGCCGGCCAACCATACCTTATCCGCGTACTTCTCAAGAAACGGCTGCACAGCGTCCAGGGCAGCCAGCACAACGCCGACACTGCCGCGGACTCCCTGGCGGGCCATTAGCCGAGCGCGTTCGGCCACCAGAATTGCGGCCGCCTCCAGATCCAGCGTGCCGGCTGCCACGGCCGCGGCGTACTCACCCAGGCTGTGGCCCAGGACGACGGCCGGCTCGACTCCCCAACTGCGCCACAGGCTGGCAAGCGCAACCTGCAAGGCAAACATGGCCACCTGAGAAGAGACCAGGTGGTCAAACGGCCTGCCGCGCTGAGCCTCGTCAAAACACAACTCGGCCAACGGCCGGTCGAGGTATGGTCCCGCCGCGCGAGCACACCGGTCGAAGGCATCCCGGAAGGCCGGCTGAGATCGATACAGCGCCATCCCCATGCCGATCTGTTGGCCGCCCTGGCCGCTAAAGAGGAAGGCCACACGCCCCCTGCCTTGCGGGCGGCTGCTGCCGGCATAAAGACCTCTGGCCTGGCCGCCATCCAGGTAAGCGCGCAGCTTCTGCCTGAGGGCGTCGACCGTTTCAACCGTGACCGCCAGCCGCCAATTCCAATGCGAGCGCCGCGCCTGGCTGGCATAACAGATGGCGTCGAGCGAGACTTCAGCCTGCTCGATGAATTCCGCCGTGCGCCGAGCGACGGCCCGCAACTGCTCTTCCGAGCGCGCCGACAAGAGCAGGAGGCGCGGGGTCGAGGTGATGAGGGCGTCGCCGGCCGCGGGTGCGAGTTCGCCCTCTGCCGGCGCCTCCTCGAGGATGACATGAGCATTGGTGCCGCTAAAGCCGAAAGCGCTGACAGCAGCCCGGCGGGGGCCCTCGCCGGCGGGCCAGGCTGCCAAAGTCGTTGGCACGCGGAGCGCCAGGCGTTGCCAGTCGAGCCTGGGATTAGGCTCGTGAAAGTGGAGGTGTGCCGGGATCGCCCGATGCCGCAGCGCCAAAACCGCCTTGATCAGCCCCGCAATGCCGGCCGCGCCTTCCAGGTGGCCGAAGTTCGTCTTCACCGAACCGACGTAGAGGGGCGGGGACACCGCACTCGGCGCCGCGCGGTCGTAGGCCTCGGCCAGCGCCTGGAGCTCAATCGGGTCGCCCAGCGGCGTGCCGGTGCCGTGGGCCTCCACGTAGCCGACGTCATGCGGCCCAACTCCAGCGCGTTCCAGCGCGGCGCGAATGACCGCCTGTTGGGCTGGGCCATTCGGCACGGTCAGCGCGCTGGTATGGCCGTCCTGGTTGACGGCCGATCCGCGGATCAGGGCATAGATGGTATCGCCGGCATCGAGCGCGTCAGAGAGGCGCCTGAGCACGACGACGCCGCAGCCCTCGCCGCGGATAAAGCCGTCGGCGGCGGCATCGAAGGTCTTGCAGCGCCCATCGCGGGCGATGGCGTTCATCCGGCAGAATGCGATGCTGTTGACCGGCGAGAGGATCAGGTTGACGCCGGCGGCTAACGCCGCGTCGCATTCCCGATCGCGCAAGCTCTGGCAGGCCAGGTGCACCGAGACCAGCGAAGAAGAGCAGGCCGTGTCGACCGCCATGGCCGGACCCTGGAGACCAAGCACGTAGGCAACGCGCCCGGCCGAGACGTTGGGGGCGTTGCCCGTCAGAACATAGGCGTCGATGGCCTCCACGCCGCTGGCCTCGGCCAACAATTGTGCATAATCTGAAGACGCCAGGCCGACGAAAACGCCGGTCTGGCTGTTGGCCAAGGACTCGACCGGCAAGCCGGCATGCTCCAGCGCCTCCCAGGCTACTTCGAGCAGCAATCGCTGTTGCGGATCCATCTTGGCCGCCTCGCGCGGGGCGATGCCGAAAAAGACCGGATCAAAACCAGCTACGTTTTCGACGAAACCGCCCAGGCGCGTGTAGATCTTGCCGGGCGCTGCCGGGTCGGCATCGTAGTAGTCGGCGATGTCCCAGCGGTCAGCCGGGACCTCGCGGACAGCGTCGACGCCGCCGCGCAGCAAGTCCCAGTACGCATCAGGTGTGTCGGCGCCGCCAGGAAAACGGCAGGCCATGCCCACGATGGCGATAGGCTCGCGGTGTGCCTGGCGCGCAGCGGCCAACTGCGCCCGCATCGCCTTCAACTGGCGCAGGGCCGTGACCAACAGTTCTTTCGAGTTCGGGGCAGAATCAGATGCCACGTGTCGACGACCATCCAGTTACGGCTTCACCAGCACCAGGCCGCATTACTTGTCCTTTTCGATCGCTCGCAACTCTTCGGCCAGCAGGGCCGCCAATTCATCTTCCGAAAGGCCCTCCAGGTCGCCGGCCGAGTCCAGCGTAGCCGGCTTGTCTAATGTCCCAGCAGCGTTGGCCGCCAGCCGGTCCAGCAAATAGCCGGCCAGCGCATCCAGCGTCGGGTAGTCAAAGGCGACCGTTGCCGGCAAGGGCGGCTGCAGATCCAAAGCGGTGTCGATCCGCTCCTTAAGCTCAACGGCGGTGAGCGAGTCTAGCCCAAGCTCGAAGAAGCCCTGCTGCGGGTCGATGTCGAACCCGGCCTCCCAGCCTAAGATAGCGGCAACCTGGGCGCCCAGGTAATCAACAATCAGTTGTCTCTGCCGCCGGGGCGGCGCGCCGGCCAGCGCCTGGCGGAGTCTTGCCGGCTGGCGGTCGCCGGCTGGCCTGGCCGGCGGCGGTAACCCGCGGGCCAGGCCACGGAAGAGAGGCTGGCGCCGCACGTGCGCCTGCGCTCGCTCGCTGCGCGGCGGCCAGGGCATCGGCAGCACAACCGCCTGCGCGTCCGCACCGCCCAGCAGCTGCCCCAGAAGCTGCAGCGCCTGGCCAGGGGCCAGCCTGTCCATCCCCCAGGCGTCCCAGCGCCGGCGGCCCTTTTCCCCGACCGCCTCGGCCATGCCGGTTTGCCAGGGCCCCCAGTTGACGCTCAAGGCGGGCAACCCCTGCTGGCGCCGGAAGTGAGCCAATCCATCAAGCCAGGCGTTGGCAGCGGCATAGTTGGCCTGCCCCGGCGAGCCAAGCACGGCAGCGGCCGACGAGAACAAGACGAAGCAATCCAGCGGCAGGGCGGCGGTCAGCGTGTGCAGGTTCCAGGCGCCCTCCACCTTGGCCCGCATGACCTCCGCCCAGCGCGCCGGCGTGAGCTGCAGGATGGCCGCATCGGCCACAACCCCGGCCGCATGGAACACGCCTCTTAGCGGCGGATTCCGCTCGCCGAGGCCAGCCAACAGCCGCCCGAGCGCGCCGGCGTCGGCGACATCCACGGCCTCAACCCTGACCTCTGCCCCGGCTGACCGCAGCGACGCCAGGAACGGTTCGACCTCCGCTCGGGTGGCGGTGCGGCTTAGCAAGACCAGGTGGCGCGCGCCTTGTTCCACCAGCCAGCGCGCCAGGTGGCGGCCGATGCCGCCGGTGGCGCCAGTGACAAGGTAAGCGGCCTGCGGACCCAGCGTGAGAGCGGAGTGGGCAACAGGCGGCGTTCCCGTCACGGACGCTGGCGGGCGGGCGGGCGCGCGAACCAGGCGGACAGCCAGGCGCTGACCGCCGCGCCAGGCAATCTGGTTCTCACCATCTGGGCAAAGCAACTCAGCGGCGAGGAGGCCGGCAGCGTCGGCGGGGGAATGCTCGCCAAGATCGATCAAACCACCGAAGAGGCCAGGGTGCTCCAGGGCCAGCGTGCGGCCGAAGCCCCACGCGAACGAGCCTTTCAGGTTTATCCGCTGCGGCCCGGCTGCCTGGGCCGCGCGCGTCACAAACCACAGCTTGGGCGCCACCGCGCCGCGCTGGTTGGCGGCTGCCTGGGAGAGGAAGAGCAGCGCTAAAACGCTGCCTGGAGTCGTCTCGAGTGGCGCGGGCGTTTCGTCCGGCACCACCTGCTGGCTGGTAACCCCATCAACGTCCCACAGGGAGATGACCTGGATGCCGGCCGGCTGCTGCCGCGCCCATTCCGTCTCAAAGAGCTGGTGGTAATGATTCGGGTCGGACGGGTCGAGGTAGAAGACGTCGCCTGAGGCGCTGTGAAAGCTATCCCCGGGCAAGGCCAGCGCCACGGCCTGACCACGCTGCTGCAGTGCGCCGGCAAGCGCGCGGCCGTAGCCGTTCGGGCCGGCCAGGATCAGCCAGCCCGTGCCGGCCGGCGCGCCCGCCTGGGCTGTCACGGCCGCGGCCTGGGGCTGCCAGGCCAAGCGGTAGACCAGGTCGCGGGCTGCGCGCCGAGCGTGCCGCAGCAGCGCTTCTTGGCCCGTGGCGCGGAGATAGCGGATCCCCCTGGCCTCGGCGGCCAATTGGCCGGCGCCGTTGTAGACACGCACGTCGCCGACGACCAGGCTCTCGTCCTCGGCCGAGCGCAGCGTGAAGTGACACCAGCCTCCCAGGCCAGCCGGACGGTAGTAGCGGACCTCGTCAAAGTGGACCGGCATCAGGATGCCGGCAGCCGCTATATCGCCCGCCCGCGCGGCGTAGGCGATGTGAAAGGCAGCGTCCATGTAGGCGGGGTGGATGGTGTAGCCGGCCGCCTCCGCCTGAAGCCGAGGCGCCGCCTCCAGACGGCCAATGGCCTCGCCAGGACGCCGCCAGAGACGTTGAATCGAGCGGAAGCGCGGACCGAGCTCGCCCCCATAGTGCTGGCCGAGCTCGTAGTAGTCCGTGCCGGTCATCACTTCGCCGCAGCGCGCCTGAACATCGGATGGCTTGAACTCGCCCATCGCGGGCGTCTCGGACGCGCGCGATTCGAGCTTGCCGCTGGCTATCAAGCGCCAATCGTCCGGCGCGTCGCTGGCGGCGGCGAATATCTGGAGCTCGGCCGGCTGGCCGGGCTCCGCCTCGGAGATCGCCAACTGCACGGTCACATGACTGTCCTCGGGCACCACGAGGGCATCGCGAATGACCAGGTCGCGGATGGCGTGCGCGCCAGGGCCGAAGATGAGCCGGCCGGCCGCCGAGGCCATTTCGAGATAGGTCGTGGCCGGGACGACCAACACGCCGTGAATGCGATGGTCGCCTTGGAAGGGCGGGTTCTGCGGACTGAAGACGCTCTCAAACAGCGCGCCTTTGACCAGCGGCGAGCGCACACGCCCTTCCAATAACGGATGGGGTGGAGCTGAGTTCGGAGCGTGAACCGGCCGCTGTCCCGCCGAGGCGCTGCCATCGAACCAATAACGCCGGCGCTGCCAGGCATAGGCGGGCAAGGCAACAAACTGCGCTGGCTCAGCGAACAGGCTCTTCCAATCTGGACCAACGCCGTGGGCGTACAGGCGGCCCAGGTTGGTCAGCATGGTCAAGGCCTCATCGTGCCCGCGCCGCAGCGAGAACGCCACCACCCCTTTCCAATCGGCCTTCTCCAGCGACTGCTGGAGATACTGGCCAAGCGCCGGATGCGGCGACACCTCCAGAAAGCTGGTATAGCCACCGTCGAGCAGCGCCTCAACCGCGCGAGCGAAGAGGACCGGTTCGGCCATGTTCTGGCCCCAATAGGCAGCATCCAGCGCGTCGCCGCGCACCAGCGCGCCGGTCACGGTCGACGCCAGAGGCAGGCGGGCCGCCCGCGGCCGGAGGGCGGCAAGCTGGCGCACCAGCGGTTCGACCAGCGGCCGGACCTGTGGGCTGTGGAAGGCATAGTTTACCCGCAGGGTTTGCGTGCGGATGCCGGCCGCCTTCATTTCGGCCACGAGGGCTTCGACCTCATCCGGGTCGCCGGCGACGACGGTCGAGGCCGGGCCATTGACGGCGCCAATCGACAGGCCGGCATAACGGCTCAGCCTCGGCAGCACCTGGCCGGGGGGCGCGCTGACAACGACCATCTTGCCGCGGCCGGTGAGGGTTTGCATGAGCCGGCTGCGGGCGGCGACGACCTGCGCGGCGTCGGCCAGCGAAAGCGCGCCGGCGACGTAGGCGGCCGCGACCTCACCCAGGCTATGGCCGATGACGGCGGCCGGCCGGATCCCCCAGGACCCCCACAGGGCGGCCAGGGCGGTCTGCACTGCAAAGATGGCGGGCTGGGCCAGCACGGTGTCGGAAAGTCCCGCGGCTGTTCCCGCCGCCGCTTCGCCATGGATGACGGCAATGATCGATCGGCCGAGATGGGGCCGGAACGCCGCGTCGCATTCGTCAAGGGCGGCACGGAACGCGGGGCAGCGCTGGTAGAGCTCGCGCCCCATTCCCTCCCACTGGACCCCCTGGCCGGAAAACACGAACACTGGGCCTTCCGCCTGGCCAGCCGCCCGGCGCCCGGTCGACAGCGCTGGATGCGACTCCCCGGCCAGGTAGGCGTCGAGCGCGCCCGCCATTTCGCCAAAAGTACGGCCAGCCACGGCGACCCGGTGATTGAAGTGCGTGCGCCGCAGCGCGGCGGTGTGGCAAACCGCCGCCAGCCGGGCGCCTCCCGCCTGCCACCGGTCGAACGCGGCACGATAAGAACGCGCGAGGCCAGGCAGGGCGGTGGGCTGCGGGGCGGAGAGCGCCAGCACATAGGGCCGGCCGTCGTCTTGGCCTAGCTCCGCTTGCTGAGCGTTGGCATCGCCCACGCTCGCCCGCGTCTTCA
This sequence comes from Anaerolineales bacterium, assembly GCA_020845955.1. GTDB lineage: Bacteria > Chloroflexota > Anaerolineae > Anaerolineales > UBA6663 > JADLEU01. The sequence continues at coordinate 6,691 of JADLEU010000148.1, forward strand.
ACGGAGCTTCCTCAAGGACGATATGGGCGTTGGTGCCGCCAAAACCGAAAGAACTCACGGCGGCCCGGCGCGGCTGGCCAGGCTCGGCCGCCCAGGGCTGGAGGCGTGTTGGGATCGCAATCGGCGCGTCGCCCAGGGCAATGTGCGGA
>JADLEU010000149.1 GCA_020845955.1 Anaerolineales bacterium
CAAGCGGAGCGGGCCAGCCAGGAAGTGCTGTCGCTGCCGGTCCATCCTGCGCTTACCCAGGCTGATCTCGACTGCATTATCGAAGCGGTCCAGGCAGTGCCGGCCGTGGCGCTGCCGGGGAGTTAGTCTCCAGTTGAGCTGGCAGAGGCGATGACCTCCATGGATACACTCCGGTTGGGCGTCATTGGGTTGGGCCGGATGGGTCAACGGCATTGCCGGGTGTACTCGAATCTGCGGCATGCCCAGCTCGCCGGCGTATGCGACCACCTGCCGGGCCTGGCCGACCAGACCGCCCGGCAATACGGAGTTCCCGGTTTCGACGAGGTGGACGCGCTGCTGCCGCGTGTCGACGCGGTCAGCATCGTGACGCCGACGCCCACCCACTTTGACCTGGCCGTGCATTGCCTGAACCAGGGGGTCCACGTCCTCATCGAAAAACCCATTGCTGAAACGGTTCCCCAGGCCGAGCACCTGGCCCGCCTAGCCGGCGCCAGCGGCTGCATGGTTCACGTGGGACACATCGAGCGCTTCAACCCGGCTTATTTGGAGCTGAAGAACGTGCTCGAGGCGACCACGGTGCTGGCGATCAACGTGAGGCGCCTAAGCGTTTTCCAGAACAGCAGCGCCGACGTGGACGTCATCCAGGATTTGATGATTCACGACCTGGATCTGGTCCTGGACTTGATCGGCCGTTCGCCCGATCGGGTACAGGGCGAGGGGCTTTCGGCCGTCAGCGACGCCGTGGATCATGCGACCGTTCAGTTATTCTACGAGCGCGGCCCGCTGGTCAGCTTGACCGCTTCGCGCGTCACCGAGCACAAGATCCGCGCCATCGAAGTCACGGGCCTGGAAGCTTATATTGAGTGCGACTTGCTCAACAAGAGCCTGGCAATTCACCGCAGCACAATTGGTGAATACCTGAACCACAGCCAAAAGGGCGTCAAGTACCGTCAGGAGAGCATTGTCGAGCGGATCCACATTCCTAGCTCAGAGCCGCTCTTCCTCGAGCTGCAGCATTTTGTCGACAGCGTTCTGTTGGGGACGCCGGTATTGGTATCCGCCTGGGACGGCCTGCGGGCACTGCAGTTGTCTGAAGCCGCCCGCCAGCAGGTGAGCCGGCATACAGTCGCCGCCCACGAGCCAGTCGACGAGCCCGCGGTAGGCCTGGTGTCGATCCCTGGCCAAATCTAAGGCCAACCGCCCCCCAGGGCGGCGGTCCGGCGGTCGGGCTCTTGCCCTCGCTTATGTCCGCCCAGGCAGCTGCGGTATGCCTGGGCGGACAAGGCGTTAACTGGCGCGCGCGCCGCTCTTTGGCGGATTTTTGCGCCCTTTTTCGCACTCTTATTATTGAGATTGTATTCAGTGTTGACCATGAAACGCATCCGTTTGCCGGCGGCACTTCTGATTGCGTGGCTGTTGTTGTTCTATGGCACTGAGTGGCTGAGCCCGGAGGCGCAATTTGCCTCGGCGGCAGACATCCTGCTGCCCAGCGTGGCGGTGTTGATCGTGCTCTTCGCTCGGCTGCAGCGCCTTGGCCTGGTGGTGCTGGTCGGCGTTGGGCTTGGGCTGCTGCTGGCGCTCAAGCAGTTCTCCGGCAGCTCGCTGGCTGGCGACGCCCTGCCGTTGACCTTCATCGAGGGCTCGTTTCTGGTCGTAACGGTGCTGCTGGCGTACCGGCTAAGCCGGGGCGTGGCTGAGTTCGAGCAGGCGGTGGTCAACATGACCATCACGCCCCATGCCGAGCGGCGCGCGCGGCAGGCCGAGGTGTATCGTGAGGTTCGGCGGGCGCGTTTTCACCAGCGGCCGTTGGCGCTGATGGTCGTGCGCCCCGACGCCAAGTCGGCTCGCGTCACGCTGGATCGCATCGTGACAGAGACGCAGGCGGCGATGGCGCGGCAATATCTAGCGGCTGGTGTTGCCCGGGCGCTGCGGGCCGTGCTCGACGATTATCAGTTGATTGCCTGGCGCCACGACTATTTCCTGGTGGTCGTGCCGGAGGGCACCGCTGAGGCAGTCGCCGAGATCACGCGCCGGGTGCAGCGGGCCGTGAATGAGCAGGTTGGGGTCGACGTGCAGGTGGGCGCCGCGTTGATGCCTGCTGATGCGGCCACGTTTGAAGGCCTGCTGCGCAAGGCGACCGACACGTGGAACGAGGCCTCTCGGCCGGTCCCGATCGCGAGCCAGCCCAGTCCGAACAGGGTGATCGACCCGCGCCCGGTGCCGGGGGCGAGCCATGGACCTGGTGATTCTTAGCGAAGCGCGGCGCTTGCCGTCGCACACCTTCTACGCCGTGGCCAAGCGGGTCATTGACGTGGTTCTTTGTCTTCTGGCGCTGCCTTTTGCGCTGGTGGTCGGCCTGCTGTGCGCGGCCGCCATCTACCTGGAGAGCGGCCGGCCGGTGCTCTTCATCCAGCCGCGCGTCGGCCAGGGCGGGCGGATCTTCGATATGTACAAGTTCCGCTCGCTGCGGCTCGGTCTGGATGACGCCGAGCACCGGCGCTTCATGCGCGCCTTCGTGCGCGGCGAACAATTGTCGAATGAGCGCGGCCGGCGCGCGCACAAGCCCTTTACGGACACGCAGGTGACGCGCGTCGGCCGGGTGCTGCGCAAGACGAGCCTCGACGAGCTGCCTCAACTGATCAACATCCTTAGGGGCCAGATGAGCTGGGTCGGTCCGCGGCCCAACGTGCCTTGGGAGGTGGCCGAATACCACTTGTGGCACCACGAACGCCTGGAGGTGCTCCCAGGGCTGACGGGCCTGGCTCAAGCGCGCGGCCGCAGCGGCTTGACCTTTGAGGCCATCGTCCGCTACGACCTTGAATACGTTGCCCGCGCCAGCTTGGCGCTGGACTTGAAGATCATGTACTGGACTGTCCGCTCAATTGTGCTGCGCGATGGGGCGTTGTAGGCGCTCCGCCTTGGGCGGCCTCCGCACGGGGACATGACATGCGCGTGTTGGTCACGGGTAACTTGGGGTATATCGGCCCAGCCGTCACGGCGGAATTACGGGCGGCCGGGCACCAGGTTGTGGGGTTCGATACTGACTATTACGCGAACGGGTACCTCGAGCCCGAGGCCTGGCGCTCGGACGGGGTCGACCAGCAGCTCTGCAAGGACGTTCGCGACGCCGGCGCGGCCGACCTGGCAGGCGTGGAGGCCGTGGTCCACCTGGCCGCTCTTTCGAACGATCCGACCGGCGAGCTTGACCCGGCGCTGACTGCCGCAATCAACTGCCAGGCCACTGTCCGCCTGGCCGGGTTGGCGCGGGCCGCCGGCTGCCGGCGCTTCATCTTCGCCTCATCCTGCAGCATCTACGGACAAGGCTCGCGGCACGCTCTGACGGAGCAGTCGCCGTTCAACCCGCTGACGGCCTACGCGCGCTCCAAGGTGGAGGCGGAGGCGCAGCTCGCCGGCCTGGCCGACACCGGGTTTTCGCCGGTTTTCCTGCGCAACGCCACGGCCTACGGCCTGTCGCCCAAGCCGCGCTTCGATCTGGTCGTGAACAACCTCACCGGTTGGGCCTTTACCCAGGGCCAGGTGAAGCTGCTCAGCGACGGCCGCGCCTGGCGGCCAATCGTGCACATCGAAGATATCGCCCAGGCCTGCCGGCTGGCGCTCGCGGCTCCGCGCGACGCGATTCACAACCAGGCCTTCAACGTGGGCAGCGATGCCGAGAACTACCAGGTGCGGCAGATGGCTGAGGGTGTGGCGGCGGTTGTGCCCGGCGCCCGGGTCGTCTTCGGCGCGGGCGCTGCCGCCGACAACCGAACCTATCACGTCAGCTTCGCCAAGATCCGCCGGCACCTGCCGCAATTCGAGACGCGCTGGACGCTCGCGCGCGGCATCCGGCAACTGTACACGGCTTTTTGCGCGGTCGGGCTGACCGCCGAGGAGTTCGCCGGCCGCAAGTTCACGCGTCTCAAGCAGTTGTTATACTTGCTGGAGACCCAACAAGTGGACACGACGCTGCGCTGGCGCCAGGGAGCGGCGTCGCGATGAAAGCCGCCATCCTGGCCGGCGGTCTCGGCTCGCGCCTGTCGGAAGAGACCGTCCTGCGCCCCAAGCCGATGGTCGAGATCGGCGGCAAGCCGATCCTCTGGCATATCATGAACATCTACGCCGCCGGCGGCGTGAGCGAGTTCGTGCTGGCGCTGGGATACAAGGGCGAGGTGATCAAGCAATATTTTCTGGACTACTACGCCATCAATAACGATATCTCGATTGACCTCGGCAAGGGCGAGACCGTCATCCACAACGGCAACCTTCCGAACTGGAAGGTACACCTGGTGGATACCGGGCTCCACACGCAGACCGGGGGGCGGGTAAGGCGGCTACGGCGCTGGCTCGATTGCGACGAGCCATTCATGTTTACATATGGCGACGGCGTGGCCGACATAAACGTCTGCGACTTGCTGCGCTTCCATCAGAGCCATGGCAAACTGGCCACGGTGACGACGGTTCGCGCGCCATCGCGTTTTGGTCGTATCCGATTTGAAGGTGACCAGGTCGTGGAATTCTACGAAAAGCCGGAGCACGCCGAGGGCTGGATCAGCGGCGGCTTCTTTGTGCTGCAGCCCGAGGTTCTGGAGTACGTCAACGGGGACGAGGCGGTCTGGGAGCGCGAAGCGATTGAGCGACTGACCTATGACGGCCAACTGGTCGGCTACCGCCATCACGGGTTCTGGTCGTGCATGGACACGCTCAAGGAGAAGAACTACCTGGAAGAGTTGTGGGCCAGCGGTCGGGCGCCCTGGAAAATCTGGGACTGAAACGGCTGGCGATAAGGCTGGTGAGCGCGGGCCCACCGGCGGGCAGATGGTTCATGATCTTTTCTGAGACTCCCCTGAGCGGCGCCTATTGCATCGAGATTGAGAAGCACGTTGACGAGCGCGGGTTCTTCGCGCGCGGCTGGTGTCAACAAGAGTTCGAGGCCCACGGCCTGGTGAGCCGAGTCGTCCAGGCCAACATCTCGTATAACCACAAGCTCGGCACCCTGCGCGGGCTGCACTATCAGGCCGCCCCCCAGGCCGAGACGAAGCTGGTCCGCTGCACCCGCGGCGCGATCTGGGACGTGATCGTGGATCTGCGGCCCGGCTCACCCACGCGCGGGCAGTGGCATGGGGAAACCCTGACCGCCGACAACTACCGCATGCTCTACGTGCCCGAGGAGTTCGCCCACGGCTATATCACCCTGCGTGACGACGTCGAGGTCACTTACCAGGTATCGCAGATCTATACGCCGGGGGCCGAGCGCGGCATTCGCTGGGATGACCCTGCTTTTCGCATTGCTTGGCCCGTGCAGCCGCGGGTGATCTCTGCCAAGGACGCGCGCTGGCCAGACTTCCGGTGGCCTGAACTGCCTGTTTGAAGGAAGCTGAGCCGTGATCATTGTCGATCGGGCCCTCGAAAAGCGCCGGCGCGCCGGCAACCCGGTGCGCGTGGCGATGGTTGGCGCCGGCTTCATGGGCCGCGGCATTGCCCTGCAGATCATCACGGCTGTGCCTGGACTGAGCCTGGTGGCGATTGCCAATCGCCACGTCGGAGAGGCGCGGCGCGCGTACCGGGAGGCCGGGCTGCCGCCAGAGATGGTGAGCGCTGCAGAAACCGAGGCCGAGCTGCAGGCCGCCTGGCAGCGGCGCCAGGTGGTCGTGACCGACGACGCGCTACTGCTGTGCCGCGCCGGGGGGATCGAGGTCATACTGGAGGTGACTGGCACGGTCGAGTTTGCCGCCCACGTGGCCCTGACCGCGATCCAGCACGGCAAGCACCTGGTGATGATGAATGCCGAGCTGGACGGCACGGTTGGCCCGATCTTGAAAACCTATGCCGACCAGGCTGGCGTGGTGTTTACCAATGCCGATGGTGACCAGCCCGGCGTTACGCTCAACCTGTACCGATTTGTGCGCGGACTGGGGATCAAGCCGGTGTTGTGCGGCAATATCAAGGGCCTGCACGACCCTTATCGCAACCCGGCTACCCAGGCGGCTTTCGCCGCCCGCTGGGGTCAGCGGCCCTCCATGGTGACCTCTTTCGCCGACGGGACCAAGATCTCGTTTGAGCAGGCCATCGTGGCCAATGCCACCGGTATGCGCGTGGCCCGCCGCGGCATGTGGGGACCGGTGGCGCCGGCCGGCACACCCCTGCGGGAAGCGGTCCAGGCCTACCCGGTCGATGAATTGCTGCAGGGGCCTGGCCTGGTCGACTACCTGGTTGGGGCCGAGCCGGCGCCCGGGGTGTTCGTGCTGGGGACGCACTCACATCCCACCCAGCAGCATTATCTCAATCTCTACAAGCTCGGGAGCGGGCCGCTCTACTGCTTCTTTACGCCGTATCACTTGTGCCACTTCGAGGCGCCCAACACTGTCGCGCGGGCGGCGCTGCTCGACGATGCGACCATCGCCCCTCTGGGCGCCCCCCGCGTCGACGTGGTCGCCGCGGCCAAGATCGATCTGCAGGCGGGGCAGACGCTCGACGGGCTGGGCGGCTACATGACCTATGGGCTGGCAGAGAACTCGGACGTCGTCCGCGCCGAGAATTTGCTGCCCATCGGCTTGGCGGAAGGCTGCCGCTTGGTGCGCGCCGTGCCCAAGGACCAGGTGCTGGCCTGGGCCGATGTGACGCCGCCCGCCGGCCGGCTGTCTGACCGCTTGTGGGCAGAGCAGAACGAGCGGTTTAAACTGCGGCCCGAATCGCAGGCCACGGAGGCGCCGTGCTAGCCAAGGTGGCGCAAGCTGCTCGCCTCTCGGAGGCGAAGATTGGCGCGGTGCAGAAGGTTTGGCGCCTGGTTGCCGCCGAGGCAGCCTGGTTTGTGGGCGCAGTTGGCGTCGTTCTGCGCCTGTCGCAATTCCTGTCCAATCGTTCGCTTTGGCTGGACGAGGTGCTGATCGCCCTGAACGTGCGCGAGCGGTCATTTAGCGATTTGCTGGTCCCCTTGAGCTACCACCAAGCGGCCCCGGTTGGTTTCACGCTGCTGGTCAAGGCGGTGGTCACGCTCTTCGGCGAGAACGACTACACGTACAGGCTGGCGCCGCTGGTATGCGGCCTGGCCGCCCTGCCGCTGATCTACATTGTGGCCAGGCGCTTAGTTGGGCCGGACGCGGCGCTGCTGGCGTTGGGCTTATTAGCCCTGTCCGATCCGGCGATCTATTATGCTGCCGAGCTCAAACCCTACTCCGGCGATCTGTTCGTCGCCCTCCTGCTGGTGGCCGCCTGCCCGGCCGACTTGAGCCAGGGTTTGTCGGTTCGACGTGGGCTGGTCCTGGCGGCGGCGGGCGCGCTTGCTCCGCTTTTCTCATTTCCGGCGGTATTCGTCACGGCTGGGATTGGCCTGGCGCTGGCGTGGGCCTGCTTCAGGGCCCGTAGTCGCCGCGGGCTTTTCGTGCTGGCTGGGGTAGGTACAGCATGGCTGGTTAGCTTTGGTGTGCAGTATGTTCTTGTCGTGCGGCCGCAAGCAGCGGACCAAGTGCTCAGAGATTGGTGGGCCGGGCTTGGCTATTACGCGCCGCTGCCTTTTGCTCACCCCATGTGGTACTTCAAGGCGGCATTTGCGTTGTTTGAAGACCCAGGCGGAATGCCGTTGGTCGGCATCGGCGCCTTGGCGTTCCTGGCTGGCATGGCCCTGCTGGTGAAGCGCAACCCGTTTGGTTTGACCATGCTGCTGGCGCCGGTGGGGGCGGCGCTGTTGGCGTCGGCGCTTGAGCTGTATCCATTCAGTGCTCGCCTATTGCTGTTTGCCGCGCCGGCGCTGGTCATCGTCGCTGGCGCCGGCGCCGCGTCGGTCTTGACGACCACGCGGGCAACTGCGCCGTTGGTGGGAGGGATTACGATTGGCCTGCTGTTTCTGCACCCCCTGTATATTTCAGCGCAGCATCTGCTTGGGCCGCGGACCAAGGAAGAATCGAAGTTGGTGTTGGGCTATCTTCAACAGCACCGCGAGCCGGGTGACGTCGTTTATTTGGCTGAGGGCTCGCAATACGCATATGCCTTTTACGCGGACCAGTACGCTTTGGCGCGCGAACCAGCCTTTGTCGGCGCGAGTTTTGACGATTGGTCAGTCGTGGCGAGCGAGTTGGAACAACTGCGAGGACAACCGCGGACGTGGGTCGTTTTTCTGCATGCCCGATCGAATGGCGCCCTGAACGAAAAGATGACGCTGCTGCAGCTTGATCAATTGGGGACACGGCTTGACGAGTTTCATGCGCCCGGGGCAGCCGTATACCTGTATGACCTGGTAGGGGCCGCAGTTCATGCGGCCCTTGCAACTGGAGGTAGTGCCGGTGCCCAGCCTGGCGTCCCTGGAAGCCGATAAGCTTAGCAGCCCGCCACTGCCCGCGCTCGTCCCCCATGTCCGTATCCGCCCGTCTCGTGGCTGGGTGTCGCTGAATCTGCGCGAGGTCTGGGAGTACCGCGAACTGCTGTACTTCTTGATCTGGCGCGACGTGAAGGTCCACTACAAGCAAACGGCCTTAGGCGCGGCCTGGGCCATCCTGCAGCCCTTTATGACGATGGTGGTCTTTAGCCTGTTCTTTGGCCGCCTGGCCGGTGTGCCGTCCGACGAGATTCCCTATCCGATCTTCAGCTATGCGGCGCTGGTCCCCTGGACGTTTTTCTCCCACGGGCTGATGCAGGCTTCGGTGGGCATGGTCACACATGCCAACCTGATCAAGAAGATCTACTTTCCGCGCCTGGTGCTGCCTACGGCCAGGGTGCTGGCGGGACTGGTGGACTTCGCCCTGGCGTTCTCGGTGCTGTTGGGAATGATGCTGTTCTACGGTATTCGGCCAACCACCAGCGTGGTCTGGCTGCCGCTCTTCATGCTGTTGGCCGTGATCACCGCGCTGGGGGTTGGCTTGTGGTTATCGGCCATGAACGTCCAGTTTCGAGACATTGGCTATACGGTGCCCTTTGTGACCCAGTTCTGGATGTTCGCCACGCCAATTGCTTATCCCAGCAGCCTGCTGGCCGAGCCCTGGCGGACGCTCTATGGCCTGAACCCCATGGCCGGGGTGGTGGAAGGCTTCCGGTGGGCGCTGCTGGGCGCCGACACGGCGCCTCAGGCGATCATCCTCGTTTCAGCCGTGGTGGCGGTGCTGCTGCTCATCAGCGGGGCTTACTACTTCCGGCGCATGGAACGCACCTTTGCCGATGTGGTGTGAGCGCTGAAATGGCGCCGGTTGCCATCTGGGTCGATGGGCTTGGCAAGCAGTACCGCATTGGCGAGCGCCGCGTGCGGCACGCCAACCTGCGCGATGCGCTGTCGAGCGCCCTGAGCGCGCGCTGGCGGCGCACCCGTGATTGGCTGGCAGGGCAGGCGGCAGGTATTGGCGGCGCCGACGAGACCATTTGGGCGCTGCGCGATGTCTCCCTGGCGATTGAGCATGGCGAGGTCGTGGGCATCATTGGCCGCAACGGGGCCGGTAAGAGTACGTTGCTGAAGATCCTGTCGCGCATCACCGAGCCCACCACCGGCGCGGCCGACCTCTATGGCCGGGTGGGCTCGCTGCTGGAGGTCGGCACCGGCTTTCATCCTGAACTGACCGGGCGCGAAAACATCTACCTGAACGGCGCCATTTTGGGGATGCGGCGGTATGAGATCGACCGCAAGTTTGACGAGATCGTGGGGTTTTCGGAGGTCGAGCGCTTCATCGAAACGCCGGTCAAGCACTACTCCAGCGGCATGCATTTGCGGCTGGCGTTCGCCGTGGCCGCCCACCTGGAGCCGGAAATCCTGCTGATTGACGAGGTGCTGGCGGTCGGCGATGCCGCCTTCCAGCGCAAGTGCTTGGGGAAAATGGGCAGCGTGGCCCGCCAGGGCCGTACGGTGCTGTTCGTCAGCCATAACATGGGCGCCATCACCCAACTGTGCAACCGCGCGTATTGGATCGCAGACGGTCAGATTAAGCTCAGCGGGCCAGCCGCCCAGGTGGTGGCAGCTTATCTCGCCGAGGGCACGGCCGATCAAGCGGTCTGGCGCAGCCCGGCTTCAGCGCCCGCCGGGCAGGACGCTCAACTCACTTCCGTCCGGGTTCTGGATGCCGGCGGGCAGCCGGCCGCGATCATCAACTTCGATAGCCCGTTCCGGGTCGAAATCGGCTACGACGTCCTGGCGCCCGTGCGTGATCTCTCGGTCACGTTTCACCTGTTCGACGCGCAAGAGAACATCGTCTTCGAGGCCATGGACACCGATCTTCCGGAATGGAAAGGCCGGGTGCGCCAGCCCGGCCATTACCAGGCCGTCTGCGAAGTGCCGCCGCGCCTGCTCAAACCAGGGCGTTACTCGCTGTCGCTGGTGGCCTTTATCGAGCGGGTCAAGATCATCGAACGCCAGGGGCACATCGTCACGTTCGACGTTTCGGAGGTTGGATACGAGCTCAATCCTGGCCGGTTGGGCGTTGTGGCGCCCGTGCTCCCTTGGACGGTGACGCCCCCCGCCGACGGCGGCGGGCGGGTCTGAGAGGCCGCGCGTGCTGGCCATGACGGTCAGCCGGAAGGGTAAGCCGCACAGACGCGGGCTGCTGCCGCGGCTGCTGCGCCTGGCCATGCGTTCCAGCGTCGGCGCCATCACGGGCGTCGAGACTACGGACCCGGTTGTGGCTCTGAGCTTTGATGACGGCCCTGATGCGGTTTTTACCCCCCGGCTGCTCGATATTCTGGAGCGACATGGCGCTCGCGGCACCTTCTTCATGGTGGGTGAGGCTGCCGCGCGGCAGCCCGAGCTGGTCCGGCAGATCGCCCAGGCCGGGCACGCCATCGGCAACCACACGTGGGATCACCCTTCGCTCCCGCTGATCTCGCGAGACGAACGGCTGAGCCAGATCCCGGCGTGCGCGCACGTTTTGGCGCCGCATGAGCAGCGTCTGCTGCGCCCGCCCTATGGCCATCTCAGCCTGGCGGCGCGCCTGGACGTTCGCCGGCTCGGCTACCAGTTGGTCGCCTGGGATCAGCCCGCGCAGGATTGGCGGGACATCGACCCAACGGCCGTGCTGGCGCGCCTGCTGAGCAACATCCGGCCTGGCAGCATCGTGCTGTTCCACGACCGGCTGCACGCCTTTGAGGACCCCCGGTTTGCAGATCGCGGAGCGGCCTTTGGCGTCGTCGACGCGCTGCTGGCGCGCCGCGCGGGCGCGTTTCAATTCGTGACCATACCCGATCTGCTCCGCCACGGGCGGCCAAGGCGCGGGTATCAGAGCGCGCCGCCCGATCTGGCCTTTTTGAACCAGCTCATGACGGCGGACGGCCAAGCTCGCCGCTACCCGGCAGCGCCGCCGCCGTCCCGGGTTGAGGCGATCTTGAGCCGAATGGGAGTGTGATAGTGAAGTTGAGTGTCATCATCCCGGCTCGAGACGCGGCGGCTACCATCGGCGAGCAGTTGGACTCGCTGGCCAGCCAGGCTTGGGCCCAGCCCTGGGAGGTGATCGTCGCCGACAACGGCTCGCGCGATGCCACCGCCGCTATCGCGGCGCAGTACACCGGGCGGCTGCCTGCTCTGCGCATCGTCGACGCCTCGCGCCAGCGCGGCGCGGCGCACGCGCGCAACTGCGGGGCGAGCGCGGCCCAGGGCGATGCGCTGGCCTTCTGCGATGCCGACGACGTCGTCGGCCAGGGCTGGCTGCCGGCCATGGGCGAGGCCTTGCGCCGGCACCAACTCGTGGCGAGTTGCTTCGAAGCCAGACGGCTGAACTCGCCTTGGGTGTTTGCCAGCCGAAGGGACCTGCAAACGAGGGGTGTGCGCCGGTATACCTACCCGCCCTTTCTGCCCCACGCTGGCGGCGGCGGCCTGGGCGTGCAGCGGAGACTTTTTCTGGCGGTGCGCGGTTTTGACGAGGCACTGCCGCAATTGGAGGACACTGACTTCTGCTGGCGCGCGCAGTTGGCTGGCGCGCAACTCCACTTCGCGGCTGATGCCGTTTACCACGTGCGCTATCGGGACACCTTTGGATCACTGGCGCGGCAGTCGCTGGACTACGCCGAGCATAACGTGCTGCTGTACAAACGGTTTCAGCCTTTCGGTATGCCGCGGCTTACCTGGCAGCAAAGCGGCCGCGCTTGGCTGGCGTTAGGGCGGCGCTTGCTGCGCGTCCGGACCTGGAGCCACCTGTCGGCCGCCACCTGGGAGTTGGCCTGGCGCCTGGGGCGGGTGTGGGGCAGCCTGCGCTACGGGGTATGGGGCGTTTAGGCCGGCCCGCGCCGGCTAATCGAGGCGACTTTCAGATGCCGAGCCAGTCACTGCCCTTGGTGAGCGTAGTTTCGCCGGTGTATAACGGCGAAAAATACCTGGCCGAGTGCATCGAAAGTGTCTTGGCGCAGACGTACCCGGCCTTTGAATACCTCCTGGTCAACAACTGCAGCACCGACAACACGCTGGCGATCGCCAGCCGCTATCAGGCGACTGACGCACGCCTGCGAGTGAGCACGACCCCCAGGTTCCTGCAGCAATTCCAGAACTGGAACCACGCTCTACGCCAGGTTTCGCCCCAGGCCAAATACGTCAAGGTAGTGCACGCCGACGACTGGATCTTTCCCGAGTGCCTGGAGCGCATGGTGGCCCTGGCCGAACAATACCCGACCGCCGGCCTGGTGGGCGCCTACCGGCTCGAGGAAGACCGCGTCAGCCTGGATCGGCTGCCGTATCCCAGCCGGTGCACGCCTGGCCGCGAATTGGCCCGGCGCTATCTCCTGAAAGACCTGGCGGATCCCTTTGGCTCCCCCACGTCGCTATTGTTGCGGGCCGACCTGGTACGTGAGCGCGAAGGCTTTTACGACGAGACCGTCCTGCATACCGATACCGAGGTGTGCCTGCGGCTGCTTCAGCGCCACGACTTTGGCTTTGTTCACCAGGTGCTGACCTTCACGCGCCGGCACAACGAGTCGCTGACCGCGCTCACCTACCGGCTGCAAACGGTGCGGGTCATGCGGCTGTATTTCCTCCAGCGCTACGGGCCGGCTTTCCTGACCCAGGCCGAATTCCGCCAGCGCTGGGCGCAGGCCCTGGAGCATTACTATCGCTTCCTGGCGCTGAGCGTCTTCGATGGTCTGGATCGCGAGTTCTGGGACTTCCATCGCCAGCAGCTGGCTGCGCTGGGACACCCCTTGCGGCCCGCGCGCCTGGCCAGGGCGGTGGCCCTCGAACTGCTTGATTTCCGCAGCATCACGCGCCGCCTGCGCCGAGCCCGGGCGGCGAGCGCCCGGCCGCCGGCGGGCCAAAGCCCGACGGCGGTGCTGGACACCCTGCGCGGCTCAGAGCAACCGGCGGTCGCCCGCTCGGGCGATCGCTAGCAGGCCGGAGATCTTGGACCATGCGGATCACAAAGGAGGGCAGCGCCGCCCAGAGGCAGGCCTGGCATCAACGCCTGGGACTGCGCCAGCCGCCAGGCACAACGCTGCGCCAGATCGCGGGCCGGACCTGGATGCAGGCCTGGGGCCGGTTGGCAGCCATCTCGCCCGTGTTTGGCCGCCTGGCCGCCTGGCCGCTGGGACCGTACAAGGACAAGCGGCAAGTGCTGCGCTATTTGCGCGGCCAGCCCTATATTTCAGCGCGGGCGCGGCTCCACAGCGCGCGGCTGGAGATTGGGCCGGGCTGTTTCATTGACGACGATGTCGTTATCTACGCCGCGCCACGCGCCGAGGGACGGGTGGTCCTGGCCGCTGGCGTCCATCTCTATCGCGGGACAATCCTGGAGTTGGGCCCTGGGACCGGCTCGATCCGGCTGGGGGCGCACACCCACCTCCAGCCGGGCTGCGTCTTGAACGCATACGTGAGTGACATTGTCATCGGCAGCGGGTGCATGATCGGCGCCCACTGCGCCATGATGCCTTACCAGCACGGGGCGGCGGACGCCGGCCGGCCGATGCGCGAGCAGGGGCTGACCAGCCGGGGCCCGGTCGTGATTGCCGACGACGTCTGGCTGGGCGTCAACGTTTGCGTCCTCGACGGGGTCACCGTGGGGCGGGGGGCTATCCTGGCAGCTGGCGCGGTTGTTACGCGCGACGTCCCGCCATTGGCCATCGTGGGCGGCGTCCCCGCGCGCATTATCCGCTACCGTGAGGCACGCGAGGCCGGCAATGCCCGCGAATAGGCGCCAGCGTCTGCGCCGAGCATTCGCGCTGGCCTTGGCGGTTGCCGGCGGCCTCGTTGCCGCGGTCATGCCGTTGGCCTGGGCGGACGGCACGCAAGCGGCCGCGCTGCCGCGGCCCACTTCTACTCTGGCCAGTGCCGGCAGCGTCGAGGCCATTGGGCTGGCCTCGCTTGCCCTGGATTGCCTGGTGGCGGGCTCCAAGGCCGAACGCGCGGCCGGGGATGTGGCGCTGGCCTGGACTGGCCAGGCAGAGCGGGCGCGTCTGATCCTGCGCGCGGCCGGCAACCAGGTCGCGCAGCCAGTACGGGTGAACGGGCGCCTGGTGGGGTATGTCCCGGAAGCGGTCAGCAGTGACCTGTGCTGGGGTGAGCCCGTCTATCTCGATGTTCCGGTCAGGGTCTTGGCCCAGGGCCAAAACCGCATCGAGATCAGCGCCGAGGCGCTGCCCGGCGACGAGTGGACCGCGGCGCAGATGCGGCTGGAGGTGATCGGCCGCATCGGTCGGCCGGCGACCGAAGGGTCGTTAGCTGAGGGCGGTGGTCCGCTCAGCCTGACCGTACCATTCGAAAATGCCTATGACGACACTCCGCAGCAGGCTTGGCTGCAGGTGCCCAGCGGCTATCAGACCAGCGTCCCGGTCCCGGTCGTGGTCTATGTTCACGGGCGCTCGTCGTACATGTATGAGCCCGCCGAGCCTGGCAACCAGTTCGCGGCCGAGGCCGAGGCCCGGGGCTGGCTGCTGGTGTCACCCGAGATGCACGGCCGGTGGCCCGGCACCGGCGCGGTCCCTACGCCCGATGCGCCCGGCAAGTATGCCTATGCCTCACTGGAGAGCCAGTATGACGTGATCGGCGCCCTGCGGTACGTGCTCGAGCACTACAATGTCCAGCGCGATCGCCTCTACCTGATTGGCCCGTCGATGGGCGGCCAGATCGGCACGATCGTGGTCGCCAAATACCCCGACGTGTTTGCCGCCGCGGCCGTCATCAAAGCGCCTTCCGACATGGCACAGTGGTACGGCCAGAGCACGACCTTTCATCAAGACTGGATGGAGCGCGAATGCTACACGGGCAGCAGCGCGAACCCGACGCCGCAGCCTCCCAGCGGGAACCAGCTTTGCTATGCCAGGCGCTCGGGGCAGATGTTCGCCTCCAACTACCTGCACGTGCCCATCACGCTGTCGCACAGCCTGATTGACGCGCTGGTGCCAGTGACACACTCCTTCCAGCTGCGCGACCGCATCAATTCCTTTGGCCCCGATCAGCCGGCCACCGTCTACGTTGACACTTTGATCGGGCCGACCTGCCCCTACACCCCCCCAAGTCCCCCTGGCTATCACTGCTTTGAACCGGACGCCGATGACGTGTTCGACTTCTTCCAGCAGCACACACTGGATAACGCGCAGCTCGACCTCAA
>JADLEU010000150.1 GCA_020845955.1 Anaerolineales bacterium
CGCACTGGTCGCACATCATGATCAGCATGCCGGTCTTGGCCGCCACCTTGGCCAACCGCTCGCCAATCGGGTCACCCTGGCGCAGCACGTAGTTGTTGTCGTCGAAGAACATCATCCCCACCACTTCAGCGCCGTGGCGGCCTTCTTCGAGTTGGGGCAGGATCATCTTGCCGAGCTTGTAGCTGGCCGTGTGGCCCGAGGTACTGAACAGGTAGGCGACTTTCATAGCGAGAGACTCCTTGAGAGTGGGTCGATCCGCGCGGCGAGCGGAGGGGCCAACGCGGCCACACCGGGAGTCTAGCACAGGCGGAGCGGACGGTGCGGGGTGGGTCGCCGAGCGCTTCGACACACAGCCTGGTAGAAATGCCATCCCGAAGCCGCGGCCTGCGCGGCTGAGGGGCCTCTGCAGCGGTCTAGCTCATCTCCGTGCCCGACCACTACCGCCTGGCGGGCTTCTTCCCAAACCACAGGATCTGGCTGCAATGCGTACAGGCCAGCACGGTGGCCGTCTCGTCGAGCCAGTCGAGCTTGAAGAAGGTGCTCAGGGCCTTGTTCAATTGGGCCTCGCCGGCCTCGAAGGCGCGCTCGCCGCAGTGCGGGCAGGCGATCACTTTGCCGGCGGCGGCATACTCTCCGGGGCCAAAGGCCTTGGCGGCCAATTTGAAAGCGTTGGCCACTTTGCGCATGGTGGGCACGACATCCTCCTTATGAGAACTGGTTATCTACTGTCGAGCGGCCGCCCAAGCGCCGTGTGCGCCAGCCGTGTAAACCATATGCTGACAAGTGCCAGAGGCTTAAGGCGATTGCGATGTTAAGCCCCGCCCAGATCAAAAGAGTGCCGTTCCGAGTCAGCTCTCTTGCGGCGGCCACGTAGGCCAGGACGACAGCACTCACTCCCAAGGCCAGCAGCCAGAAACGCAATCTGCCAACGGCCTGGAACAGCACGGCCGCCACTGCGCCGACCAATGCGCCGCTCAGGATGGCGGTCAGGCCGGCCATTGCGGCTGTCGATGACGCCTGCCGAAGCGCGATGATCAGCGTGGACACGGAAAGCAACCCGGCCACAGCGCCACCAAAGAACGCCCATTGTAAGATCAGAGGGCGGGTCACACGCCGCGCGAGGTTGGCGATGGTCATGGTTGCGCTCCTGAGCACTGTCTGTACCGTTGTATGCCGCCCGCTCCAGCATAGCGCCTTCTGAAGGCGTCGCGGCAACTCCCGGGCGCCAAACAACGTGCTGCTGCTGCCGTCCGGTGACGTGGTCGTTCCGGGCGGGATGAAACCCGCTGGTTACGGTGTGGCCGTTGGCGCCAGCGTCGGCGCGCCCGGCGGCGGGGGCAGCGGCGTGCCGGCCGGCGGCGCGATCTCTTCGCCGCACAACTGCTCGCCGCTGACGGCGTCCAGGAACAAGCGTAGCGTTCGCGTCTGGCCTTCGTATGGCCCGCGGACGGTAAGCAGCCAGACCCCGTCCGGATGTCCCATAAACGCAGTGCACGCCTCGGCCTGCCGGCGCGCGGCGGCCTCTGGCATCAGCGCCGCCGCGAGCAATTCGAGCGGGCTGCCCGCGCGCTGCTCGGCGGCGGCCAGCGCCTGCGCTTCGGTCAGGAACGGGCCGGTGCCCAGGTCCTGCCGGACCGGCGCCGTGGGCGTCGGGCCGGGATCGGCATCCAGGCGGAAGCCTGCGACGATGCCGGTGTAGCCGGTGAGCAACTCCTGTGACGCCGCGTAGCCGGTTGGGAAGACCAGGGCCAGCTCATAGGTGCGGCCGCCGCCGCTGAACAGCACCGCCACCGAGCGCGCGTCGGGGGGAGCGTCCTCGCGCTCGACGTAGTGGCCGGCCAGCGCCTGGCTCTCGTGGCCGGCCTGGGCAAAGGCCGGCCACCCTTGCTCGAACACGCCCCAGCCCACACCTTGGAGCAGTGGTGAAATCTTCGCCGGGTCGGACTCGTACTGGTCGTAGCGGGTCTCGCCGTCGTAGACGTGGACCGTGACCGCGCGCTCGGGCCACTGCGGGCCAGTGATTCGCAGCGTCCGTTCATCGGCCATCTCGGCCCGCCAGCCCGGCGGATAGGGCAGGCTGTAGCCATACGACGCGTCCGCGTGGCGTGGCCAGGCGGCGTAGTCGGCCGGCGCCTGCAGCCCGGTCGCAAGATCGGGTGGCGGGTCCTGCTCGTAGACCTGCACGACCTGCTCGACGACGAAGACACGCTCGGCTGACACGCAGCCCGCGAAGGCCGGCTCGCCCAGGTAGCCGCGCAGCCGAGCGTGGTAGGGCAGCGTGGGATAAGGCACGCGCGAGCCGGGTTGGGTCTGCTCGGGCACGGCGGCCACCAGCCAGGGGGCGCCGGCCGGCGGCATGTTGCTGGTGGACACGTTCAGGTACTGGAGCGTGGCGGCGAAGGGACGGTCCGTCAGGATCGCGGGCCAGTGCGGGCAGGCGACCTGGTCGCCAGGCGGGGGCGGGCCGCCGCCCATCGTCGCCAGTTCCTGCGCGCCGCCGTAGTAGGCGTCCACCTCCAAGCGCTCGCCGGCCGCGGGCGGGCTGGCCAGCAGATCGGCCACGCCGGGTTGGTGCTGGGCTTCGAAAGGCGGCCAGGTGGCGGTGACCGGCGCGGCCGTCGGGGCGGGGCCGACCGTGGCCGTGCCAGCCACGTCTTGGGGCAGAGGTCCACCGGGCCTGTTGGAACCACCGACGCTCAGCACAAACCACAACGCGGCGGCCAGCGCCAGGGTCAGCCCCGCGGCAGCCAATTCGCTGGTCAGTGTTGGCTTCTTCATTGCTGCACCTCTTGCTTCTGGCGCGGCACTGTCACGGCGCTGGCCCAGTCCACACCGACCAGGTATTGTTGCCTTCCACGAGCAGGACCTGCTCGCCCGGCCCGCCGACGAAGCAGCCTGCCGCCCAGTCGCCCTGGACGCGGCATTGGAGCGGGCGCTCGCCGGTGGACCACTCCGGCTCGATGGCCCAGCCGAGCCGGTCGCGGGCCGCGCCGGCCGGGTTGAAGAAGGCGTCGCGCCAGAACAGGCCGAAGCCGCGGGCCGGCTGGTAGAAGCCAGCGGGCGGAACGATGGCCGGGTCGCTCTCGGGCAGGCCCGGGCGCCAGCGGTCGTTGGTGGGGTTCCAGGCCGGCCATTGGCCATCATCGAAGAAGGCGTAGATCTGGCTGCCGAAGCTGTCGGGCACGGAGCGCCACAGCAGCAGCCCATGCTCGAAGCGCTGGGCAATGGTGTGGGCAAAGACGGCCGATTGATCCGGGCAACCGGGCGGCGGGTTGGCCATGAACCAGGCGTGGACGCAGGGTGTGGGTGGGGCCGTGGCAGTTGGTGCGACTGTGGGGGTAGGTGGGATCGGCGTGGATGTGGCGGGCAGCGGCGTAGATGTTGCCGGTGCCCGGGTGGCGGTTGGTGCGGGCACGGTATTGGTAGGAGGCGGGAGGGTTGCGGCGGACGCGGCCGGCGCGGGCGTGTCTGCAACCGGTGCCTGATCGAGTGCGAGCGAGGCGACGATCAGGTCTGCCGTGGCCTGCAGCGCTTGGGGCAAGCCGACGGCCGGATCCTGGTAGTTCCGTGCGTCGCGGAAGTCCAGGCTGGCCGTCACTACTAACTGCGGCGCCCGGATTTCTTGGGCGGTGTTGTAGATGACCGTCTTATCCTGGCCCTGGTAGACCAGCACATCGCGCGTGACTTCCTGACCGAGAATGACGACCGTGCCACGCGTGACCAGGTCGCCCGCGCCGACCCCAGTCCGGTAAATGATTGTGGTCTCCGCGGGGGCGCGGAACCCGATGACGAGCACCACGCCGGGATCGGCTGCCGGCTTCAGGCAGAGAAAGTGCGCGACCAGGCCGAGCCGCCAATCGGAGGGGAACTCCACGTTAAATCCGTAGCCAGGCTGGGCGTAGTGCTTCCAGTCTGGATCGAGACTCGAAGCCGGCAAGGCGGCCACCAGCTCAGGGTCATTGGCCTCGACGCAATCGGCCACAAAGTTCAACCCCGGCTGAGTGGCCAGCTCAGTGGGCTGACCCGGGGCTGCCGGCGTAACCGTTGCGGCCGGCGCCGGCGGCGTGCCCGTGGCCGAGACCGGCACGTTGATGCCCCCGACCAGCCAGTAAGCGTTGGCGCCCTCGCAGGCGCCGTGCCAGCGCTGGCCGGCCTCGGCGTTGATGGCGGCGCGGCCGATCTCGCCGCCGCCCAACCAGACCGCGTCGCCCAGGCGCCAAACGGCGGTCTCACCAGTCTCGCCGTCAGATACCGCGACCCGGTCGCCTTCCACGCTGACGCTGAACTCCGGCGGCCAGACCAGCACGTAGCCGCCGGCCCGCAGGCAGCCGTCATCCAGGGTCAGCTCCGCGGCTTCCAGGAGGGCGAGCAAGCGAGTTGACGCAGCCGCGGGCGTCGCCGGCGGCGTGTTTGTGGGTGGCACGACCGGCCGCGCGCAGGCGGCGAGGGCCAGCGCGAGCAGGCACGCGAGCCGCCTTGCAACAGTCCATTTCATCCGTTACCCCCAATCCTTGCTAGCACCAACTAACAAATCCGAGATCCCTCGGCAACCTACGCCTCGGGATGACACATGTGAGAGGGCCTTTAGTGATGTGGGCCAGCGGCAGGATGGCCCGCTCGATTAGAAAGCTGGACAGCTTGATGAGGCTGTGTGCCAGTTGGCTGTATCCCCTGGTGGCCGCATCGGCCGGCCTGACCTCGGCATGGCTCAGGCGGGGCCCGGCAATCCGGCCGTCGGACAAGACCAGCACGTGGCCGGCCTCCTGGGGCGCGATCGGCCAACTGACAATGCCGGCGTGCCCCTGCCATTCGCCGGCGGCCACGACCACCAGGTCCCCAATGCGGTATTCCCTCTCGGCCATGGCTGGCCTCCTTTCATCCACTGCAACCAGGCGCTGTCGCGCACAGGGTGCTTGACCCTCACGGGTAGGGTCCCGGCGTCCACACCGGCGTCGGCGTGCCCGGCGTGGCAGTGAAGGTAGGCAGCGGCGTGACGGTCGGCGCCGGGCTGGTGAGCGCCAGCGAGTCGACGAACTGCCGCGTGGGCACGTCGAAGTAGAAGGTGGCCTGGCCGTCGAGCGACTGCAGCACCAGGCGCTCTCCCCGCGCGTCCACCACCTGCACCGCGCCGGCGCGGCCCGGCGTCAGGTACAACTCTAGCAGCGCGGGGTCGGTGCGCGCCGTCAGCACGACCACGGCGCCCTGGCCGGCCGTGCTGGTCACACCGGCGTAGACCCGCACGCCGGTGCGAAGCTGAACCCAGACGTTGGTGACGGCGATCGGCCAGCCAGGCAGGCTGGTCGAATCCGAAATGATCAGCCCGGCGCCGGCCAGGCGGTTGGGCCAGGCGCTCAGGCCCGGCGTGGCGGTGGGCGCCGGCGTTGGCCCGCCGGGGTAGCCCGTGGGCCAGGGGGTCGGGCTGGGCGGCAGCGGCGTCCGGCCGGGCAGGCCGGGCACGACCCCGGGCTGCCAGGTGTCGCCGCCATCCACGGTCCGGTAGACGGCATCGCCGGTGATGGCCCAGCCGTGCTGGTCATCCAGGAACACGATCGGGCCGGTGGCGTTGTCATCGCCGGGGAAGACATACTCGGGGATGGCCTCCTGCCAGGTGCGGCCCCCGTCGCGGGTCACGAGAAACGAAGCGCGGCCGCGCACCATGTAAGCCTGCTCACCCGTGACCGCCGTGAAGTCCACCAGGTAGCCCGGCACCGGGATGTCGCCGAACCGGTGCGTGCCGTCAATTGCGGCCTGCGCGCGCAGCGACCAATTGCGGCCGCCGTCGTTGGAGACGTAGAGCACCTTGCCGCCGAAAACCCCCGCACCCGCATCGCCGGTCACCAGCCAGACGTTCTGGTCGTCGGCCGGCGCGAAGAACCACTGCCAGACGTCGTCCATCAGCGGCCAGGTGCTCGGCAGGTCGGGCAGCGCTTCCCAGGTGCGGCCGCCGTCCTGGGTGCGCCAGAGACGTCCCAGCGGAGTCGAGCCGGCGTCGGCCTGAGCGTAGCCCACGATCCAGGCCGCGCTCTCATCAGCCGAAATCAGTTCGGCCACGATCGCCGTGAAGCTCAGGCCCCCCGCCTGCCAGGCGCCGCCGCTCAGGCGCTGCAGGCGGTATGGGCAGTGGGTGTAGTCCGGGTAGTCCGGCGGGTCGGCGGGAGCGCAGTCGCGCGGCTCCAGGCGGTACTGGCCGGCCTCCAGCGTCACGGGCGGGAGATCCGGGTCGTAGGGGCCGGTGTCCTCCCAGGTCAGGCCGCCGTCGGCAGTGTTAAAGCGGCGCGTGCCGGTCAGCTCGCCTTCCAGCGTGTTGAAGAAACGGATGCGGTTGAGCGCGGGCAGGTCCGGCGCCAGTTCGGATGAGTAGATCAGGGCTTCGGGCGCGGACAGCGCCTGCCAATGCTGGCCGCCATCGCCGGTCCGATACACCAGCACCCAGCTCACCGGGTAGAGGGGGTCGGCCACAGCCACGACGGCCCAGCCATTCAGCGGGTCGACGAAGGACAGATCGTTGACGCGGGGGAACTGGGGCGCGAGCGGCAGATGGCCGACGAAGGGCGAGTGCAGGTCCGCCAGGGTCGGCAGCGGGGTCACCGTGGCGCCCAGGCCGAACTCGGGCCGGGTCGTGGCGGTGGCGGCTGGGGCCGGGGAAGGGGTTGCGGGTGGTTGCGTCGGCGGTGGATTTGGGACTACGGCCGTTGCCGTCGCGCCGGGCGGTGAAGTCGGGGCCGCGACCATCAGGGTGGAAGCCGGAGTCGGCCGAGCCTGGCAGGCTGCCAGGCTTAAGGCGACCAACAGGATCAACAACGGTTTCACGAGCCGCATGGCGCTGGAGGCTGGCGTGATGACCCACCCCTACAGTTATAACGTCCTCGACACCCGCCTGGTTCCGCCAAACGCGCCTTATGTTCCCTTCGGCAAACTGATCAGCAGCGCGACCAACAGCGCATTCAACCCCGCGCTGAGCACCAGCATGCTCAACCCATCTCTCCAGCCCCGCCCCAGGCGCCGGGCAGCCAGCACGGCGGCCAGGCCAAAGAGCGCGGCCGGCAGCAGGGCAAAGAAGACCACGCTCACGCCGAAGGCGCCGATGAGGCCCAAGGCCGCCAGCGCCCCGCCGGCGATCCAGGCCAGCGCCGGACCGCGCAGGCCTGGCGGGACAATGAGGCCCGCGATGCCGGCGAAGC
>JADLEU010000151.1 GCA_020845955.1 Anaerolineales bacterium
AACCCTTGGGAATGTGGACGTGCAGGGCCTCCACGATGAGCGAAGTGCCGATCAGCAGCAGGAAGCTGAGCGCCAGCATCTTGACAGTCGGATGCCGGTCCACGAAGTTGCTGATGGGCCCGGCCGCCGCCAGCATCATGACGACGGCAATGACGACGGCGGCCACCATCACGCCCAGCTGATTGGCCATGCCGACGGCGGTGATGACCGAGTCGAGCGAGAAGACCACGTCCAGGAGCATGATCTGCGCGATGACGCTGGTAAACGTGGCCGCCACCTTGGCGCTGGCGTGGCCCGGCTGGCCCTCCAGGCGCTCGTGAATTTCGCGCGTGCTCTTGGCTAACAAGAACAGGCCGCCGCCGAGCAGGATCAGATCGCGACCGCTCAGGGCAAAGCCGAGGACCTCAAAGAGCGGTTCCTCCAGGCGAATAATCCAACTGATCGAGAACAGCAGCAGGATGCGGGTGATCAACGCCAGGCTGAGGCCCGCCTGGCGGGCGCGAGGCTGCTGGCCGGCTGGCAGTTTACTGGCCAGGATGGAAATGAAGATGACGTTGTCGATACCCAGGACGATTTCCAGCGTCGTCAGCGTCAGCAGGGCGATCCAGGTCTGTGGGTCGGTCAGCCAATCCATGCTCAGAATCCGTCCTTTCGCCGATCGGCCGGAGCGCCCGGCCGAGTGCCCGAACGCCGAGAGGCGCCGGCCAATTCTAGCGCAATGCTGGGCGGGTCACCGCCCCGCCGGGTGACGGTTGGCTGACAACCTGGGCGAGCCAGGGGGCGGCCGGAGGCGAAGCGCTAACCAGGGATAAAGAAGAAGGCCACGCCCAGGATCAGGTAAAGGCCCAACAACTGCACACCCTCCAGCCAATTCGATTCGCCGTCTGACGCGACCAGCGCGGAGATGACCACCGCGCCAATCAGGGCCAGCAGCTCGAACTGGTTGAAGACCAGGTTCAGAGACTGGCCGAAAAGCAGGCTGACAAACACCAGGACCGGCGCCACGAACAGGGCGATCTGAAGGCTGGACGAAAGCGCAATCTCCAGGCTAAGCTCCATCTTGTCCTTGAGCGCCACCTCGACGGCGACCAGATGTTCGGCGACGTTGCCGATGATGGGGATCAGCACGATGCCCAGGAAAAACTCGCTGAGGCCCAGGGCAATCGTGACCGGCTCGACGGTTTTGACCAGGATTTCGCTCAGCCAGACCACGGCGGCGGTGGACAACCCAAGGACCACGAGGGCAGTGCGGCTGGACCAGCGCGGCGCTGCCTCCGCGCCGGCGCCATGGGCCGGCGCCAGACCGCCCGCGCCGCGCAGGCTGTACAGCAATCCCAGCCCGTACAGCGCGATCATGACGATGGCCACGCCCAGGGAGATGCTCTCCAGGGTGTTTGCCGGGAGCGTATCGCCTTCCAGGGTGTGGTTAAAGAGCGACGGCACGCTGAGCGCCAGAACAGCCACCACCAGCAGGGTAGCGCTGGTGGCGGCGTGCTCGCGGTGGAAGGTCTGCTTGCCATGTCGCAGGCCGCCCAGCAGGAGGCTGGCGCCCAAGACGAGCAGCAGATTGCCGATGATGGAGCCCGTAATCGAAGCCTTGACCAGGTCGAGCAAGCCGGCCCGAATGGCGACGATGGTAATGATCAGCTCGGCGGCATTGCCAAGGGTTGCATTCAGCAGGCCGCCCACCTTGGCGCCCGTCACGACGGCCAGCGCCTCGGTGGCCTCGCCGATCAGCTCGGCCAGCGGGATCAGGCCGAGGCTCGCGACCACGAAATTGACCAGCGGGTTCCAATGCAGCAGACTGCCGGCTATGGCAATCGGCAGGGCCAGCAGCAGGTAGTGAAGCGGCTTGACACGACTGAGGGGGGCTGAGGGCAAGGTCAACTCCAGGGCTGGGCCGACAGCTTGCGCGCGGCCGAGGCCGGCGCCAGCAGGCGCAGGCAGCGCGGCACAACCCGCACCGCCAGGTGTTGGGGACCCGCCGTGGGCACGGGCTGCGGCTCGCCGTCGAGATGGGTCACCTGCGGGCTGGAAGTATAAATGTCGAAGCGATCGCCTGTCAACCGGAAGACACCCGGATGGCGCTGGTGAGCGCGCAGCAGGAGGCGCGCCGTGTGCGCCAAGGCATCGGCATAGCCACGGCCGGCCACCGCCCACAGATCCATCACCCCGTCGTCCAGGCGGGCGTCGTCAGCCAAGCGGAGCAAGCCGCCGCCGTGCAGGCCGATGGCACAGACGGTCGCCATCAGGAAGCGGCCCTGGATGACCTGGGCGCCCGCCGGGCCAGCCGCCTGGACCCGCAGCTCGACGGCGCCCCAGCCGCGCGCGACGACAAAGGTCAGGACAGTGTTGTAGAGATAGCCGCCCACGCGGCGCGACGCCTGGCGCTGGCGTTCGTACTGTGTCACGACAAAAGCGTCGAGCCCCACGCCGGCCCAGACCAGGAACCACTGCTCATTGCAGCGGCCCAGGTCGATCAGGCGCGGCGGCGCATCCAGCAGGAGCAAGGCGGCCTGTTCGAGGGCCCCCGGGCGCAGCCAGGCCGGCCGCGGAAGACCGACCTCGCGCGCCCAGACATTGGCCGTCCCGGCCGGCAGCGCTCCGAAGGCCACCAGGCTGTGCGCGAGCTCGCCGGCAATGGCGCCCAGGCTGCCGTCACCGCCAGCCACCAGGACGGCGTCCGCCCCGGCGGCCACGGCCTCCCGCGCCGCCTGGCGCAGCGGCGCGATCGCGCTATGGCGAACGACCTGGACCCCGACCCCGCGGCGCGCCAGGGCCTCGGCCGCCTGATCGACCTGGCGCCGATACGCGAGCTGGCCCGCCTGGCCGTTGTGAAGGATCCACACGGTGCGCATGGGCCGATTATAGTTGGCCCGAGGGCATCCGCCGAGTACCCGCGGCCCGAGCCGCG
>JADLEU010000152.1 GCA_020845955.1 Anaerolineales bacterium
GATTCTCTGGAAATCCGCGTTAATGACGCCGTGGCGGCGCATCGGGCCGAGGGCGTGTGGGTGGCGGTGCCGCTGCCAGCCGACCTATCCGCCGGCAATCGCGCCAAGGTGACTTTCGAGTATCGAGCAGCCCTGGCTCAGGTGAACGCCGGCGCCTGGGGCTGGCGCGGAACGCTGGGGTGGACTGGGCGCCAGGTGAACCTGGGCGACTGGCACCCGGCCCTGGCACCGCATACCGCCGAGATGGGCTGGCTAATGCCTGAGCCGGCGCCGCTCGGTGAATACGCCACCACGCCACTGGCGGACTTCGAGGTAGCCATTCAGGTGCTGAGCAATAGGCGGCCGGTGCTGGTAGCAGGGAGCGGACAGCCGCGCGCCTGCGAGGCCACCGCGTGCTTCGCAATGACGGGAGGCCGGTATCCGGCCTACGTTGTCTCGGAACGCATGCTGACCCAGAGCATCACTACTACCGCGGGCGTCACCGTGACGTCGATCTATATGCCTGAAGATGCCGAGGCCGGTGGGGCCGCTCTGCGCACTGCCGCCGCGGCGGCAGAGACCTTTGCCGAGTTGTATGGGGCCTACCCGTTTTCGAGCTTCGTGCAGGTGGAAGGTGACTTCTACGACGGCATGGAGTACTCGGGCCTGAGCTTCGTGGGCGCTAGCTACTATGGGGAGTATGACGGAACGCCTAACAACCTGCTGACGGTCATTAGCGCGCACGAGGTCGCGCACCAATGGTGGCACACGCTGGTTGCCAACGACCAAGCGGGCGAACCCTGGCTGGATGAGGCCTTGTGCACGTACTCGGAGCTGCTCTTCCTGGAGCGCCAGCACCCGGAGGCGGCGCCGTGGTGGTGGGCGTTTCGGATCCAGTGGTTCGCGCCCAGCGGCGCGGTGAACAGCACCATCTACACGCACGGCGGCTACCGTGGCTATGTAGATTCGGTCTACCTGCGTGGGGCGCAGATGTTGCACGCCATGCGGCAGGCGGTGGGTGACGCGCGCTTTTCGGGCTTCCTGCGCGACTATGCCGCGGCCCAGGCGGGCCGGATCGTCACCGGACAGGACTTCTGGAACGCCTTTATGGCCGCGGGCGGCGACGCTGCCGCCATCCAGGCTCAGTATTTTGCTAATCCGTGACCCGGGCGGTCTGGCCGGTAGGTCCTCTCAATGCGCTGCGGGCGACTGCGCTTCTTCGATATCGACAGTTCCTCGGTGCCGCCACAGCGGCGGCGATATAATTCGCGTACCGCAGCGGGCGGCTGGAGAGCGGCGATGCAGGTATTTCACGGCGGCGGTTTCTTTATGGGGCTGGGGACGCCCGAGCAGCGTCCGAAGGTCACGTGGCAGCTGCTGCGGCGCGTGCTGCGGCACGCGCGGCCTTATCGTTGGCGCCTCGCCGCCATGCTTCTGATGATCCTGACCACCGCTGCGCTCGGCCTGGTCACGCCCCTCATCTTGCGCGATTTGATCGACAACACGCTGCCGCGCGGTGACACCGCCCGGCTAGTCCGCCTGGCGCTGGCGCTCCTGCTGCTACCGGTAGTGAGCGGCGCCATCAACGTCTGGCAGCGGCGCCTCAATGCCAGCGTGGGAGAAGGCGTCATCTTCGACTTGCGGGGCGCCCTGTACGCGCACCTGCAGGCGATGTCGCTGCGCTTCTTCACCAATACCAAAGTGGGCGAGCTGATGAGCCGGCTGAACAGCGACGTGATCGGCGCGCAGAACGCCATCAGCAACACCATCGTCAATATCATTACCAGCCTGGTGCAGGCCGTCGCGCTGCTGACGATGATGCTGCTACTGGAATGGCGCCTGACGCTCGTGGCCGTTGTCGTGATGCCCCTCCTGGTGGTGGCGGCTCGCCGCATGGGCGGCATGCTCCGCGACATCACCCGTGCCCAGATGGAAGCTAACGCGCAGATGAATGCCATGATGAACGAAACCCTCAACGTGGGCGGCGCGCTGCTCGTCAAGCTCTTTGGACGCGCGCCGCAAGAGGTTGCCCGTTTTCAGGCGCGGGCGAAGGAGGTGCGCGACCTGGGCATCCGGCGGGCAGTGCGCGCCTCGATCTTCTTCGTCTTGATCGGCCTGGTCAGCGCCGTAGGTATGGCGCTCGTTTATGGGCTCGGCGGCTATCTCGTCATCCGAGACGAATTCACGATCGGCACGATTGTGGCTTTCGGGACCTATCTGGGCAGCCTGTACGGCGCACTTCAGGGGCTGGCTGGGGCGCCGGTCGAGCTCGCGACTTCGATTGTGAGCTTTGAGCGGGTGTTTGAGGTCATAGATTTGCCCTTGGAGATTCAGGAACAGCCGGGCGCCGCGGCGCTCACCGACGTGCGCGGCGAGCTGAGATTTGACGACGTCAGCTTTCGTTATGAAGTGCGGTCGGAGCAACTCCTGACCGATGTGAAGCGCATCGGCCAGATGTCCAACGTCACGACTGTGCTGTCTGGCGGGACGGGCGGGTCCAGCGCGCCAGGCGGGCGTCACGCTGGCGCCGGCGATGGCACAACGACAGGGCCCGCGGGGCCAGGGGGGCCGCCCAGCCAGGCGCGCGCCACAGCGCTCGACAACATTTCCTTTATAGCCCAGCCGGGCCAATTGGTGGCATTGGTGGGCCCCAGCGGCGCGGGCAAGACCACGCTGACCTATCTCATCCCGCGCTTGTATGATCCCACCGGCGGACGCATCCTGCTCGACGGCCACGACCTGCGCGAGGTGACGCTGGCTTCGCTCATCACGCAGGTGGGTATGGTAACGCAAGAAACGCACTTGTTCCACGACACAATCCGCACCAACCTGCTCTATGCGCGACTGGACGCCAGCCAGGCCGAACAGGAAGCCGCCGCGCGCGCGGCCAACATCCACGACTTCATTATGGGCTTGCCCAACGGTTACGACACGGTGGTGGGCGAGCGCGGTTACCGGCTGAGCGGCGGCGAGCGGCAGCGGTTGGCCCTGGCACGCGTCATCCTGAAAAACCCGCGCCTGCTGGTGCTGGACGAAGCCACCAGTCATCTCGACAGCGAATCGGAGGCCCTGATCCAGGAAGCGCTCAAGCGGGTGATGGCCGGTCGCACTAGCATCGTCATTGCCCATCGCCTGAGCACCATTCTCGCTGCCGACGTAATCCTGGTGCTCGACCGCGGCCAGGTCGTCGAGCGCGGCACCCACGCCGAGCTGCTGGCGCTGGATGGGCTCTACGCGCGGCTGTACGATAACCAATTCCGGCGCGAGGTTGCGGCCGCGTAGACCCAGCGGCCGAGGCGCCACCGGCTAGGAGCGCCGAGAGGCGGGCGCTCTGGCATAACCTGAACGGGGAGGGGGCGGTCGGGCAGTGGCCGATATCCTACCCGCGGGCTGCGAGCGGCGCCCAGGCGCGGCCGAACGACCCGACGTATTCCGCCTGCGGGCGGATGATCCGGTTTTGGCGTTGCTGCTCCAGGCAATGGGCGATCCAGCCGGCCGCGCGGCTGAGGGCAAACGTTGGGCTGAAGAGGGCACTGGACAGCCCGAGGCCGTGAAGCAGCAAGGCCGTGTAGAACTCCACGTTGGTCTGCAACTCGCGGTCCGGGTAGCGCTCGGCCAAGAGCGCCAGGGCAGTGCGCTCGACGGCACGGGCCAGGTCATAGAGCGCGCGGTCGCCGTCGCGCTCAAACAGCTGCTCGGCAGCGGCCGCCAACACATCTGCGCGTGGATCGCGCACGCGGTAAACCCGGTGCCCGAACCCCATCAGGCGCTCGCGGCGGTCCAGGCGCGCGCGCAGTTCAGCCTCGGCCCGTTCGGCGCTGCCGATCTCGAAGACCATATCCAGGGCCGGGCCGGGCGCGCCGCCATGCAGGGGGCCCTTGAGCGCGCCGATGGCTCCAACGACGGCCGATACCAGGTCTGACCCCGTGGACAGGATCACGCGCGCGGTGAACGTAGAAGCGCTCAGCCCGTGGTCCACAACCGTGTTGAGATAGGTCTCCAACCCGCGCACGCGCTCATCAGAAGGTGCCTTGCCGGACAACATGTAGAGGTAATTCGCGGCGTGTCCCAGGTCCGGGCGGGGCGAGAGTGGCGGCCGGCCTTGGCGGAGCCGCCAGTAAGCGGCCACGATGGTGGGCAAACGCGCCAACAGGGCCACGCCACTCTGGCGTAGGTCGGCGCCGCGGTCCGCTCCTAGCCCCAGGGTGCTGGCCGCCATGCGCAACGCGTCCATCATCGGCGCCGCCTCCTGGGCAGCGGCGTACAGTACACCCAGCGCGGCCGCGGGCAGACCGCGCTGATCGGCCAGCTCGGCGCGGAAGGCGGACAGTTGCGCTGCGGTTGGAAGGACATCGTTCCAGAGCAGGTAGACCACCTCTTCGAAGACGGCGCGGCCGGCCAGGGCCTCTACTGGGAAACCGGCGATCAGCAGCTCGCCGGCCTGGCCGTCGACGTGGCTCAGGCGAGTCTGCGCGGCGACGACGCCTTCCAGGCCAGGCATATAGGCGCCGCGGGCGCTGCTGTTGCCGGAGGCAGCCGGGCGGGCCGGGGGAGTCTGATTGGTCATTCCGGGTCTCCTTCGCTCGATGAAAGACTGAGGCGATTATAGCCACAACCGATCAATGGCGTCAACATTGATTGGGAAATCAATATATAATGGTCTGCATGAACACATCGCGCACCGTTACTGCCAGGGAAGCCGCGGCGCTGCTCAACGTGAGCGCGGCCACGATTTATGCGTATGTCAGCCGCGGGCTGATCCGCTCGGAGCCAGGTGGCGGCCGCCGTGAACGGCGCTACAGCCGCGAGGACGTGCAGCGACTGGCGGAGCGCCAGTCGCTGCGCCGCGATCCAGCCCGGGCGGCGGTACACGCCCTGCGGTGGGGCCCGCCGGTGCTCGAGTCGGCGCTGACGCTGATCGAGGATGGTCAGCTGTACTATCGCGGGTGGCCGGCGCCGGCCCTGGCTCAGGCGCACACCTTTGAGGAGGTGGTCTCATTGCTCTGGACTGGCGCACTTCCTGGGGACGAGGCGCCCCGCGGGATGCTGGCCGACCTGCCCGATCTGCGGTCCTGGGCGCCAGCGCTGGGCTTGCTGCCCGCTCAGGACCCGATAGCGGCGTTCCAATTGGTGCTGCCGCTGAAGGCGGCCGCCGACCCAGCAGGGCATGATTTGCGGCCGGCAGCCGTTCGCCAGACGGGAAGCCGGATCCTCGGGACCCTCACCGCGGCGGCGGTCTTTCCGGCCAACGCAGGACAGGGCGGCGTAGCCGAAGTGCTGGCACGCCACTGGGCGCCGCGCCGTCCAAGCGCAAAGCGTCTGTTCGATGCCGCCTTGATCCTGAGCGCCGACCATGAACTCAACGTTTCCGCCTTTGTCGCGCGGTGCGTGGCCTCGGCCGCGGCGACTCCCTACGATGTGGTGACGGCCGGGCTGGCCGCGCTACGCGGCCGGCGGCATGGCGGACGCACAGCGCGCGTAGAGGCGCTGTTCGAGGCGGTTGGCACGCCGACCCAGGCGGGCCAGGTGCTGGCCGAGCGGCTGCGCCAGGACGGGGCGCTGCCCGGTTTTGGGCATACGCTCTACCCGGAGGGCGACCCGCGCGGCCGGGCCCTGCTCGACCTCACGGCAGCGGCAGTTCGTGGATCGCGTGTGCTGGCGGTGGCGCGGGCCATTGCGGCGCAAGCCCAGGAGCTAACCGGAGATGGGCCGACGCTGGATTTTGGATTGGTCGTGCTGGCGCGCGCGCTGGGCTTGCCGCACGGGGCCGCCCAGGCGCTGTTCGCATTGGGGCGGACGGCGGGGTGGATCGGCCAGGCCCTGGAGCAATATCAGTCAGGACAGATGATCCGGCCGCGCGCCCGGTACGTGGGGCTCAGACCGGAGAGCCAGGGGGCTTTTGCATAGCGCGGCGCTCCGATCAGGTCGGCGACGCTGGCGGCCCGACAATGCTCCACCCCAGCCCGATGCCCAGCAAGCAGCTGATAGTGTCAGGTCCACGGCCAGTAAGCCCGGTCCCGGGTGCTGTCACATATCAGGATGGTTTCCAGCGCTGGGCGTCGCTCCGAAGAGTCTCCAACCGCTGCCAGTGACGCTCGATGGCCGCGCGGCCGCGGGCGGTGAGCGACGCCTGCGTGTTGGGCACTTTGCCGACAAACTGCTTTTCAATCTTGACCAGGCCGGCCTCTTCGAGTTTAGACAGGTGGCTGGAGAGATTGCCCTTGGTCAGCCCAGTCAGGCGTTGGAGGAACAGGAAGTCGGCGCTGTGGCAGGCAGATAGGGCGGTCAGAATCGCCAGGCGGGCTGGCTCGTGAATCAGCCGGTCAAGCGCGGCGATTTCCTCAAAGACGGCCATGTGGGCAAGCTCCACGGGCGCGTGGCTAGGCGGCCTGATCGTGCGTCTGCTCATCGGGCAGCGGCTTGAGCGTGCGCGTTAGGAGCAGGTGGTCGAGCACACCGCCGACTACGTAGGCCAGCCCGAAGGCGCCCAACAGGACGCGGTCCAGGCTCAAGCCAGTCTGCTTCCAGGCCAGGGGCAGGAGGCTGAGCACGAGCATGCCGACACCCAGGATGGCATAGTGCTGCCGGTAGCGGCTGCCATGCACGGCGTAGACCGCAAATAGGAAACTGGCCATCCCTAGACCTGTCAAGCTCACTGGAAGCTGGCCAACAGCATCGATGGCGTTGGCCGCCAGAAAGACGATCAGGGCGACGAGGACAAGCAGAGCCTCAGCCGCGCGTTGGCTCTGGCGCTGCACCCGGCCGAAACGGCGCTCGTAGTAGCGGCCGGCGACAAAGTAGAGCGCTAGGGCCAGCAGTAATGCCGGGAGTTGCAGCGTGCAATCGCCCTGGCGGCCCAACCAGCCGGTGGCGAGCAGCACCAGGTACAGGCCGATGGGGACGATGCGCAGGCCCTGCAAGTAATAGAACTGACCAGTAACGAAACGGACGCGCTGCAGGTCGTACATGACGCCCTCCGATAGAAGACTAGTTTGTAATGCAAACCTAATTACAGTATAGACCGAATCGATGCTGGGTGTCAAGCGCCGAGGGCGGCCGGGCGGCCAGCTTACCAGTGGGCAGGCACCGCGCTGAGCATGACCTGGCGCTGGAGACCGTGACGCGCGGCGAGTATAATGCCCCACTGGCCGCTCGGCGCTGGCGCGGCCTGAGTGGATCCGCCGAGGAGAGAGAAATGCAACCCCTGTCGCAACTGCGCGTCATTGAATTGACCGAAGCCTTGGCGGGCCCGTACGCCGCCATGCTCCTGGGCGATTTGGGCGCCGACGTGATCAAGATCGAGCGGCCGGGGGTCGGCGACCAGAGCCGACGCTGGGGCGCGCGGCTGCCCGGCGGCGAGAGTGCCTACTTCTGTTCCAGCAACCGCAACAAACGCAGCCTGGCTCTCAACATCCAGGCGGAAGCCGGCCGGGAAGTGCTCTACCGGCTGCTGGCCACAGCCGACGTGCTCCTGTGCAACATTCCGCGCGCCGAAAGCTTGCAGCGGGCTGGGCTTGACCCCGAGACCCTGCGAGTGAGCTTTGCCCGGCTGATCTTCGCCTCCATTACGGGGTATGGGCGCAGCGGTCCCAATGCCGGCCGCTCAGGCTACGACCTGGTGGCCCAGGGCGAAGCCGGGTTGATGTCGGTGACCGGGACTGAAGATAGCGTGCCGATGCGCTATCCGATCCCGATTGCCGACATGACTACCGGGCTGTACACGGTCATCGGCGTCCTAGCCGCCCTGCGCGTGCGCGACCACACTGGACAGGGCCAGGTGCTGGACCTGAGCTTGCTCGAATCCCAGGCGGCCTACTTAACCATCCTGGCCGGGGATTACTTCGCTACCGGTCAGGCGCCGCGCCCGGTGGGGAATGCTCATCCGGGCATCGTGCCTTATCAGGTATTCCACACGGCGGACAAGGACGTGGTGATCGCCGTCGGCTCGGACAAGCAGTGGGCGCAGTTCTGCACGATGTTAGCGCTGGGTGACGACGTGCGCGATGACCCGCGCTTTGCGACCAACCAGGCGCGCCTGGCCCACCGTTCGGAAGTCGTGGGGCTGCTGCAGGCTCAATTGGTGAAGTGGTCGTCGGCCAATCTGCTTGAGAAGCTGCGCGCCGCCGGAATCCCTTCGGGACCGATCAATGCCGTGCCCGACACGCTTAAAGACCCTCATTTCTTGGCACGCGGCAACCGGGTCACCCTGGAGCATCCTGCTGCCGGGCTGGTGCACAGCCTGGCGAGCCCGGTTCGCCTGGCGGAGACCCCGCCGACCTATCGGCTGCCGCCGCCGCGGCTGGGTGAGCACACGGGCGAAATCCTGGCCGAACTGACCTACGCGCCTGGCGCTATCCGGGAGTTGAGCGCGGCGGGGGTGGTGGGATTGGCCGCGTGATCGCCATCCTGGTGTCGGAAGCACCCGCCGACAGCCATCCGGCCTGGCCGGTGCCCGGCTCGCGGGCGCTCGAATCCCACGTTTCGCGCCGGCACGGACATCTGAGCGCGCA
>JADLEU010000153.1 GCA_020845955.1 Anaerolineales bacterium
CCAGGTTTTCCAGGCCAAAGGCCACCTCTTCGTACACCGTCAGGCGGGCGCCACTGATCTGGTTGGCCGGGTTCTGAAAGACCTGGGCGGCCAGGCGCACGATGCCGGCCAGCGACAGCGCCCGCGTCTCTTGGCCCTCGAACAACACGCGGCCCGCGAGTTGGCCGCGATAGAAATGCGGAATGTAGCCGGTGAGCGCGTGACACAGGCTGGTCTTGCCGGCCCCATTCGCCCCGGCCACCACTACGAACTCGCCTGATCCCAGCCGTAGCGAGATATCCCGCAAGGCGGGCCGCGTTGCGCCAGTGTAGATGAAGGTCACGCGCTCGAGCTCAATCACCGCAGCCAGCCTGCGATCACGACCAGGGCCGCGCCCACCAAGAGCGCCAGCCGCAGCCGCCGGTCGCTCGCCGTATCCTGCTCCGCCAGCAGGCTGGTGCGCCGTCCCGGCAAACTAAAGCCACGACCCTCCAGCGCCAGCGCCCGCTCTTCTGTGTCCAGCAGTGCCCCCAGCACCAGGGGCACCACCATCGGCAGCAGGGCGCGCAGCCGGGTTGGCAAGCTGCCCTGGGTGCGCAGCCCGCGCGCTTGCTGCGCCGCCCAAGTTTGCCGCGCTCGCCGGCGCATCAACGGCAAGAGTTGCAGCGTGCTGATGATCAGGTAGGTCAGCCCCGGCGGCAGGCCCCGCTGCTGCAAAGCCGTCATCAGGCGCCCGGGATGGGTCGTGTAGAGGAAGAGCAGCGAGCCCCCCAACGCGTTGGCCAGCCGCCCCAGGACCGTGAGCGCATAGGCCAGGCCTTCCTGCCCGAGCGCTAACCCGCCCCAGGCGAGCAGCACGGTGTGGTTGGCCGGGTTGAACAGGCCTTGAACGACCACCAGCGCTGCCGCCAGCGGCGCCAGGGTCCACAGCAGCGCGCGCAGCAGTGGCCGGGCCAGATGCGCCGACGCGGCCAGTGGCAGCGTGAGCGCGCCCAACAGCAGCCAGGCGGACAACCCCGGCGCGGCGAAGCCCGCCACCACCAGGCACCCGGCATAGGTCAGTTTGGTCAGCGGGTAGCGGTCGTGCAGCCAGCTCCGGCCGGGCTTGAAGAGCGTCGGCAGTTCGCTATCCAACCACGCGCTCCGCCCCGTGATAGCGTGCCGTGAAGCGCTTGGGCAGGTACTTGACGATCCCCCAGGCCAGCAGCGCGGTGATCACCTTATCCACTAGGTTGGACGCGATGACCGTCACGACTACCGCGCCGAACAAGTCCTGGCCCACCTTAAGCAAATAGCCGGTGATGAAGTCGGCGCCGCTTCCCGTGACACCGCCAAAGAGATAAGCGCGGACGAGGATCGCCACCGGCGCCAGCGCCAGCGTGACGATCACGCCGCTCAACAGGGCCTGCCACCAGCGCTTGAACAAGCCCGCGCGCGCCAGCAGGCCGGTCACCAGGCCGATGATCAGCGCCACCAGCGCGAACGGCGCGGCCACCGGGTCGGTAATCAGGCCCCAGATCAGGTTGCCCAGGAAACCCGTGAGCGCGCCGGCCCACGGGCCGACCAGCAGGGCTACCAGCATGGTGCCGATCGAGTCGAGAAAGATGGGTAGCTTCAACGCCGAGGCGAGCTGCCCCACGACGATGTTGAGGACGATCCCAACTGGAATGAGCACCAGCGCCTGGGTGGTGAATTCCTTGCGGAACGACTGTGAGAGTGACACGCCTGTTGCCTTTCAGGAGGGGTGGGGGGTTAAGCATGGGTTTGGATATCGAGCTCGTCGTAGCCGGTGTCGAGATCGGGCGTGCGCAGGAAGCGCACGCCGGGCACCACGCCAATGACGATTTCGGCCGTGGTATACACGCGGCTGCCGTCCATCAGGTGCGCGCCATACGTGCGGCCCTCGCCATCGGAGATGGCGATGTGAATGTGCGAGCCATGCCGCGCCAGGGTGCCGGTCAGCGCCACGATCTCAAAGTAGCCTTCTAGGATCGTGGCCTTTGGCTGGTTCGCGAAGCGCAGCACAGCCCGAGTCAGGCTGCCAACGCTGGCCAGCACGCAGGCGGCTTCCAGGTCGTGGCGGACAGCGAAGCTGTCCAGTTCAGCTTTCAGGTCTTGGCCGGGGCGTAGCCGGAACGCATACGTCTCCATGGGCGGGCAGCCTCTAGAGGGTGATGACTTTGCCCGCTCGCCATTGAGCTTCTATGATGTCGGGCATGCCGCCCACGATACCCACCTGCACCTGATCAAGCAGGTTGTAGTAGTTCAGGCAGGTGCTGCAGGCGACCAACCGGACGCCTTTGGCCTCCAGCGACCGCAGCGGCGCCAGCACGGGCGATTCGCCCGTCACCAGGCGCACGCCTTCGCCATAAAAGGCGATTACGGCCGGCAAGCTCGGGCTTTCGATGAGCAGCGCGAGATAGGTCTGCAGCAGCTTTTGCTGCAGAGCCGGGTCCGCCTCGCCCATGCCGTTGCGGTTGATCAGGATAACGATGGATGCTTCGGTATCGGACATCAAAACCTCCTGGGTGGTGGGAAAAGAAAACGCCGCTTGCACGTGTTGCACACGCAAGCGGCGGTCCAGGAGGCCTGATGCCTGGGACTCAGGTCGGCGGGGTTCGGCCGCCGGAGGCTCGCGTGGGCAAGCACTCGCTCAAGCGCAGACCTGCGCTGGCGGCGCGTTGTCAAATGAGGTTGAAGCTAAGAGAATGCATGCGTAACTCTTCTGGCCGAGTACACCAATTCTGGCGCGCGGGGAGAGTATAACCACGGCCGCGCATTTCGTCAATCCAGCCTCGGCGCGGCTGGTAGCCAGGGGTCAGCCGCCGCCAGCCTTAAGCCAACGACCGCTGGACCAGGCGCTTCCAGCCCACCGCTGAACCGGCCAGCGAACGCCAGACGCGCCGTCGGGGCTGCCCAACGGGATTGCGGCCGGTTCGCCCGCCCGTGGGCGGCTCCGGTTGCGCGGGCCGCCTTCGAAGATCGGCACGTTCAGGAGACCCTGCCGGACGGGCATCGCGCGGTCGACAAAATCGGTGAGTTCCCGCGCTGGCTTTGCTGCTTTGCATCCTGAGCACCGGCCGGCTGGCGAGTTTGTGAGCGCGGCAGTAAAATCCTGCTCCACGACCAGGAGGCCGCTATCAAGCGCGTGGCGTTGATTCATTGGGATGTGCCCGAGGCGCAGGCGCGCGTGGCAAGGCTTGCGCGCCTGGGCTACGCCGCCACGCGCTACAACCGCGCCGGGCCGGCGCTGCTGCGCGAGATCCGCGCCAGCGTGCCCAGCGCGGTGCTGATCGACCTGTCGCGCCTGCCGTCGCAGGGCCGCGATGTGGCCGTGGAACTGCGCGCCAACCCGGCCACCCGCGACATCCCCCTGGTCTTCGTCGATGGCCTGCCCGAGAAGGTGTTGGTGGTGCGCCAGTCGCTGCCCGACGCGGTTTACAGCACCTGGACCCACCTGGCCGACGACCTGCCGCGCGCCATCGCTCGCCCGCCGCGCCGAGTGGCAGCGCCGGAGGCGGCCCCCGCCGCGCCGAGTGGCAAGTCGACCGCCTCCAGGCTCGGCCTGCAGCCGGGCAGCGTCGTTGCGCTGCTCAGCGCCCCGCCCGATTTCGCCGCCAGCCTGGAGCCGCTGCCCCACGGAGTCGCACTGCGCCGGCAGATGGCCGACGATGTGGACCTGGCGGTCTGGTTTGTGCGCTCGCGGCGCGAGCTACAGGATGGGCTGGCGCTGCGCGCCTCGCGCCTGGCCAAGGGCCGGCTGTGGATCCTGATCCCCAAGAAGAGCACCAGCCAGAGCGGCGATCTCAGCCCGGCCAGCGTGCGCGCCCTGGGCCAGGCGCAGGGCCTGGTGGAAGAGAAATCGGCCACGATCGAAACGACGTGGTCAGGCGTGCTCCTGGTGC
>JADLEU010000154.1 GCA_020845955.1 Anaerolineales bacterium
CAACCTGAATGGCGCCGCCGCCAGCCGGGCCGATTTCAGCAAGGTAGACCTGACCGGCGCGAACCTCACAGGCGCCAATATGCTCCTGTCCAACCTTTTCGAGGCCAACCTGACGCGCGCCCGTATGCGCAGCGTCAAGCTGCAGCGCGCCGACTTGACCCGCGCCAACCTGACGGACGCGGTCTTGGCCGACTCCGACCTCAGTGGTGCCGACCTCACCGGCGCCTGGCTGATCCGCGCCGACCTTACAAGCGCAAATCTGACTGGGGCGGACCTGACCGGCGCGGACCTGACCGGCGTCAAGCTGGACGGCGCCAATCTGACCCGAGTGATCGGAATGCCTGCCGAGGCTCCCAAGTCCGCCACCACGGGTACATTATCGTCGGGCGCCGCCCGGCCGCCTGTGATGGATATTCGCTGACCTTCAACAACAGCGTCATTGGCGGTATCCGCCGCGTGCGCTGCCCAGCCGCACGCCACGCCTCCCAGTTGATGCGCCTGCTCGAGCTAAAGCCGTAGCTCACGCACTTCATACTGATGCCGTTCAAGCGCCTCCTGCGCCAGGAGGCGCCCAACCTGCCGTTCGGCGCGAGCGCGATCGCCGTCTCGGCCGTCGTTACCGAGCCGATCTAGGCGGCTCTCCTGGCGCTACACGTGCCGGCCACCCCGTGGCTCTGGTGGCCGTCGCCGAGGTCGACCGCCGCCCAGCTACCTGCCTGCCAGCCTCGATCCTGGTGTACTTCGTCACCCCGTCTGAGAATGAGCAGATCGTCGCGGCCTTGGCCAGCAGCCTGCTGCAATGGCCGCAGCTGCCGTCCCTGCAGGAAATCACTCCGCCAGGCTTGCTATAGCGCCCAGCCCCCCACCCTCGCCGAGGCTCGCGCCGCCCAAAGCGCACTGGCCGAGCTTCAGGCGTTCGGCGCCCGCCACCTCCGGTCGCCTTCAGTTCGCCGAGCAGCACCCGTGTTAGAATGGCCGCGGATCGGCGTTCGAAGGTCTGGCGCAGTGCGAGCTGATCCTCGGCCGTCTCTGGCCGTTCTGTTCCAACCTGACGAGGAGGACGATGAACACAACGATATCTGCTATCCATGCGCGTGAGATCCTGGATTCGCGCGGCAACCCCACGGTCGAAGCCGAGGTCACTCTAAGCGGCGGCGCCTTCGGCCGCGCGGCCGTGCCCTCGGGCGCCTCCACCGGGGTCCACGAAGCCCTAGAACTGCGTGATGGCGACAAACAGCGTTACCAGGGCAAGGGGACCCTCAAAGCCATTGCCAATATCCGCACTGAGCTTGCCCCGGCTCTGCTCGGCACCGATGCCGCTGACCAGGCGGCCCTCGACCAGAAGATGATTGACCTGGACGGCACCCCCAACAAGGCGCGTTTGGGCGCGAATGCAATCCTGGGCATCTCCATGGCCGCGGCGCGCGCGTCGGCCGCGGCGCGTGGCCTGCCGCTGTACCGCCACCTGGGGGGCGGCCAGGCCGTGTGCCTGCCCGTCCCTATGCTTAACGTCGTCAATGGAGGCGCGCACACCAACTGGACAACGGTCGCCATGCAGGAGTTCATGATCGTCCCCCACGGCGCCCCCACGTTTCGTGAAGCGCTGCGCTGGGGAGCCGAGACGTATCATGCTCTCAAGGCCCTGCTGAAGCAGCAGGGACTGTCCACCAACGTCGGCGACGAAGGTGGCTTTGCGCCATCGGTCACTTCGCACGAGGAGATGCTCAAGTTGCTAATCGGAGCCATGGAAAAGGCAGGGTACCGGCCCGGCGATGATATCGGTATTGCCCTCGACCCGGCCGCCAGCGGCTTCTTTGAAGACGGGCACTACAGGCTTGGCCCGCACGAGAAGTTGACCACGACCGAAATGGTCGAGCTCTACGCCAGTTGGCGGCAGACGTACCCATTGCTATCGGTGGAAGATGGCCTGGCCGAGGATAATTGGGAGGGCTGGAAGGCGCTCACCCAGCGCCTTGGCCCCACGACTCAGTTGGTGGGCGACGATCTGTTCGTCACCAACGTCAATCGCATTCAGATGGGCATCGATCGCGGAGTCGCCAACTCGGTGTTGATCAAGCTGAACCAGATCGGCTCCGTCACGGAAACCATCAACGCCATTCGTCTGGCCAGTTCAACCGGCTGGACCTCGGTCGTGTCACATCGCAGCGGAGAGACCGCCGACACCTTCATTTCAGATTTCGTCGTGGGTCTTGGCACCGGCCAGATCAAAACCGGCGCTCCAGCGCGCAGCGAGCGCGTGGAAAAGTACAACCAGTTGCTGCGCATCGAGGAAGAACTCGGAGATCGCGCGGTGTACGTCGGTGCCAGCGCCTTCAAGCGCCAGCCCCGATAAACTTGCACCGGCCCGATCAGGCATCCCCACGCCGCCTGGGGGCCGGCTTCGACCGCCTGCCAACCCAGGCGCCCCACTACCTGGCGCACCTCGAATAGCCCCAGAATTGCCGTAAAGTCAGTCACAATTGAGGTGGCCGTCTCTGGACTGACCGTGATAAGATTTTAGCGATAATCCAGATCGACAATTACCATAAGGAGAACATCGTGAACGTCAAGCTTCACAATCGGTTGTTTGGGGTTGGGCTGCTCCTCCTGTTGGCCCTGACAGCCTGCTCAGGCGCCAATGGCGGCGGATCGGGCGCCATGGACATCACGGTGGAAACCCTGGACACGTTCAGGTTTTCCCCGGCCACGCTGACGGCTGACGTGGGTCAGACGCTCAACGTGACCCTCAATAATACCGGCGTGCTCGAGCACAACTTCGTCATCGACGAGTTCAACGTGAGTTTGGGACCCGTGCCGGCCGGCCAGACTTCCAG
Organism: Anaerolineales bacterium; assembly: GCA_020845955.1. Taxonomy (GTDB): domain Bacteria; phylum Chloroflexota; class Anaerolineae; order Anaerolineales; family UBA6663; genus JADLEU01. The sequence goes on from JADLEU010000154.1 coordinate 2,835, forward strand.
TGGCAGCTTCACGCCCAATGCCGCCGGCTCGTACACCTACTACTGCAATGTGCCAGGGCATCGCGAAGCCGGCATGGAGGGCACGCTGACCGTCAACCCCTGAGGTTGGAATGCGGTCTTTGCGGCGCCAGGCGGCAGGGCCTGGCGCCGCTTGCCCTAACCACGCGCGGCGGTTGCTCTCATCTGTCTCTTACCAAGCGAGCCTAAGATAGGGACAAGCGTCTGCACGCTCGGGAGAGCCTCGATGAACGGATTGTTCCGCACCTTTCTGACCCTGATGCTGGTCATCATCACTGGGACGGCTGTCTTCGTTGGCGGATTTGTCGCTGGTCACTACACGGCCATGCCTCTGGGCGATCTTCCCGATCCCGTCGACTTGGTCGACCTGTCCGGCAATCCGTCGGGCCTGGGCGACACGTCCAGCGACCTCGAGGACACCTTTGTCCCGTTTTGGGAAGCCTGGGGCATCGTTCACGATGAGTATGTGGACCAGCCGCTCGACGACACCGCCTTGATGCAGGGCGCTATTGACGGGATGATGCAGGCCCTCGGCGACCAGCATTCAAGCTACATCCCTCCCCAGGAATACAGCATCATCAACGCGGATCAGTCGGGCGAATTCGAGGGTATTGGCGCTTACGTCGACGGCGAAGACGGTGTTGGCTTACGCATCGTTTCCCCCTTCCCCGGTTCGCCCGCGCAGGCGGCCGGCCTGCTGCCCGGCGACCTGATCACGGCTGTCAACGGCCGCGACATCACTGATTTGACCGAGACGGAGGCCGTTAACCTGGTGCGCGGGCCGGCCGGCAGCCGTGTCATCCTGACGATTGTGCGCGAAGGCGAGGACGGCCCCAACGCAACCCAGGACTACACCGTTACCCGAGCCAAGATTTCCGTCGCTTCGGTTGAGAGCAAGCTGCTCGAAGGCGGCATCGCCTACGTCAAGATAAACGACTTTGGCCAGCGCACCCTCAGTGAACTCCGCGTCGCGCTCCAGGCGCTGCGCCGTTCCGAGCCGCGCGGCCTGATCCTCGATCTCCGCGGCAACCCCGGCGGCTTCCTCAACACCGCAATCGAAGTTTCTTCGCAGTTCCTGCCGCGCGGGACACTACTGATGCGCGAGCAATTTGGCGACGGCCGCGAAGTCGAGTACGACGCGCGCGGCGGCGGGCTGGCGACTGATCTGCCCATGGTGGTCCTGATCGACAAAGGCTCGGCCTCCGCCTCAGAGATCGTGGCGGGCGCGATCCAGGACCATGGCCGCGGCCTCCTGGTCGGGGAGACCTCCTATGGCAAGGGATCGGTGCAGAACTGGCATGAGCTGGTGGGGGACAACGGCGCCATCCGCGTCACCATCGCGCGCTGGCACACGCCCGATGGCCGCAGTATTCATGAGTTGGGCATCACACCCGACATTTCCATCGAGCGAACTGAGGAAGACCACGCCAACCAGCGTGACCCGCAGTTGGATGAGGCGCTGCGCCAATTAAGCGGCGTCGAGGTCACGTCAAGCGCCCGCCTGGCGTTGCCCCGGTAGGCGGGCCTGCCG
>JADLEU010000155.1 GCA_020845955.1 Anaerolineales bacterium
CCCCGCCGGCAGCCAGCAGCGCTGGCCGGGGGAGGAGATTGAAATGGAACTGACCTTAGCCATCCGCGTCGAAGACGCGGTCAAGGCCTTTGGCGCGAAAACACAGTCCCCCGTCACCCGGCTGAGCGGTCCCGAAATGGCGCGGCCGCGCGGCGCCGTGGCGCTTGACCGGCTGTCGCTGGACGTGCGGCCCGGCGAGATCTTCGGCCTGGTAGGCCCCAACGGCGGCGGCAAGACCACGCTGATCCGTCTGGTCGCGGCGCAGTTGGCGCCGGATGCGGGGCGAGTGATGGTGTTTGGGCACGACACGGCCCGCGATCCGTGCGCGGTGCGCGCGGCGCTGGGGCGCTTTGGCCCGGTGGCGCCCGGCGCCGGGTTCTTCCAGAAGCTCTCGCCGGTGGAGAACCTGCTGTACGGCGCGCGCCAGTTCGCCGCGCGCCCGGCCGAGACCCGCCGGCAAATGTTCGCCATCCTGCGGCGGTTGGGCCTGCCGCAGGCCGCGCTCTACCGCCCGATGGAGGGCCTGAGCCGCGGCACGCAGCAGAAGGTCGCCATCGCCAGGGCGTTCCTGGCGGAGCCGCGGCTGCTGCTGCTGGACGAGCCGACCACCGGCCTGGACCCGCGCTCGCGCCGCGAGGTGCAGGCCCTCATCCGCGAGCTGCGCGACGAGCACGGCACGACCGTGCTGCTGACCACGCACGACATGCTCGAAGCCGAGCAACTGTGCGACCGGGTGGCCATCGTGGACGGCGGCCGCCTCGTCGCTTTGGACGCGCCCGCGGCGCTGAAGCAGCGCCTGGCCCTAACCGCCGGCCGGCCGGTCACGCTGGAAGACGTCTTCCTGGCCCTGACCCGCCAGCCCACGCTGGCCGAGGAGACCGACGAATGAACCCGCTCTTTGAAAGCCCACGGCTGAGGCTGGCCCCGCCCGACCCGGAGACCGACGCGGCGATCGAGTCGGCCTGGACTCACGACGGCGCCTATCTGCGCCTGGTGGACACGGCTCCGGCCCGGCCGCTTTCGCCCAGCCAGGTGAAAAAGAAATACGAGCAGCTCGAGAAAGAAAAGGAGAAGGACTTCTACTTCGCCGTGCGCCTGCGCGAAAAGCCGGTCGAGGGCCCCGAAGGCCTCGGCCGGCTGATCGGCTTTGTGCGCCTGTTCTGGGTGGACTGGATGCACGGCGCCGCCCGCCTAAACCTGGGGATCGGCGCGCCGGCTGACCGCGGCCAGGGCTATGGCAGCGAAGCGCTCGAACTGATCCTGCGCTATGCCTTTGAGGAAATGGGGCTGCACCGCGTGGCGGCCGAGGCCGCTGCCTACAACACCGGCGCGCTGCGCTTTCTGGAGCGGCACGGCTTCAGGGTGGAGGCGCGCCGCCGGCAGGCCGTGGCCCGCGACGGCCAGCGCTGGGACCAGGTAATGTATGGCCTGCTGCGCTCCGAGTGGGAAGCGCTCCGCGCTGCGGCGGCCGTGCCGGCTGGCCTGGCCGCGCCCCAGTCCAACGGGGCACAAGGAGGCTGAGCGATGCTGGCCCAATCGGCGCTGTTGGTGGGCGAGCGCGTGCGCCTGGCGGCGCTCGACGCGGAGAAGGACGCGGCGGCCATCGCCGCCTGGTCACACAACGATGAGCTTCTGCGCCTGCTCGATACCGACCCGGCCCGTATGCGGACCGCGGCTCAGACCAGGCAGGACACCGAGGAACTGCAGGGCAAGGAGCAGCCCAAGGACAGCTGTTATCTCTTCTTGATCCGCGCGCTGGCCGGCGACCGGCCCTTGGGATTGATTGACCTGGCAATTCCGGAATGGCCTCATCGCGACGGCTGGATCGGCATCGGCCTGGGCGACCGGGCCGACTGGGGCCAGGGCTACGGCACCGACGCCATGCGCGTGCTGCTGCGCTTTGCCTTCACCGAGCTAACCCTGCAACGCGTCTCGCTGACGGTTTTCGGCTACAACCCGCGCGCCATCCGTTCCTACGAAAAGGCCGGGTTCGTGGTCGAAGGCGCCCAGCGCGAGCGGCTGCGCCGCGAAGGCCGTCGCTGGGACATGGTGCTGATGGGGCTGCTGCGGGAAGAGTGGGAACGGGTAAACACCGATGCGCTCACAACTAGGTGATCTCAACCTTTACCGGGGCGAGCTGGTGCGGCTGGCGGCGATGGATCCCGAGCAGGATGCCGATGCCTTCGCGCGCTGGTCGCACGACTCGGAATACCGGCGCCTGCTCGACAGCGACCCGGCCCGGCCGGAGCGAGCCGCGCCAATCAAGGCGGACATGGAAAAGCGCGCCGAGCGCGGCGACGACAACGGCTTCGGGGTCCACACCTTGGCCGATGACACGCTCATCGGCTTTGTGGGGCTGTGGATCGCCAGTTGGACCAGCGCCGAGGCGTTCGTGGGCATCGGCCTAGGCGACCGCGCCTACTGGGGCCGGGGCTACGGCACCGACGCCATGCGGCTGGCGCTGCGCTTCGCCTTTAACGAACTGAACCTGCGCCGCGTGAGCCTGGAGGCCTTTTCCTACAACACCCGCGCTATCCGCTCGTACGAAAAAGCCGGCTTCCGGCGGGAAGGCACGCAGCGCGAGTGGGCCCGCCGCGACGGCCGCCGCTGGGACGTGGTCAGCATGGGGATTCTGCGGGAAGAGTGGGAACGAGCGAGTGTGTGAGTGTCTGGGCGCGTGCGTTTGTGGGTGAGCGCGTGAGTCCGCCGACTTGGGCGCGTTGAAAAGCGAACAGGAGACTCGACCATGATCGCAACGAAAACTCTCCCCAGCGTGGCCGGCGTTACCTTCCGCCCCTATCGCGGCGAAAGCGACCTGCCGGCGATGCTGGAAGTCTTGCAGAGCAGCAAGGACGCCGACGGCCTGGACCAAGCCGCGTCGCTCGACATGCTGCGCCTTGCCTACCTGGCGGCGGCCAACTTCGACCCGCCGCGCGATGTGCTGGTGGCTGAAGCGGGCCAGCGGCTGGCCGCCTACGGCCGCACCTTCTGGCAGAAGGAGGACGGCGCCGAGGTTTACCAATATTGGATCGTGAGCTTCGTGCGGCCCGATTGGCGCCGCCACGGGATCGGCACTGCCCTGCTGGGCTGGCTCGAGCAGTGCGCGCTGGCCGTGGCCGCCCAGCGGGGTCACGCTGCCACGGCGCTGGCCTATTGGCAGGTCATGGCCTATGACTGCGAAACCGCCAAAGCGGCCCTGCTGGAACGCGCGGGTTACGCGCCTGCCCGCTATTTCTACGATATGGTCCGGCCCAACCTGGACGATATCCCCGACGCGCCTATGCCGGCCGGCCTGGAGATCCGCGCGGTGCAGCCCGAGCACCTGCGCGCCATCTGGGATGCCAACGAAGAGGCCTTCCGCGACCACTGGGCCGAGCCCGAGCGCCAGCCCCAAGACTACGAGCGCTGGCTGGCGAATGACGAGTGCCAACCCGATATCTGGAAGGTAGCCTGGGACACGGCCCGCGGCGAGGTGGCGGGCATGGTGCTCGGCTTCATCCATCCCGAGGAGAACGCCCGCTTCCACCGCCAGCGCGGCTGGACAGAGAACATCTGCGTGCGGCGGCCGTGGCGGCGCCGCGGCCTGGCCAGCGCGCTCATCGCGGCCAGCCTGCGCGAGCTTAAGGCGCGCGGCATGAGCGAAGCCGCGCTGGGCGTCGACGCCGACAGCTTGACCGGCGCCCTGGGCGTCTATGAGCGCATGGGCTTCCAGGTGACGCGGCGTGAAACGCTGTATCGTAAGCCTATCTGGCAGGCAGAGCAGCGCGGCCACGCCGGAGAATTGGAGACAATGAGATGACGACCGCCCCCCTAACGACCACGATCCGTCCCGCGCGCGACGAGGCGGACTGTGCTCTCATGGCCGAGATCGCGCGACAGGGCAACCGGGCCGACGACGTGGACTCTGTCATGACGGCCGAAGACATTGCCAACCGGGTGCGCAACCACCCCAACGGCACACCGGAGGACGACCTCCTGGTGCTGGAGGCCGGCGGGCAGCTCGCCGCCTGGCAGGAGACGCATTGGCGCCGCGAAGACAGTGGCGCCGCGCACTACAACCTCTTCGGCTACGTGCATCCCGCCTGGCGGCGGATGGGCCTGGGCGCCCAACTCCTGCGGCGGGGCGAGCAGCGGCTGCGCGCCCTGGCGGCGCAACACACGGCCCAAGGCTTCCCGCCGGGTTTCTTCCAGACCTTTACCCCCGCCACGCGCGCCGGCAAGGTGGCGCTGTTCGAGCGCGAGGGGTACCGCGTGGCGCGGCACTTCTACGACATGGTGCGCCCAAGCCTGGATGACCTGCCCGATCCGGCGCTGCCGCCGGGCTTTGAGCTGCGGCCGGCGCCGCGCCATGACCGCGCCGTGCTGCGCCAGATCTGGGACGCCAACGAAGAAGCTTTTCGCGACCACTGGGGCTTCACCCTGCTGGGCGACGCCGACTTCAACCGCCTGCTGGAGAGCTCGGATTTTGATCCGAGCCTGTGGCGCGTGGCCTGGGACACGGCCGCCAACGCCGTGGCCGGCGTGGCCATGAACACCATCTCCGAGGCGCAGAACGTAGCCCTCAACCGCCGGCGTGGCTGGACGGACGACCTGAGCGTCCGGCGCCCCTACCGCAAGCGCGGCCTGGGCCGCGCGCTGCTGGTGAACAGCCTGCTGGCCTTCCGCGAGCGCGGCATGACCGAGGCTGGCCTAGGCGTGGACACCGAGAACCTGAGCGGCGCCCTGCGGTTGTACGAGAACGCCGGCTACCAGCCCAGGCAGCACAGCCTGGCGCTGAGGAAGCCGATGACCTTTGAAGCGCCGTAACCCGCCTCCGCCGGCGGCCGCCGGCGCGCCCATCAGGTGCGCCGGCCTGCCGCCGACGAGTGCTGAAAGACTGAGCGAGCGATGTTGACAGCGACCGACCCGACTGAAACCAACCTGGAGTTGCCGTTCGGCTACGCCGCGCGGCCCGCGAAGCTGGACGATGTCGACGCGGTAGTGGCGGTCTATAACGCCAGCGCGCGGGCGTTGACCGGCGCCGACGAGCACACCGCCGCCGAGTGGCGCAGCGAGTGGCAGACACCGGGCTTCGACCCCGCCACCGACGCGCGCGTGGTGCTGGCGCCCGATGGGCAGGTGGCCGGCGCGGTATCGGCCTGGCTGCCCGCGCCCTACACCCTGCTGGAACAGTGGGGACGGGTGCACCCGGCGCATACCGGGCGCGGCCTGGGCCGCTACCTGTTCCGCTGGGCCGAGGCCCGCGCCCGGCGCGCGGCCGAGCAGGCCGCGCAAGGCGAAACCGTCGTCCTCGACACCTGGCTGCTGGCGACCGACCAGGCCGCCAGGGACCTGCTGCGGCAGCAAGGCTGCGCCGTCGCGCGCCGCAACCTGCGCATGCAGATCGAGTTCGGCGACGAGGCGCCGCCCGCGCTCCAGCCGCCGCCTGGCATCACGCTGCGCGCCTTTGTGCCCGGCCAGGACGACGTGCAGACCTACGCCACGATCCGCGCCTCGTTTCGCGACGCGTGGGGCTTTGTCGAAAGCCCCTTCGAAGAGGGCCTGGAGCGCTGGCGGCACCGCTGGCAGAACAGCCCGGACTTCGACCCGAGCCTGCGCTTCCTGGCCGTGGATGGTGACCAGGTGATCGGCACCGCCTTCAGCCAACTGCGCGTGCCGGAAGATCCCAGCCTGGCCTGGATCTTCACGGTGGGCGTGCGGCGCGAATGGCGGCAGCGCGGCGTGGCTCAGGCGCTGCTGCAGGCCTGCTTTGCGGCGCTGCACGCCCGCGGCCAGCGCAAGATCGCGCTGGGGGTCGACGCCGCCAGCCCCACGGGGGCCACCCGCCTGTACGAGCGCGCCGGCATGCGCCCCGTGCCGGAGAAGACGTATGAAGTCTGGCAGAAGGAACAGAGGAAATAAAGGGCAGCGGGATCTGAGAGGGACTCAAGGGCCAGACCAACCATGCCGGCGCAACTCACGCCCAACTTGTGGTACGCGCAGAGCGAGTTCTTCCACACCAACAGCGGCATCTTCCTGAGCGACGGGCAGGCGCTGCTGATCGACCCGTGCATGCGGCCGGAGGAGATCGACGCGCTGGGCGGGTGGGTGGCGGCGCAGGGCGCCGTACCGCGCTGGCTCGTGCTGACGCACAGCCACTGGGATCACATCCTGGGGCCCGAACGGCTGCGCGGCGTGCGCACCCTGGCGCAGGCCGAGTATCCAGCCGCGGTCGCGCGCGATCGCGAAGGCATCCAGGACCAGGTGGCCGAATGGGAGGCGCGCCTGGGCCGCCGGCGCGAGGCGCCCTTCGCGCCGCCGCTGCCCGACGAGACCTTTGTCGACGACTATGCGCTCAGCCTGGGCGGCCTTTCACTGCGGCTGCTGCACGTGCCCGGCCATGCGCCGGACCAGCTGGCGGCCTACGAGCCGGCCGGCGGCTGCCTGTGGGCGTCGGACATCTTGAGCGACCTGGAGATCCCGTTTGTGTCGCACGACCTGGGCGCCTACGAGCGTACGCTGGCCCGGCTGGAAACGCTGCGCCTGGACGTGCTGGTGCCCGGCCACGGGCATCCCACGACCGAGCCAGCCGAGATCCGGGTCCGGCTGGACGAAGACCGCGCCTACCTGGCCGAGCTGCGCGAGCGCGTCACCCGCGCCGTGACGCAGGGTCTAGGCCCGGCTGAGGCCGTGGCGCTGTGCGCCGATATGGCCTATCGGCGCCGGGGCGAGAACGCCGAGCCGCACAAGCTCAACGTGGAAAGCGCCTACCTGGCGCTGGGCGGCCAGGGTGACGCGCGGGAGCTGGGCTGGCGCTAGGCTTGGCCAGCCATATACGAGAGCGAGACAGTGAAATGAGCACTTTGACCACCGCTGCGCCGGAGGCGCTGCGCGAGCTGGGCGACGGGCTGCGAATGCGCCGGGCCACGCCGGCCGACGCCGAGGCCCTGGGCGCCTTCAACGCGCGCATCCATATCCCTTTCTATTACCGGCAGTTCGACTACGAGATGGGTCTGGCGCTCAGCGGCGGGCGCAGCGGCTTCGCGCCACAGGTGCCGCGGCTGAAGGCGGACGAGCGCGAGCCTTACGCCATCCGCCCGGCCACGCCCGACGACATCCCCTTCCTGACCGACCTGTACAACCGCGTGGTCGTGGGCCGAGACTTGATCCCCTGCGCGCGCACGCCGGACGAATGGCGCTACGAGATCGAGGGACGCAGCCCCGAAAACGCCAACGCCGTGGCGGTGCGCATCATCGAGACCGCCGAGGGCGAGGCGATCGGCTTCCTGGCGTGCCCGGCCAACCTGTGGACCGGCGGCCCGGGGAACGGCCAGGCCTGTCTTGCCTACGAACTGGAGCGGGGGATTTCGTGGCTGGCAGTCACGCCCGGCGTCATCCGCTGGCTGTGGGCCATGGGCGAGGTTGAAGCAGCGCGCATGGGCAAGGCCAACGAGCGTCTCATCTTTGCGTTGGGAGCCGAGCACCCGGTCTACCAGGCGGTTGCCGACCGCTTGCCGCTGACCCGGCCCACCTACGCCTGGTACGCGCGGGTGGCCGATCTGCCCGGGTTCTTACGGCACGTTGGGCCGGCGCTGGAGGCGCGGCTGGCGCGCTCGCCGGCGCCGGGCCACAGCGCCGAGCTGAAGCTGAGCTTCTACCGGCGCGGGCTGCGCCTGGTGTTGGAGCGCGGCCGGCTGGCGGCGATCGAGCCCTGGCAGCCGAAGCCGGAGGACCGGGGCAGCGCCGGCTTTCCCAACCTGACCTTTCTGCAGATGCTGTTCGGCTACCGCTCGCTCGACGAGCTGCGCCAGGCCTACGCCGACTGCTGGACGAACGGCGACGAGATCCGCGCGCTGTTGATGGCGCTATTCCCCAAGCAGGCGAGTAATCTGTGGGGGATCAACTGAGATGCGCACCTTCCTGACCGTCTGGCTGGGCCAGGTCATATCGCTGTTTGGGTCGGCGATGACGGGCTTCGCGCTGACGACCTGGGCCTGGCAACTGACGAACTCGGCCACCGCCCTGGCGCTGGTGGGCTTCTTCCACTTCGCGCCGACCGTGCTGTTCAGCCCGATCGCGGGCGCGCTGGTGGATCGCTGGAACCGCAAGCTGGTGATGATGTTCAGCGACCTGGGAACTGGATTGGCCACGATCGCCATCCTGGGCCTATACAGCGCGGGCCGGCTGGAGATCTGGCATCTGTACGTGGCCGGGGTCTTCGCCGGCACGTTCCAGGCTTTCCAGTGGCCGGCCTACGGCGCGGCGACGACGCTGCTGCTGCCCAAGGCGCAATATGGCCGCGCCAGCGGCATGATCTCGCTGGCCGAATCGGCCGCCAACACCCTGGCGCCGCTGCTGGCCGGGGTGCTGATCGTCACGATCGGCCTGACCGGGATTCTGCTGATCGACATCGCCACCTTCCTGTTCGCCATCGGCGCGCTGTTGATCGTGCGCCTCCCGCAGCCGAAGACGACGGCCGAGGGCCGCGCCGGCCAGGGCAGCCTGCTGCAGGAGGCCGCCTACGGCTTTCGCTACATCGTGGCCCGGCCCAGCCTGCTGGGGCTGCAGCTCGTGTTTTTCGTGGGCAATCTGATGGCCAGCCTGGGCATGACGGTGATGGCGCCGATGATCCTGGCGCAGACCAGGAACAGCGCCACGATCCTGGGCAGCGTGCAGTCGGCTGGGGCGCTGGGCGGCGTGGTGGGCGGCGTGCTGATAGCGGCCTGGGGCGGTCCCAAACGGCGGGTTCACGGGGTGCTGCTGGGCCACGTGGTGACGGGCCTCACCGAGGCGACCCGGGCTTTTGGGCTGTCGTTCTGGTACGTGGGGAACTTCGCGGGCTCGGGGACGGTCCCGATCCTAAACGGGTCGAACCAGGCCCTCTGGCAGGCCAAGGTGGCGCCCGACGTGCAGGGGCGCGTGTTTTCAGTGCGGCGGCTGATCGCACAGGTCAGCGCGCCGCTGGCCATCCTGGCAGCCGGGCCGCTGGCCGACCGGGTGTTCGAGCCGGGCATGCAGCCGGGTGGCGCGCTGGCCGGCGCGTTTGGCGCGCTGGTTGGGACCGGGCCAGGGCACGGCATGGCGCTGATGACGCTGCTGGCAGGGCTGGCGATGGCGCTGGCGGGCGCCGTGTCCTACGCCATCCCAGCGGTGCGCAACGCGGAAGAACTGCTGCCCGATTACCAGGCGCTCACGATGGAACAAGCCGATGCGGGAATTGGCGCGCTGGCCGCGCCCGAGACGGTCTAGGGCTGGACGCTGGAAGGTGGTCCCGCCAGCACAGGCAGCCCGCAACACGGCGGCCCGAGGCAGGGCATATGTGCCGGCCGTGGAGCGCGCGGTGCGGGCAACCATGGGCTGCCAGACAGGTGGCCGCCCCTGGAACTGGACGGGGCAGGACCTCTACAGCAGCGTCCCACGCAACACGACAGATGCCACGCTGAAGTAGATGATCAATCCGGTGACATCGACCAAAGTAGCGACAAACGGCGCGGACGATGTCGCCGGGTCCAGCCCGATGCGCCGCAGAAGAATGGGCAGCATCGAGCCGGTCAGCGTCCCCCACATCACGATCCCGACGAGCGACAAGCCAACTGTGGCAGCAATGAACGGCCAGAAAGGCCCATAACTATCGAACGCCAGCGCCCAGACCGTGATGCGCATGAAGCCAATCGCGCCCAAGATCGCCCCGAGCGTGAGTCCCGACAGCACCTCCCGCCGCATCACGCGCCACCAGTCGCGCAGCCGCACCTCGCCCAGCGCCATCGCCCGGATCACCAGCGTAGCCGCCTGCGATCCCGAATTGCCGCCGCTGGAGATGATCAGCGGCACAAACAACGCGAGTACCACGGCCCGGGCGATTTCCGCCTCGAAGAACCCCATCGCCGTGGCCGTGAGCATTTCGCTTAAGAACAAGATCACCAGCCAGCCCGCGCGCTTGCGGATCATGCGCCAGAACGCGATCAGCATATACGGCTCGTCGAGCGCCTCGGTGCCGCCGATCTTCTGCAAGTCTTCCGTCGCTTCCTCGGAGATCACATCGACGATATCATCGTAGTTGATGACGCCCACCAGCCGGCTGCCGGCATCCACCACCGGCAGGGCCAGCAGGTCGTAGTGCTGCATCAGCCGCGCGACCTCTTCCTGGTCGGTGCCCACGGCCGCGCTGATGACGTCGCGGCCCATGATACTTTCGATGGTCGCCTCAGGCGCGGCCACGATGATGTCGCGCAGGCCCACGACGCCGATCAGCCGGCCATCGCGGTCGACGACGTACAGGTAGTAGGGCGTGGCGGCGTCGCGCTGCAGCCCACGCAGGAAGTCGATGGCCATTTGGCAGGTCGTGTGGCGGCGCAGGGCCACGAAGTCCGACGTCATCAGCCCGCCGGCAGTGTCGTCGGGGTGGCCCAGCAGCGGGCGCACGTCTTCGGCCGCCTCGGCCTCCATCTGGGCCAGGGCGTCGGCCGCCTGCTGGGGCGGCAGGTCGCCCAGGATGTCGGCAGCCTCGTCGGGCTCCATTTCTGCGAGCACGTCAGCCAGGGTGCCGGCCGGCAGGTGAGCGGCCGCGGCCGCGGCCTCCTCGTCTCCGAGCTCTTCGAGCAGATCGGCGGCCGCCTGAGTGTCCAGGCGCGGGAGGATTTCTACTTGGTCGTCTTGGGGCAAGCCGGCGAAGGCATCGGCGCGGTCGGCTGGGTGAAGCATGGCCAGCGCCGAGATGGCGTCTTCGACTTTGTCGTGCTCCAGCGCGGCGCGCACGCGCTCGAGCACGCTGTCAATGACCTTCTGCTCCATGTTCACCTCCGAAACTCACGCGCCCCGTGGCCGGGGAGGCCAGCGGGGCGCGTCAAAAGGCGAACGCGAAGCGCGGGTCAGTCTCCGGGCGGGTGGAACGGGTGAGTAGAGTCGGGATCTAAGTCTGGGTCCACTGCGCTTTCCTGAGCCATAACGCGCGGATTCTACCTCCGGAGAAATAGGGTGTCAACGGAGTGCGGCTTGGAAGGTGGAGCTTGTATAATGACTCGCATGACACCAACGACATCCTCTGCGCTCGAACGGTTTGCCTGGCGGGCCGTCGAGCCGCCCGATCTGCCTGGAGTGCAGGCGCTGCTGGCGGCCGCCAACGCGGCCAGCGGCAATCCGCGGGCGCCGGCGCTGGCCGACCTGGAGCGCGAGTTCGAGGACGAATGGTCGCTGGCCGAGACGGATTCGCGCCTGGCCCTGGCGGCCGACGGAACCGTGGTTGCCTTCGGCCGGGTATACGCCAATCCGCGGCCGGAGGACGAGGCGCGCGCCTTCCTCGACAACGACGTGCACCCGGCCTGGCGCGGCCGGGGCCTGGAAGATGCTCTGCTGGACTGGCTGGAAACGCGCGGCCGCGCCAAGCTGCGCGAGATCGCGGCAGCCGCCGGTTTCCGGGGACCGCGGATGCTGCGCGGCGGAACGCCGAAGGAAGACGCCCAGGCGCGGGCGGTGTTCGAGCGCCATGGCTTCCGGCCGGCGCGCTACTTCTACCGCATGCGGCGCGGCCTGAGCCAGCCGCTGCCCGATCCGCCGCAACTGCCGGCCGGCCTGACGGTGACGCCCTTTCGGCCCGAACTCAGCGCTCACGTGCGGGACGCCTTCAACGAGGCCTTTCGCGACCATTGGCAGCCCGAGCACGTCTCGGCCGCCGATTGGCAGCGGTTCTTTGTCGAGAGCTCGAGCTTCCGGCCGGACCTGACGCGGCTGGTGGTGGACGGCGGCCAGGTCGCGGCCTTCAGTCTCAATCGGGTGGACCTGGCCGAAAGCGAGCGCCAGGGGCACAGCACCGGCTGGATCGGGTCGCTGGGCACGCGCCGGGCCTGGCGCAAGCGCGGGTTGGCCACCACCTTGCTGGTCAACTCGATGCGGGCGTTCCAGGCCGAGGGGCTGCAGTCGGCTGCCCTGGGCGTGGACGCCGAGAACCTGACCGGCGCGCTGGCGCTGTACGAGCGGCTGGGCTTTGCCGCCTTCTGGACCAGCGTGGCTTATCTCAAGGACATCGCCGGCGATGATTAGGGCCGTCATCTTTGATTTTGGGGGCGTGATCGTGCGCACCGCGGACGCGGCCGGGCGCCGCCGTTGGGAAGAACAGCTGGAGCTGCCGCCCAAGGCGCTCGAAGCGCTGGTGTTCGACTCCGAGCCGGCCAAGCGCGCCACGCTGGGCCAGGCGACCGAGAACGAGGTCTGGGCGCACGTGGCCCGCACGTTGAACCTGGACGACGCGCAGTTGCAGGCTTGCCAGCGCGACTTCTGGGGCGGTGACCGCCTCGACACCGAGCTGGTGGATCTGATCCAATCGCTGCGCCCGCGCTACCGGACCGGCATCCTCAGCAACGCCTGGCCCCGCGCGCGGACAGCCTTTACCGAGCGCTTTGGGCTCGACGCGGCGGTGGACGACATCCTGATCTCGGCCGAGGTGGGCCTGGCCAAGCCCGACCCGCGCATCTACCAGTTGGCCGCCGAGCGGCTGGGGGTGCGTCCGGAGGAGGCCGTGTTCGTGGACGACTACGCGCCCAACGTGGAGGCCGCGCAGGCGGCCGGCATGCGGGCCATTCACTTCCGGGCCGGCCTGGACGTGCGCGCGGCGCTGAGGGCCGCCGGCGTGGAGACGCCGGCGTGATCGACCCCCGGCTGCAGGGCAGAGTCGCCCTGGTCACCGGCGGCAACCACGCCATTGGCATGACCGAGTCCGCGCCCCGGCGCGCAGATGTCCCTGATCCGCGGCGCCGCGCACTTGCCGAGCCTGGAGCAGCCGGAAACGTTCAACCGCGTGGTGCTCGAGTTCCTCCTTGAAAGGATTGTCTCATGACCCTCACGCTCTCCCTGGGCCAAATGAACGTCCATCTCGGCGACCCGGCCGCCAACCTCGAGCGCGTGCGGGCCTGGACCGCCGAAGCCGCCCGGCGCGGCTCGGCGCTGGTTCTGTTCCCCGAGCTGTGGTCCACCGGCTACGACCTGGAAAACTGGCAGCGGCACGCCAGCCCGCCCGGCGAGGGCCTTTTCGCCCAATTGGCCGAGCTGGCGCGCGAGCACCGCATCGCCATCGGCGGCTCGGTGCTGGAGGCGCGCAACGGCCGCGCCTACAACGCCTTTGCGCTGTTCGACGCGGGCGGCGGGCTCAGCGGCACCTACCGCAAGACGCACCTGTTCCGGCTGATGAACGAGGAGAAGTGGCTGGCGCCGGGCGAACGGCTGGAGCTGGTGGAGGCCGACTGGGGCCTCACCGGGTTGGGCATCTGCTATGATCTGCGCTTCCCGGAGATGTTCCGCCACTACGCGCTGCGCGGCGCGCGGCTGGCGCTGCTGCCGGCCGAGTGGCCGGCCCGGCGCGCCTACCACTGGCAGACGCTGCTGCGCGCCCGCGCCATCGAGAACCAGATGTACCTGGCAGGCTGCAACCGGGTGGGAGAGGCGAACGGTGAGGTCTTTGGCGGAGGCTCGGCCGTCATCGACCCGTGGGGCGAGACGGTGGTGGAGGGCGGCAGCACCGAGGCGCTGCTCACCGCCGAGATCGATCTGGCGCAGGCAGACGCGGTGCGCAAGCGGATCCCGGTGTTTGAGGACCGGCGGCCGGAGATCTATTAGGCAGCCGGCCAGGGTGCCAGAGGACGACTTCCGTGAACCCCGACGAAGTCTTCATCGAGCAGTTTGTGGACGAAGGCCTTGGCAACTCGGCCTACCTGGTCGGCTCGCACGCCACCCATACCGCCATGCTCATCGACGCTCTGCGCGACGTGGACCGCTACCGCTATGCCGCCGAGCGGCTGAGCGTGCGGCTGACCCACGCGCTCGATACCCACCTGCACGCCGACTTTGTCTCGGGCGCTCGTGAGCTGGCCGCGCAGGCCGGGGCTGAAATCGGCGCGGCCGCCGCGGCCCAACTGGGCTTTGACCACCGCCCGCTGGCCGAGGGCGATGTGCTGCCGCTGGCGAGCCAGGCGCTGCGCGTGCTGGCCACGCCGGGGCACACGCCCGAGCACATCAGCTTTGTGCTGACCGACCCGGACGGGCAGACGCCCCGGGCCGTCTTCAGCGGCGGGGCGCTGGTCGTGGGCGGCGCGGCCCGCACCGATCTGCTGGGGCACGACCTGTGCGCGCCGCTGGCGCGCCAGCTGTACGACACCCTGCGCCACAAGCTGCTCAGCCTGCCGGATGCGGTCGAGGTTTACCCCACGCACGGCGCCGGCTCGTTCTGCGCCGCGCCGGTTTCGTCAGCGCGCACGACCACTATCGGCCGCGAGCGGCGCACCAACCGGCTGGCCCAGGCGCGCGACGAGAACGAGTTTATGCAAGCGGCGCTGAGCGGGCTGCCGTCCTACCCGGTCTACTACAAGGAAATGCGCGGCATCAACCAGCGCGGGCCGCGCGTGCTGGGGGGCGTTCCGAAGCTGGCGCCGCTGAGCGCGGCCGAGGCGCGCGCTCTCTGGCAGCAGGGCGCCCTGGCGCTCGACGTGCGCGAGCGGCAGGCCTTCGCCGCCGGCCATGTGCGCGGCGCGTATGGCATTCCGCTCAGCGCCCCGCTCATCACCTGGGCCGGCTGGCTGGTCCCGTTTGGGGCCAGGCTGGTCGTGGTGGAGGACGACGCCGCTCGGCGCGAGGAGGCCGTGCGCCAGCTCATCCGCATTGGCTACGACAACCTGCTGGGCTACCTGGAGGGCGGCGTGAAGGCCTGGGCGCGGGCCGGCTACGAGACCAGCAGCGCGCGCAGCATCTCGGTCCACGAGCTGCGCCAGCGCCTGCGCTCGGACGAGCCACTCACCCTGCTCGACGTGCGCCAGGCCGACGAGTGGGAGGCCGGCCACATTCCCAGCGCCATCCACATCGAGAACGGCCAGCTGCCCTGGATCGCGCTGTCGCTGCCCACCGACCGGCCGCTGGCCGTGCAGTGCGCCAGCGGCAACCGCTCGGTGGCCGGCCTGTCGGTGCTGGCGCGGCGCGGCTACACCGACTTGCTGCAGGTCGAAGGCGGCATCGAGGCCTGGGAAGAGGCGGGGTACGAGGTGGAACGTGAGTAGGACCTCCCAGCATGACTGACGCGGCCGGCAGCCTGAGCCTCGGGCCGAACGCCCACATCAGCGGCGACGTCTTCACGGGCGGCCAGCACATCTACAACTACTTCACGGCCGGGATGGAGGCGCTGCCCACGCGCTATGACGCGCGGGTGCGCAACTTCCTCGAATATTACGTGGGCACGCCGGCGCAGCCGGCGCCGTTTGGGGGCCGCGGCGCCGACCTGGGCGCGCTGGACGCCTGGCTGGCCGATCCAACCGCCCCGCCCTATGCGCTGCTGGCCGCCCCGGCCGGGCGCGGCAAGAGCGGCCTGCTGGCCCACTGGGTGACGCGGCTGGCCGCCGCCCAGATCACGGCGGCCGGCGCGAGTGCGCCGCGCTGGCACATCGTCTTCTTTCCCATCAGCATCCGCTTTAACACCAACCTGGAAAGCGTGGTCTTCGCCGGGCTGGCCGCACGCCTGGCGCACATCTTTGGCGAGCCGATCGGCCCGATCCACGACGTGCAGCAATACCGCGGGCTGTTCTCCGAGTTTCTGCGACGCGCCCCGCCCGGCGGCGAGCAATTGCTGGTCGTGCTCGACGGGCTAGACGAGGCCGCCGGCTGGGAAGTCGCCGCTGATCTCTTCCCCTTGGCCCCGCCGCCGCACCTGCGCGTACTGGCGGCCGCGCGCCTGCTGGCAGGTGACCCCGACGCCAGCCGGTGGTTGAGCCAACTGAGCTGGGACCCGCCGGGTCGCGCCCGCCGGCTGAAGCTGGCCGCGCTCGACCCGGCCGGCGTGGCCGATGTGCTGGTTCAAATGGGCAACCCGCTGGGGGCGCTGGCCGCCAAGGGCGACCTGGTGGCCAAGCTGGCAGCGCTGAGCGAGGGCGATCCGCTGCTAGTGCGGCTGTACGTCGAGGCGCTGCTGCCGCGCGCCGGCCAGGCAGCGGTGATGACGCCGCAGGACCTGGAGACGCTGCGGCCCGGCCTGGAGGCTTACTTCGACCGCTGGTTCGACGAGCAGCGCAAGCTGTGGGGCGCCGCCAACCCGCTGCAAGACAGGCGCGTGCGCGGGCTGCTGAACCTGTGCGCGGCTGCGCTGGGACCGCTGAGCAAGGACGACGTGCTGGCCCTGACGCCGGACGTGTTCGAGGACAGTTGGGTGCTGGACGAGGCCGCGCGCGCCGTCAACCGCTTCGTCATTGGAGACGGCGAAGCCAGCGGCTACGTCTTCAGTCATCCGCGGCTGGACGACTATTTCTGGGCGCGACTGGCGCCGCGCGAACAGCAGGCCTGGCTCGAACGCTTCTTACGGCTGGGCCGCGAACTAGTCGAGGCGCTGGCGGCCGGCACGCTGGCGCCCGCGCAGGCCTCGCCCTACCTGGTGCAATACTACGGAGCCCATCTGGAGCCCACCCACGATCACGGCCAGCCGCCGCGCGCCGAGGCGGCGGCGCTGGTGGCCGAAAGTTGGCTGCGCGCGCACGAAGCAGTGAGCGGCACACCGATTGGTTTCCTGGCCGATGTGCGCCGCGCCTGGCGCCGGGCCGCGGCCGATGGCCCCAGGGCGCTCGGCCAGCAAGTGCGGGCCGCGCTGTGCTTTACCAGCGTCATGGCGCTCAGCGCCAGCCTGCCGCCCGAACTGCTGGCCGACTGCGTGGCCGCCAGGGTGATGCCGCTGGCGCTGGGGCTGGTCCTGGCCCGCCAGAAGCAGAAGGCGCGCGAGCGCGCCCTGGCACTGGCCGCGCTCATCCCGGCGGCGCCGGCGGCTGAGCGGCCGGCCTTGGTGGCTGAGGCGTTTGACCTGGCCCTGCCTATCCTGGGCGAGGCGCCGGAGGCGCTGCTGGCGCTGGTCGATCACCTGCCGCCCGGCCTGGCCGCGCGCGCGGCTGAGAGCATAGCGCGAGCGGACCAGATTGACAACCGCGAAGTGGCGCTGGCGCGGCTCGCCAACCGCCTGCCTGAGGCTGAGGCCGCGCCGCTGCGCCAGCAGGCGCTGGCCATCGCGCGTCACCTGGGCCGCGGCCCGCAGGCGCTGCCCGCCGCCCTACTGGCCCTGCTGCCGCACCTCCCGGAGGCCGAGCGCCAGGATGTGGCGGCCCAGATCTTCGATTACCTGCCCGCGATTGACGAGGCCGACGAGCGGGCGCGCGTGCTGCACGGCCTGAGCGCGTATGTGCCGGCCGGCGACCGCCCGGCGCTGCTGGCCGAAGCCCTGGCTGCCGCGCAGAGCGTCGAGTGGAATGAGGTCCGCGCGGAGACCCTGATCCGCGTGGTTGCCGCGCTGCCACCGGACCTACAGGATCAGGCGCGCCCCAGCCTGGCAGAGGACTTCGAGCGCGCCGTGGCCGTTCCGCGCCTGGCCATTAAGGGCAGCGAGGAAGCGCTGCGCGCCCATAAGGCGGCGGCCTGGGGCGGCCTGGTCGAGAAATACGCCTTCTGTCTGCCGGCTGACAAGGTCGAGCAATTGCTGGCCGCTGCCTGGAAGGTCGAACAGCCAGCGGTGCGCGCCCAGGCGCTGGCGGCGCTGGCCCCACGGCTGGCGCCGGCCGAAGGCCGTAGACTGCTGGAACAGGTGGTGGCCAGCATCACCGCCGAGGCCGGCGAGCAAGACCGCGAGGCCATGCTCGACCACGTGGTAGACAAACTGCCGCCCGACCTGGCGCCGGCGGCCGTGGAGGCTGCCCGGACGCTCACCGACCCGACCGACCGGGCGCGGCTGCTGCAGCGGCTGGCCGCGCGTCTGCCGGCGGAGGCTCGCGCCGCCGCGCTTACCGACGCGCTGGCCGCCGCCCGTGCCCTGCAGGACGAGCCCGAGCGCGCCCGGGCGCTGGCGGCCCTGGCGAGGCAATTGCCCCAGCCGCAGCGCGCCGAGACACTCGCCGCCGCCTGGCGCGTGGCGCAAGCCATCCCGGCCGAGGACAACCGCCTGGCCGAGGCCGCGCGGCTGGCGGCGCACCCGCTCCCTGAGGTAGTGCTGGACGAGATGCTGGCGCTGCTGGCCGTTTCGACGAACGACGTCTATCGCGCGGACGCCCTCGCGGCCCTGGCGCCGCAACTTGCGGGCGCTCGCCTCGAGGCCGCCCTGGCGACGACGCGCACGATGTGGCGTCAGGGCCAATCCGAGCCGCTGCTGGCCCTGGCCGCGCGCCTGCCTCCGGCCGAAGCGGCCGGGGTGTATGCCGAGGCCGAGGCCGCCGCGGCCGCTATCGAGCACCCGGGCACTCGCGCCCAGGCGCTGATGCGCGTGGCGCACAGCGTTCCGGTCGAGATGCAGCCGGCAGCCGTGAGCGAAGCAGCCGCGGCCATCCGCACGGTGCGGCACGCTTACCAGCGCACGCCCTGGCTGGCGGAAATGGCGGAGCTGGCAGACGGCGATGCGGTCCGGCAGCAATTATTGGGAGAGGCCTTCGCGGCGCTGGCGGAGATCCCTGACCAGCGCATGCGGGCCGAGGCGTTGGCGAAGCTGGCCCCGCGCCTGCCGGCCGTTGCCCTGCCCGAGGCGCTGGAAGTGGCGGCCGCCCTCGAGAGCGACTACGACCGATCGACCGCGCTGGTCGGGCTGGCCCCAGGCCTGCTGGAGGAAGCGAATTGGCAGGCGGCGCTGTCGCTGGCGCGCGCGATGGAGTTCATTGACCCGCAGGCGACTTCACTGGCCGCGCTGGCGGCCACGCGCCCGCCCGCCGAGCGCGGCCCGCTGCTCGACGAAGCCCTGACCGTGGCCGGGCCGCTGGGGAGTGACGACCTCCCACGCGTGCTGCTGCAGATGGCCGCTTGCCTGCCGCCCGTTGAGCGGCGCGAAGTGCTAGACATCGCCGTCGCGAGCATCGAGGCCGAAGCACCCGGGCAGGTGACCGAGGCGCATGCCGAGCGGCTTAAGGCGCTGCCCGAGGCCGAGCGGCTGCCGTATGCGCGCCAACTGGTAGCGCGCATACGTGCCTCACCCAATGGGCAGCCGGGCCTGCTGAGCCGCGTGCGCGCCGCGCTCCCCGACGCCGCCATGGCCGAGGCGCTCGAAAGCGTTTGGGCCAGCGGCGATCTGGCCAGCGCCATGCAGGCCGCGCCGCGCTTCCTGCCGATCTGCCAGGCCGGCGGGCTCGATGTTTTCGCCGCGCTCACGCGCGCGCTGCACGCCTTCGAGCGCCTGCCGCGCGGCGAGTTTCTGCCGCTACTGGCCGAGCTGGCCCCGGCCCTGTCCACCCCCGGCGGGGCAGCCTCCGCGCTGTCCGCGGCCCAGGCCATCCTGGAGACCGGCATGTGGTGGCCGTGATCCGCAGCCTCTAAGCGTCTGGCCCGAGGCACATATGAACTACCTCCCCTTCGATCTCTTCGCCGGCCACCGCGCCGCGGCCGGCTATCCCGTGCGAGCCGAATGCCATTTGGGGCAGGTGCCGGCCACGGGCCAGCCCGAGCCGGTGAGCGCCTTCGACGTGAGCGACGCGGCCGTGCAGACCGCCCTGGCCGCCGTGCAGCGCGGCCGGACCGAGGCCGCGGATCTTCAGGCGCTGGGCGAGCGCCTGGCAGCGGCCATCCTGCCGGGCGCCATCCGCGACCTGCTGCTCCAGGCGCGCGGCGCGGCGGCCGCCCAACCCGGCGGCGGGCTGCGCCTGCGGCTGCGGCTGGCGCCGGCCGAGCTGAACGCTCTGCCCTGGGAACTGCTGTGGCTGCCGGGCGAGGCCGCGCCGCTGTGCGTCTCGACCGAGACGGTGCTGGCGCGCTTCCTGAGCCTGCCAGTGCCGGTGCGCGCGCTGGAAGCCCCGCGCCCGCTGCGCATCCTGGGCGTCGCGCCGCGCGCGCCCGGCATCGACTTGGAAGGGCACAAGGCCGCGCTCAACGCAGCCGTGGCGGCCGCCAGCCAGCGCGCCAGCGCCGAGGGCGGCCCACCGGTGGTGCTCGAGTGGCTGGAGGGCATCGTCACCCGCGAGCGTGTCCGCGGCGCGCTGAACGCGGCCGAGACCCACATCGTGCACTTTATCGGCCACGGCAGCCTGTCCGAGGGACAGCCGCGCCTGCACCTGAACGACGAGCAGGGCGATGACTTTCCGGCCTCGGCCGCAACGGTGGCGGGCTTCTTCCGCAATCGCGAGAGCGCGCGGCTGGTGGTGCTCAACGCCTGCCAGGGCGCCGCGGGCGACTCGGCCGAGGCGCTGCTGGGCCTGGCGCCGCAGATCGCGGCCCAGGGCGTGCCGGCCGTGGTCGCCATGCAGTGGGACATCTACGATTGGGCCGCGCAGAAGCTCACGACAGTCTTCTACCAGTCGCTGTGCAGCGGGCCGGAGGCGGGCGAGGTCGAAACGGCGTTGACGCGCGCCCGGGCCGTGCTGTTCGACGACGCGCCCGACTCGCGCGCCTTTGCCACCCCGGTGCTGCTGCTACGCGCGGAAGGCGAGCGGCTGTGGGCGGCCGGGGTCGCCGCAGCACCGGAGAAAGAGCCGGAGGCCGGCAAGGCCGGCGCGGCGACGGCCCGGGCCCAGACGCAGACCGGCTCGGGCAACATTCAACTGGGCGACCACGCGCACGTCGCGGGCGACGTCTTCACTGGCGGCAAGCGCGTGGTGAACACCGGCGGCGGGGCTTATTACGCCGGGCCGATCGACGTGGGAGGCAGCTTCGTCGGCGGCAATCAAACTATCAGCCAGCACGCCGGCGGCGACATCGTCGGCCGCGACAAGCTCACCACCACCGCGGGCGCCGATGCGCTGCAGACTCAGGCGCTCATCGAGCAGTTCCGGCAGATCCAGCGCCAGATCGACGCGCGCCCGCCGGACCCCAACGTGGACCCGGCCGAGCTCAAGGACCTGGTCAGGCGCATTGAGAC
This sequence comes from Anaerolineales bacterium, assembly GCA_020845955.1. Lineage (GTDB taxonomy): Bacteria > Chloroflexota > Anaerolineae > Anaerolineales > UBA6663 > JADLEU01. The sequence continues at coordinate 20,810 of JADLEU010000155.1, forward strand.
CGAGGCGCACAAGAGCGAACAGGCCAATCCCGTGCCGCTGGAACGCTGGCTGGGAAACCTGGGCGACCTGGCGGCCGACATCTTTGTGGCCACGACCAGCACGCTGACCAATCCGGGCTTTGGCCTGGCCCAGGTGGTGCAGCGCGTGGCCGCCAAGGTCAAGCAGGCGCGCGAGAAGCGGGGCGGGCAGGGCTAAGTTCCGCGCCGTCGCCTCGGCCGCGGTCCACAAGCGTGTGTGCGTAGGGCGTGTAGGCCGGTGCGTAAGCAAGCACGTGGAGGCGTCAATCATGTCTGGAAACCCGCTTGATAACGCGTTGCCACCCGAAGAGCCCCAGGCCGGCGACTTCAAACCATGGGAACAGCGGCCCGCGCCGGGCATGCGCGTGGGCGCCCACAGCAATCCCATGGCCGGGCCGCAGGCCGCCACCGACGCCGAGCTGATCGCCAAGCTGGCTCAGGCTAGCGAGCGGATCGACAACTATCAACTACCGCCGCTGATCGACCAACAGGTGCAGTTGCTGCACTACCCGCTGCTCGGCCGGCAGAGCACCCCGGCCGGCGGTCTGAGCCTGAAGGGCGAAGACAACGCGCAGGTGTGGGCCAAGTTCGTGGCCGAAGAGTTGTTCGACACCCGGCGCGTGACGCTCGAGCACTTTCACCTGTTCGAGTGGTTCCCGCTGGCGCCCGGGCGCTATCACACCAACTACGCGCAGCAGATGCGCGCCGAGGCCGCGCGCGAGCTGAAGCTGCAGGTCGACGGCCACACCTACTACACCCCGGCCGGCAAGGCCAGCATGGTCGAAGGCGGCGTGGGCGCGGTGCGCCTGCGCCCAAGGCAGGTGGCCGGCGAGCCGCACTACTTCATGACCGCCTCGTCGAGCGGCGTGTGCCACGAGGGCTTTCCGGTGCTGGTGCCGCGGCGCTTCTATGGCCCGCTCAAGGCGCGTATGAACGCCGAGGGCGCGGCGCCGGTGACGCTCAGCGGCGAGATGCGCTACATCGACGGCGAGACCCCGGCCTTCTTCAAGAGCCGGCGCGACTTCCCCGGCCTGTATCTGCACGTGGACCAGGTGGAGGCGCTGGCCGCGCCGCGCGCGGGGGTCACGCGCTACCTGATCAGCGTGGCCGCGGCCTTCCTGGGCGCCTTCCAGGGGCAGGACGGGCAGTACGTGACCTTTTGCAGCTTCGACCCGGCCACGGCCGGCGAAGTCGAACGCGCGACGCAGTGGATGGAGCAATTCTACGTCGCCAGCCAATACCACGGCGTGGTCATTACCGATTTCGACGAGGTGCGCCCGCGCTTTCCGGGCGCGGTGTTCGCGCTGCCCGATCTGTTGTCGGGCAAGCTCGACCAGGCCAAGGTGCAAACGTTCCTGGCCCAGCACGGGTTTGGGCAGGAGGCGGGGAAGAATTTCTTCCTGTTCTATCGCGAGATCAACACGCAGGGCGGGAATTACTACGAGGGGCCTGTGACGGTGCAGGGGGACATGCAAGGGTAGCGGCCGGCGCGCGGCGTGTCTCGGCCGGTCGTGCCGCTCGTGGCGCGGGGCGCGCCTACGTCGTCTCGGTCAGCCAGGCGACGATCTGCTCGCGCACGATGGGGGTGCTGAAGTAGTTGCTGTGGCGCACCTGGGCCGCGCCGCGGTAGACGCGCCGGCGGTTCTCATCGATAGGGAAGCCAAACGTGGCCGGCCCGGCCGAGTAGGACCCCAGCGTGGGCACGACCATGTCGTTCTCGCCGCCAAAGATGCTGTCGATGAACTTGTCCTGCACGCGCCGCCCGAGGCGAGCCAACAGCGCGGGCGCGCTGGGGGTGTAGTCGGCGGCGAGGGCGTAGTACGTGGTCGCGTGGTCAGCGGTGTGGTTCAGGCTCCTCAGGTAGTCACCGCCGGGCAGCAGGCAGCGCAGCCCCGGCAGGCCCGTCAGCGCGCCCACGCCCAGCAGCTTGAGCACGGTCAAGACGCCCTCAATGGTCAGGGTATAGGCGTTGTCGGGCAGGTTGGTCAGCGCGTTGGTGTAGCGGTCGATCAGGTCGAGGCCGTTCTTGGGATCGGCCAGGATCGTGCCCTGGTTAGGCGAGGCCGCCAGCAGCGCCTTGTGCACCCGCACCTGCCGGCCTTGGGTGTCGAGGCCCGCCAGCCGTTCAACGAGTTCGCGGCCCACCAGCCCGCCGCGGCTGTGGGTCATGATGTCCAGGTCGAGCGCGGCGCCCTCCGGCAGCGCGTCGAGCAGCGCCTGCACGTTGGCCTGGGGCGAGTGGCGCAGACTGGGGTGATTGAAGGCGAAGAAGCGCCCCTGGTAGTGGTCGAAGAGCGCCTGCAGCGTCTCGCGGCCAAGCTGTGCGAAGGAGGCCTGGGCGCTGCTAAAGGTGCCGTGCAGCAGCAGCAGCGCCCGTCCTTGGGCCAGATGCGGCCAGTCCATCGGGTCGCCCCGGGGCTCGTCGGCGGCGTAGCGCTCGGGGTAGATCTGGTGCAGGCCATAGGGGCGGTGGGCGGCTTCCCAGCGCTCGGCCGCCGCCAGCGCGCCCTCGCCAAGGATGTCGGCCGCGGCCCAGGCGATCACGCGCACCAGCCGCCGCCCGAGCTTGCTGATCGGCCCGCGCGTCTGCGGTCCCTCGCCGGCGGCCTCGGGCGGCGTGGGCACGCTCTCGCGCGGCAGGTGGAAGTGCACCGGGCGCCCGGCCGGCGCGGCCGCATCGGGGGGATCGACCGGCAGAACCCAGCGGCTGACCCCGGCCTCATCGGTGTACAGCACGGCATAGGCCGCGCCCTCTTCCAGGTGCGGGATGGTCAGCGCCATGGCCGGCTCGCCGCTGCGCGTGACGGCGGTCAGGCCATCAGCGCGGGCGCCGCCGGGGCCGACCGCTGGCGTCTCGCTTTCAACCGTAATCTCGAAGACCTTGCCGGCCGCCATCTCGGCGCCGGCGATGGCGCGCAGCAGGGCCGGCTCGTGCAGGCCGCCGTCGCCGCGCGTGGCGCTCTCCTCGGCCGTCATCTCACGCACCTCGCCGACCAGCCCGGGGGCCAGCAGTTGATAGCCGCCGCCGGCGATCGGGATGGGAGTGCTGGTTCCGGTCAGCTGGGGCATGGGAGCCTCCTCAAAACGCAGTCTGCAGCCGGCGGAGGTAGGCGAACGGCAACCGCTCAACCCTGGTCATGCGTCGCTCGTCCAGCGTTAGCCGTCCGTTGCCGGCCGCTTCAGCTTCAGCTTGGGGTGCCCGTAGTAGATGTACGCCAGCGGCGTGGTTGAGCCGGCCCGGTCATAGTGGGCACGCTCGGCGTGCAGCACCTCGCCCACGGGCTGGTTCTGCCCGAGGGTGGCAGTGTAGAAGCGTTCGGCGATCTGGCGCGCCAAGGCGTCGTCGACGTCCCACAGCGGGGCGATAAAGCCCAGCGCGCCGCCGCGGATCAGGTCGCCGGGGAAGCCGGCCGCCTGGCCCAGGCAGTTGGCGGCCGTGCCCACCTGGCAGGCGTTGAGGAAGACAAAGCTGAAAGGCGGCACTTCGCCGCAGCGATAGCGGCCGGCCAGCGCGCTGGGCAGCAGCCGAGTCTTGTCGGCCAGCAGCAGCGCCTGGTCGTTCCCCTCGGGGTCGCTGAGGCCGTGCACGGCAAAGTGGATCAGGTGGCCGGGCTGCTTGGGGGCCAGCACCAGCGGCTCCAGGTCCTTGCGCGTCGCCGATAACTGCTCGGCCTGCCAGTTGGCGTGCAGCCAGGCCTGCTCGTCGACGGCGTACTTCAGCTTGGCCAGGTCGGTGCCCAGGCCATAGCCGGCGGCCACGGCGGTCAGGCGCGTGACGTCCAGTGCCAGCGGGGGCGGCGCGATGACCTTGTCGTGGCGCACCCAGCGGCCCATGATCGTCTGCGCGCCCAGGTAAGGCGGCCGGGCCGGGTCGAGCGGCGGGTCGAGCAGCGCCAATTCCCAGGGCACGTAGGTCTCGTCGGTCAGCAGCAGCAGAGTCGGCGCGCGGCCGAGCTCGGCGTGCACGCGCTCCAGGGCATCGAAGAACTCCAGCGGCATCACGTCGGCGATGTCTTGCCCCTTGTTGGCCAGGATCTGCGCCGCGAACGGCCCGCGGTATTCCTGCGTCTTGAGCTCCTGCAGGATCAGGGCGGCGAACTCGCGCGCGTCCTCCAGGCTGGTGACGAGCGGACCGATCTGGATGGCCGGGCGCGGCGCCATGATGGTCCACTGCAGGAAGCCAGGCCGCGCCCGCGAGCGGGTGATGGTAAGCAGCAGGTCGGTCTGCGCTTCGGGCTCGACCGCGCTGACGCGGCAAGGGTCTTGCCGGCGCGTGCCCAGGCGCGCGTCGGCGCCCACCGCCACGCGGCGCGTGGCCGTGCCGACCACCTGGGCTTGGTAGACGTACTCAACCGTCAGGTAGATCTCGTGGACCTCGGGGTGCGCCTGGCAGGTGAAGGTGACGCGGGCGTCGAAATCCATCGCCAGCAGCTTGGTCTGCCGCGGCGGCTGCCCGGCCTGCTCGGGCACCACCCAGGCGCCGTCGGTGATCAGCGTAACTTGGAAGGTGTCGTCAGGACGGGCGGGCGTGACGGCGATGCCGGTGACGCGGCTGAGGGCCGGGTCGCGGTCACGGCGGAAGCCCACTTCGACCGAAAAGCGGCCCTCAGGGGCGACCTGGTCGGGCGCAGCGAGCGCCGGCTGGGCAGTGAACGCGCGCCCATGCGGTCCGCCGCCACCGTCGCCAGGCGAAGCGGCTGCCTCCACGCGGCGGCGCCGGTCGAGGCGCACACCGCCGATGACGACATAGTCGGGATGGCTGTCGTCGATGGCGCCGCCCGGCTCGGCGGTGCCGCCCAGTACTGGCGTCGTATCTGCGCCCAACGTCTGGCCCTCGTTGATGACGCCCACGGGCCGGCCGCCGTCGGTGACAACCAGCAGTTGTTCCGGCTGTTGGCGGGCCAGGTCGACAGCCGCGCCGGTGCCCATGCTGGTGCGCTCGACTGCTTTGGCGTGGGGCAGCTCGTAGTCGCCAAGCTGGCCGGGCGGGTTGGGCCGGTCGGCCTGGGCCAGCAGCGCGTCGAAGCGGATGGCGCGCAGGTCGCCGCCGCCAAAATCGACCACCAGGTGCCAGGCGAAGGCGCCGCCGGCTTCTTTCAAGCGCACCAGCACATCGGCCACCAGCTCAGACGGCTCGGCCAGCAGCCAGCCATTGCGCGGCTCGCGCAGCAGGGTCAGGCGGATTTCAGGCATGGCCATAGTATAGAGAAAGCGCCGCGGTTTGAAAAACGCGCGGCGCGGGATGGAGCGGTGTGTGGCTACGCGCGTCCTTTGCCTGTTAGCCGCAGTCCCGGGCTCATCGTTCGCCGCCGCTTGCGGGGCGCAATGTCGTTGGGGTGCTGCGGCACATACCACCAAAAGTTCACCGGGTTACGCGGCTGGCGCGTCCACAGGCCCTTGCGGGTCTTGAGGCTGACGCCGAGCTTGTGGGCCTTGCAGCGCTCGTCGAGGTGACGCAGCACCAGGCAGCGCTCGCGGGCCGAGTTGCTGAGTGACCCACTGGCCTCGGGCGGCCAAAGGTGTTGCTGCGCGCCAAAGGCTGCCTGCCAGCGGTCGTAGTCGGCATAGGCGGCGCGCGAGAAGACTGCCAGCCCAGCAAAAAGGTCAGCCAATTGAACGAATGGGCTCGCCTGCGAGGCCAGGGGCGCGATCTGGACGATGGCGAATTCGCGCCGCAGCCGCTGGCGGAAGCCGCCGGCCGCGAATAGGTCGGGGGCGGCGGGCGCGGCCATGCCCGCCGCGGCGTCCAGACAGTCGGCGACCTGGTGCCAGTCGAGCGCGGTCTGCTCGTCGGGGTGCAGGCGCCAGCGGCTGCCGGCAGGCCAGCGCAGGCGCAGGACGCTGCTGAACAAGAAGCCGTACATGCGCTGGAGGTTGGCAACATCGTCGCGGGCCTGGACGGCGTGGCGCCTATCGGCAATATCCCAGACGACGACATCGACCCGCAGGCTGCCGGCAGCGGCGCGGGCCAGGACCAGGTCGATCAGCGCGAGGGCGGCGAAGCGGTAGCGGGCGGTGCGCAGCCGCTCCCATTTGAACTCAGCCAGCCCAGCGGAGGCCAGCAGCACCTGCAATTCGGCCTCCAGCGCTGGGGCTTTCGCGGCCGCCAGTGTCACCAGCGCCACGCCGCGGAAACGGCCGATGTTGTAGCGGGTTTCGTCGGCGAAAGCGAGGTGGGAGGGCATTGGAAGTGTACGCGTGCAGATGTATGAACGTGTGGACGGTTGGGGGTGGGCAACTGTTATTGATCCGCGCTCAACGGGTGACGCTTCCGCATAGGCACTATCCCGGCGCTCTCAGGCGCTGGCCGCCGGGAGGGCCGGCCCGCGCCGCAGCCAGGCCGAAATGGTCTGGCGGTGCAAGAGCAGCGCCAGGGCCAGCATGAGGGCGCTCACCAGTAGCAGGACGGGCGGGCGCAGCAGCACGCCCGAGAGCAGGCCGGCGGCCAGGCAGTAGACGTGCACGACGAACGGCACCCAGAAGGCTGGGGGGGCGGCCGGCACGGCGCCGAAACGCGGGCGCAGCGAGAGCACGACGGCCAGCGCCAGGCCCAAGGTCAGCGCAATGGTGGGCAGGTACCAGGCGGGCGCGACAGAGGTAATGAGCGCATTCATAGCGATGACGTCCAGCACGCCCAGGGCCAGCGCGCCCAACGGGCCCAGCCAGCGCCCCGCAAAGGTGGCGGGGCGAGCCAACACCCGCAACCCGGTCGAGAAGGCGAAGACGACCCAGAACCAGGCCCAGAAGTTGGCGTACGGCACGCCGAAGTATTGTAGCTGGAGCCCCATGCCCCAGTCCCACATCCCCAGCCGGATGGCGAGCGCGTCGAGCGCCAGGTCCATGTTCAGCGCCAGCAGCCCATCCAGCACCGGCCGCGCCCATTCCGGCAGAGTAGTTGCGTCGGAGAACAACCGGACGCTGTAGACGATGACGCCCCAGCCGACCCCAATTGGCACGGGCACATCGCCCAGCATCAGCAGGAAGCGGCCATAGCTGTAGGCGTGCAACTGCTGGATTGTGGCCCACTCCAGCAGCAGACCATACAGGACGCCCGCCAGCAACTGCCAGACGCGCGCCGGCCCTTGCCGGGCAGCATGGCGCAGGCAGAGCAGGAGCAATGCATACTGCAAGCCTTCAAAGACGAGGAAATAAGGATCGGGCATGCGGTCTCGTTCCTAATCAGCCGCCCAGCAGCAGCGCCGCCAACCCCAGCGTGCCCGGCGTGTTCGGCAGGCCGTGGGCCAGCAGGTCGTTGCCTGACCCGGTCGGACCAATGGACGGGTGGAGGCGCGCATGGCGCGTCGGCGATCCGAAGGCGAACGGCAGGGCCAGTGCCGCACGGGCAATCATCGGGCACGCCGGTTCGCGCCGCACGGGATTATACCGGGATCCGCGGCGCGCGCCGGCGCCATCGCATGATCAGGTTCGCGGCTAAGCGCCTATTGACAGCGACCCGGATGTCGACTACAAAAGACGGCAAGCTCCGTGCACACGTGTGCATCCATCGACGCGCCTGCCATGCCGGTAACGATTAAGGACATCGCCCGCCGGGCCAGGGTGGCCCACTCCACCGTCTCGCGCGCCCTGCGCGACGACAGCTCCATCCCGGCGCACACGGCCGAGCGTATCAAGCGGCTAGCAACGCGCATGGGCTACATCCCCAGCGCCGCCGCGCGCAGCTTGAAGACGACCCAATCGCGCGCGCTGGGCGTGGTGGTGACCAACATCGCCGATCCCTTCCTGAGCGAAGTGGTGCGCGGCATCGAAGAGGCCGTGCGGGAGGCCGGCTACAGCCTGTTCCTGGCCGCTGCCTACCGCGACCGGGAGCGCGAGCGCCTCGTACTGCGCAGCCTGGCCGAGCGGCGCATCGACGGAGCCATTATCTGCTCATCGCAGATCCTGCCCGCGGACCTGGCCGAACTAGAGAAGTTCGGGGTGCCGCTGGTGCTGATCAACAACCAGGCGCCAGAACGCTTTGCCCACAGCATTGCTCACGATGACGTCGCGGGCGGACGGGCGGTCACGCGCCACCTGCTGGCGCTGGGGCACCGGCGGGTGGCCTACCTGGGCACACCGGTCGGCGGCCAGGCCAGCCTGGACCGGCAGGCCGGTTACGAGGCCGAGATGGCCGCTCACGGCCTGGCGGTGAAGCCCGGTTGGCTGCTCGCTGGCCCCGACAGCCGCCCGGCGGGAGGGCAGGCCGGCATCGGCCTGGCCCTGGCGCTCGCCCCTCGCCCCACGGCCGTCTTCTGCTTCAACGATATGATGGCGCTGGGCGTGCTGCAGCGCGCGCGCCAGGCCGGCCTGCGCGTGCCGGCCGATCTCTCCGTAGCAGGCTTCGACGACGTTTTTGTGGCCGAGTATGCCGAGCCCCCGCTGACCACCTTCGCGCAGCCCAAGCATCGGCTCGGGCAGGATGCCGCCCGCCTGATGCTGGATCTGCTTCAGGGCCCCCGCCCTAAGCAGCCCATCGTCAAGACCATCCGCGGAGAGCTGCTGGTGCGCGCTTCCACCGGGCCGCCACCAAGGGTATGAAGCCGCCTCGGCGTCCTCGGGCGCCGTCCAAAGGGCTTTTCACTCGGTCGCGCGCCGCTAAGATACGACCAGCGCCGGCGACAGATCGTTCCAGACATCGGCGCTCGGCCCGGCCGAGAGGAGAGGCAGACTAACCATGAAGACACTCCGCGCAGGCATCATCGGCTGCGGCAACATTACCCTGAACGCGCACGCGCCGGCGCTGCAGCGCACCAGCGGCGTGCAGGTCGTGGGTGTCAGCGACCCGGTCGAGCCGCGCCGCGCCAGGGTGCAGGAACTGTTGGGCCTGCCGCCCGAAACCGGTTTCGCCGACTATGGCGATCTGCTCGCGGCCGGTGTCGATTACGTAGTCCTGACGGTCCCGCAGAGCTTTCGCCGCCCCATCGTCGAAGAGTGCGCCCGGGCCGGGGTGCACGTCCTGTCCGAAAAACCGGTCGCCACGGTCCCGGCCGACGCCGAGGCGATGATCACCGCGATGCGCGCGGCCAACCTACGCTTCGGCATGGTCCACAACTACGTCTACTATCCCGAGTACGTCCAGGCGCGCGCGCTGGTGGAAGCCGGCGCGCTGGGCCGCCTGCGTCACGTGCTGCTCAACTTCATGGGCATGCCCGACCACCCGGGCGCGGCCGAGTACCGCCCGGCCTGGCGCCACGACCCGCTGGAGGCCGGCGGCGGCGTGCTGATGGACATGGTCCACGTGGTCTACCTGGCCGAGTTCTTCTTTGGATCTCCGATCCGCTTCGCCAGCGCGCTGGTGGACAACGTCGACCATCCCGGCGACCAGGTCGAGGACTTCACACTGGCGCAGTATGGCTTCGACCAGGGCTACGCCACGGTGCAGATGTGGTGGGGCGAAGGGCCGGGCGGCCTGGAGCTGAGCGGCACCGACGGCCGGCTGGTGCTGACTTATCAGAACTACGACACGGGGCCGTTCACGACGCTGGCCAGCTTCACCCTCGTCAACCGCCAGGGCCGCCTGGACGACTTGCCGCGCGCCAAGACGTCGGGCGTTCACAACTTCGACCAGGTCCATGCCGACTTTGCCGCGGCGGTGCGCGAGGGCCGTGAGCCTGCCGCGCCAGCGGAGGCCGGGCTGCGCGCGCTGGAAGGGGTGCTGGCGGCCTACACCTCGGCCGCTATGGGCCGGGTGGCGCCGCTGCCGCTGGGACCCGATCACCCGGTGCACCGCCTGGGCCTGGCCGGGCTAAAAGAGCTGCCGGTCTGGCCCGAGAGCCCGGTGCGGCGGCGGGGGATCCTGGGGTTGGCGCCCGACCAGGCTTGAAAAGCATGCGGACCGCCTGGCCGCGCTGACAAAGCGTTCCCGCAACCGGATGAGGATAGGCCAGACCGGGGTCCGCCCACGCTAAAGGGCGCCGCCCGGTGCTATCGTTTGAGGCGCTGCCGCACCGCCTCGCCCTGCAGTTCGCGCAGGGCGCCGGCCGCCACCCAGCGGGCAGACCTGGCATCGCTCTTCTGCAGCCGCCGCGCGCTCTGGATCGCCGCCCGGTTCAGGCGCGGGCTGCGTTTGCCGAGGCTGCGGAGCGCCCAACTGACGGCCTTCTTGACGAAGTTGCGACCGTCGGCGGCGCCGCGCTCGATGATGGGCAGATAGCCCAGGAACTCCTGGTCGGGGGCCTGCTTGTCGTGCCAGGCCAAGCAGGCGATTAGGGCGAAAGCGGCGCGCTTGACGAAGGCCTCGTCGCGCGCGGCCCAGGCGGCGATCTTCTGGCGGGCCAGGGGCGACTTCTCCAGCAGGTTCATACACAATTGGTCGCAGACGTCCCAGGAGTCCAGGCTGGCCACCCAGGCTTCGAGCTCGGCCTCCGTCAGCGCCTCGGGGTCTGCCAGCATGCCGGCCAGGATGCGGGCTTCGGGGATGCCGGTCTTCCACAGCTGCTGGGCCAGACGATGGTCCCGGCCGGTCTGCTTGGCGATCCGGCGCAGGTCGGGCATCGAGAGGCCCAGGCGCTTGTCAGGCGACATGCCGAAGCGCGCCATCCCGGCTACATTGACCGGGTTGGCCTTGGCTTTGAGCTGGCGCACGATCGCGGCGGCAGTTGGCACGGCCATCCTTAGGGGGACGCGGCCAGGCGCAGGCCCAGCGCCTGCAAGCGGATGAGGCATTCCTGGATCACGGTCCGCGCAAGCCCGCGGCGGCGGAAGAGCAGCAGAACCACCGCCGCGGCCAGAAGGCCG